>JAGNNV010000158.1 GCA_017990495.1 Vicinamibacteria bacterium
TACGCCACGACGCCGCAGGCCAGACCGAGACGACGTTCGCGAAGCATCGCCGCCGAGTTTCTCAGGGATCGGCCGCCCTTTGCCCGGACCTGGCTGGTGGGTGAAGCTCTTGGCCCAAGGAGAACGCCACCGATGCTGAACAGACACCTCATTTCCGACCTCGATTTGAAGGTTGGGTTCCGAATGCTGACGCGGTATCCGGGGCTCACCGTGATCAGCACGTGCGCGATCTCGGTGGCGATAGCTCTGGGCGCCATCTACTTCAGCGTGGTCGACAAGTTCCAGAACCCGCTGCTGCCGATTCAGGATGGCGGGCGCGTGGTCTCGATTCGGATCTGGGACCTGAACGAGTTCGACGAGGACCGGAGGTCGCTCTTCGACTTTGCGATCTGGCGGCAGCAGGTGAAGACCATCGAGAACCTGGGCGCCGACGTCGGGTTCCAGCGCAATCTGGCCACCGACGACGGGCGGGTGGAGCCGGTTTCGGGGTCGGAGATCACGGCCAACGCCTTCCGGCTGATGGGAACGCCGCCGTTGCTGGGCCGCACGCTGGAGGATCGGGACGAAAACCCCGCGGAGCCTTCGGTGCTCGTCATCGGGCACTCCCTTTGGACCTCGCGCTTCGACCGCGATCCCGGGGTGGTCGGCAGAACGGTGAGGCTGGGCACCGTCACCGCGACGATCGTCGGCGTGATGCCCGAAGGGTTCGCGTTCCCCCAGAACCAGAATCTCTGGGCGCCGCTGCGCCTGAACGTGCCCACGCTCGCACCGCGGAGCGGTCCTTCGGCATCTATCTTCGGCCGTCTGGCAAAGGGTGCGTCGATCGACGATGCGCGGGCGGAGCTCGATCTCGTTGGCGCTCGTCTGTCGAAAAGCAACCCCGCATCGCATCAGCACCTCCGGCCGCGTGTCTCGCCTTATGCCAAGCCGCTCAACGAAGGCGGCGACATGCTGATGATCCGCAACATCATGTACGCGGCGAACGGCGTCTTCCTGCTGCTGCTGGCCATCATGTGCACCAACGTCGCGACGCTCGTCTTCGCGCGCGCCGCCACCCGCTCCTGGGAGATCACCGTGCGCAGCGCGCTCGGCGCTTCTCGCGGCCGCATCATCGTTCAGCTCTTCGGTGAAGCCCTGGTGCTCGCGAGCGTGGGCGCCGTCTTTGGCTTGATGCTGGCGAAGGTCGGGATGAGTTATGGCCTGGGCATGATCAACGCGACCGGCGGGGCGCTGCCCTTCTGGATCGACGCCAGCCTGTCGTGGAGAACGATTCTCTACACCGCGGGACTAACGGTGTTCGGCGCTTTGATCGTGGGCGTCCTCCCCGCGCTCCGCGTCACCCGGGTGAACCTCCAGGACGCGCTGCGCAGCGACGCGGGAGGCCGCGCCAGCCTTCGCTTCGGCGGCTTCTGGACCGCGGTCATCGTTGCTCAGGTCGCGATCACCGTCACGTTCATTCCCCTCGCGGCGGGCGGTATCTTCGAGTCCAACCGGTTCAACCAGCGGGCGGAAGGTATCGGCGCTTCGAACTACCTGATGGCCGGCGTCGCGATGGATCGCGAAGACTCCCTGCTCGACCCTGCGTCCCATTCGGCGCGCACGCGTCGCAGCTTCGAGGAGCTCGAGCAGCGGCTCGGAGCGGAGCCGGGTGTCCTTGGCGTCGCGTTCTCCGATCGCCTTCCCGTCGAGGATCAGTTCAAGTACAACATCGAGGTCGACAAGGCCGGGGGCGCTCCAGAGACGGGCATCCGCACGAGCACGCTGGTCAACATATCGAAGGGATTCTTCGATGCCTACGGCACCGCGATCACCGCCGGCCGGGACTTCTCCCCCGTCGACTTCGAGGCGGGCAAGAGCAACGTGATGATCGTGAACCAGGCCTTCGCCCAGCACGTGCTCGGCGGACGGAACGCGATCGGCCAGCGCATCCGCATCAAGAGCGGTGAGGTCGACCGCTATGCGGGCGACACCTGGTACGAGATCGTGGGCGTGGTCAAAAACTTCGGCTGGCAGCTGCCGGAACCCTGGGAGCAGTCGGCCATGTATCGCCCGACTTTGCCGGTGGTGGGCAACGCGCGCCAGATGGCCGTGCGCGTGGGTGATCCTTCAGGCTTCTCGAATCGCCTTCGGAAGCTCGCCTACGAGGTTGATCCGCTGATCCGGCTTACCGATGTGGGGCCGCTGGCCGACGCCGACAGAGGCGAGGCGAAGTGGAACTGGGTGCTGACGTCGGTGGCGTGGGTTGTCGCCTTCATCGTGCTGGTGCTTTCCGCGACCGGCATCCACGCGCTGATGTCGTTCACGGTGTCGCGCCGCACGCGCGAGATCGGCATTCGCGTTGCCCTTGGGGCGAACCCGGGACGGATCGTCGCGGGAGTCTTCCGAGGCGCGTTCCTTCAGATCGGCGCGGGAGTGCTGATCGGCAGCGCGCTGGCCGCGCTGACGGGCCTCGGCTCGACGCGCGAGGTGCTTCTGTTGCTCGCCGCCGACGCCATCATGCTGACCGCGGGCCTGGCGGCGTGCGCGTTGCCCATAAGGCGCGCGCTGACGATCGATCCGACGGAGGCGTTGCGCGCAGAAGGATGATGCGAGCCCGAGGATCGCGAGGCCCTGCCGTCGCCTTTGGAGTGCTTTGACTAGACCCGCACGCCCTTCGCGCCCTCAGGCAGGACCAGATCGCTCAGATGTCGGGCCTGAAGATGACGAAGGTGATCCCCGATGTCATCGACGGGGCTAAGGCGGAAGTCGCGCCGCAGGCGATCGCGCAGGCCGATGGCGAGATCGGTCAGCGCGTTGTCATGGCGATAGAGAACCGCGGCTCGTCCGGGGTCGAGAGCCAGGGTGTCGAGCCACCCGAAACACGAGTGATAGCCGAGACGAAGAAAGTCCAGGAAGCTCGCGCCGACCACCAGGTTTGAGACCTCCCCGCCCGGCGCGGTCAACACCACGGCGCCCAGCGCCGGCCCCTCGGTGAGGAGATTGAGATGCAAGCCGTCGCCCCCCGCAGCCCCGAAGGCCGCGCTGTTCAGCGGTGTGCAGGGGTAGTCCCAGGGTTCGAACTCATCGAGAATCTCGAACCCCAGACACGCCAGGGTGTCGTACGGCTCAAGCCCGTGCTCGTGGGCGTACCTTGAAACGATGAAGCGAAGGCGCGCAAGCTCGGGCGGGGGATTCATGGCCGCCTTCGCCTCCGGTGAGGCGCGGCCGCACGACGGCCTCCAAGTGATTGTTCAGTCGCGACAGGAAACTGGATGCGCATGGACGATCCGCCGCCTTCGATTATATGCGCCTGCCCCCTGAACCCGTGTTTATTCGGCGTCTGTACCTTCGCCGGCCTTCTTCGGAGCGATGAGGCCGAGGGCCTTCATCTTCTTGTAAAGGTACGACCGCTCCACGCCGAGGGCTTCGGCGGTGCGGCTCATGTTGCCTTTGCAGGCCTCGTGTTTCTTCGCGATGTAGCGGCGCTCGAAGTCTTCGCGAGCGACGGCGAGGCTTTCGAAGTCGGTGAGTGCCCCATTCGAGGATGCCGGCTCCGCCGGAGTGCGGGGAGGGGCTTCGGGCAGGGGCGCCGCGTCCGGAAGAAGGGGAGAGCGCAGCACGCCGAGGTCGCTCACTTCAACCAGATCGCCTTTGGCCATGATGACCAGGCGCTCGATCATGTTGCGCAGTTCGCGCACATTGCCCGGCCAGTCGTGGGCGGAAAGCATCTCCATGGCGGCGGGCGCGTAGTCCTTCACGTGCCGGCCGTACTCGGCCGCGTATTCGCGGCTGAAGTGGCGGACGAGGAGGGGAATGTCGGTGCGCCGCTCGCGTAGCGGGATCACGTGGATGGGAATCACGTTCAGACGGAAGTAGAGATCCTCGCGGAAAGTGCCCTTGCGGATCTCGTCCTCGAGGTTCTTGTTGGTGGCGGCGATCACCCGGACATCGACGTTGACGCCGGCGGCCCCGCCCACCGGCTCGATCTTCTGTTCCTGCAGGGCCCTCAACACCTTGGCCTGGGTCTTCAGCGTCATGTCGCCGATCTCGTCGAGGAACAGGGTGCCGCCGTCGGCGATTTCGAACTTGCCCTTGCGGGACGCGGTGGCGCCGGTGAACGAGCCCTTGGCGTGGCCGAAGAGTTCGCTCTCGATCAGCTCCTCGGGGATGGCCGCGCAATTCACCTCGACGAAAGGGCCGCCGCTGCGCAGGCTCTGCTGATGGATCCCGCGCGCCACCAGTTCCTTGCCCGTTCCGTTCTCACCCGTGATCAGCACGCGGCCGTTGCTGGGGGCGGCCTGAGCGATAACCCCGAGCAACTCCTTGATGGCCTCGCTCTCGCCCACGATCTGATGTTTGTGTTCGACCTCGGCCTTGAGGGCGCGCACTTCCTGTTCGAGCTTGCGCCTTCGCAGCGAGTTCGAGACCGCGAGCAGGATGCGCTCGAGGGAGAGCGGCTTCTCGATGAAGTCGGCGGCGCCGAGACGGACCGCTTTCACCGCGGTTTCCACCGTGCCGTGGCCGGAGATGACCACCACGGGCAGATCCGGATCGATGGCCTGAATGCGGGTGAGGGTTTCGATTCCGTCGATGCCGGGGAGCCAGACATCGAGGAGGGCCAATTCGTACCGATTCGACTCGACGGCCTTGACCCCGGCCTCACCGGTTTCGACGGTGTCGACGCGGTAGCCCTCGTCGCTCAGAATGCCCGAGAGCGACGCCCGGACGCCCGCCTCGTCGTCCACGATCAGGATGCGTTCGCGCATGAAGTCCGGAATCCTAACAGCCTTATGTGTCCGTAGGGCCACAAGCGGAGGAGGTCAGACTGGTCATCGAGCTTTCGCGTCATAATGGCCAAGGAACACTCCATGCAAACACCATTGATTCAATTATTTGTAGCCATCGGCCTGTCCGGGGTCATCGCTCTCTCGGCCACGGCTCAGAACTGGCCATCGTTTCGTGGACCGTTCGCGCGTGGGGTTTCCGATCGCCAGAATCTGCCTGCGGACTGGGACGTGAAGACCGGCCGCAACATCCGCTGGAAGACCGCGATTCCCGGACAGGGGCATTCGAGCCCGGTGGTGTGGGGCGAGAAGCTCTTCGTGACTTCGGTGGTTCGGGAGAACCCTCCCGCGCTCAAGCTCGGCGACAGCGGCATCGGCATGGCTGACGACCGCGTGCCCCACACTTGGCGTGTGTCCGCTCTCAGTACTCAGGACGGGCGACTGCTTTGGTCGAAGGACGTCCTTTCCGGCGTTCCCCGGGCCACGCGTCACGTGAAGTCGAGCCAGGCGAACTCCACTCCGGTGACCGATGGACGTGTCCTCGTGGCCGTCCTCGGTTCGGAAGGTCTCGTGGCCTTCGACCTGCAGGGAACGCTCAAGTGGCGCGCCGACCTGGGCGTCTTGAACCCGGGCCTCTACGGCGATCCCACCTCCGAGTGGGGTCACGCCAGTTCGCCCGTCATCTTCGAGGATCGCGTGATCGTTCAGGTGGACCGCCACAAGGAC
This sequence comes from Vicinamibacteria bacterium, assembly GCA_017990495.1. Classification (GTDB taxonomy): domain Bacteria; phylum Acidobacteriota; class Vicinamibacteria; order Fen-336; family JAGNNV01; genus JAGNNV01. The sequence continues at coordinate 5,490 of JAGNNV010000158.1, forward strand.
TCGTATCTGGCGGCCTTCGATATCGCCACGGGCAAACGCGTGTGGAATGTCCCCCGGGTCGAACGACCGGTGTGGAGCACGCCCACCCTGCATACCGTGGGCGGGCGCACCGACCTGATCGTGGTGGGCGGCGAATACGTCCGCGGCTACGATCCGCGCACCGGCGCCGAGGTGTGGAAATTCAAGGACGAGGCGGAAGTGAAGACACCGACACCCTTCGTGGCCGACGAACTCATCGTCTTCTCCGGCGGATACCGCGGCCGACCAATCTTCGCTTTGAAGACCGGGGCCATAGGCGACATCTCGGAGCCTGCCAACGTGAAGACGGGCGCTTTCCTCGCCTGGCGCACCGAGGCGGGCGGACCGTACACCGCAACCCCACTCGCCTACGACGGCCTGCTGTATGCCATCCGCGACGAGGGCATTTTCGGGGCGTACGACCTGAAGACCGGCGCGCTGCTCTATCGAGAACGGACGAACACCACCCACAGCGCGTCTCCGGTGGCGAGCGATGGGCGCCTTTATCTCGCTGCTGAAGGCGGCGAAGTGATCGTGCTCAAGGCGGGACGCGCTTTCGAGGTGCTGTCGCGGAATGACATGGGCGAACCGCTGATGGCAACCCCCGCGATCTCCGCGGGCACTCTGTTCATCCGCGGCGCGGGACACGTTTACGCGGTGAGCCGTACAACGTCCTCGGGGTCCTGAGAGGTATTCTTCGCAGTCCGGCCGGTCGCAGGCATCCTCTCTGATGCCCCAAGACGGGTTGGTTCATCGACTTGAGCCGGCGTCTCGTCAATTATGACGTTCGGTGTCATATATCGATCGATAACCTGCCGGGACATCGCCATCTCGCGGGAGCGTTCCCGCCCAAGCAAGGAAAACGTCGCCATGACCTCGAGCCCAAAGGCCGCCGCATCCAGTGTCGTCTCCGCATCGCCGCGGCCCCTCCTGTTGATCCTGACCAGCCTGTTCGCGGTCGCCTGCGGAGGCGCCCCGCAAGGCGGCCCCGGCGGCCCGGGAGGCGGCATGCCCCCGAGCGGTGTGGAGGCCATCACCCTGGCGGAAAAGCCCATCGAGCAGACCACAGAATTCGTGGCCACGCTCAAGTCTCGGCGCTCATCAACCATTCAACCTCAGGTCGAGGGCTTCATCACCCGCATCGCCGTGCGCTCGGGCGATCGCGTGGCCGCGGGAGCCACGCTCTTCGAAGTCGACTCGACGCCTCAGCAAGCGATGCTCGCCTCCCAGCAATCAATGAAGGCGATGCGCGCGGCCGAGGTCGAATACGCGCGTCAGCAGGAGGCGCGCACCCGCAAGCTCTTCGAGGCGGGCGCCGCCAGCCAGCGCGACGCCGAGGAAGCGGCCACGGCCCTGCGCACCAGCGAAGCCCAGCTCAAGGCCGCCGAGGAGCAGGTCAGCCAGCAGCGCGCCCAGCTCGGTTACTACAAGGTCAGCGCTCCCGCCGCGGGCGTGGTGGGCGACATCCCGGTTCGGGTGGGCGACCGCGTCACTCACTCCACCATGCTCACCACGGTCAACGAGAACGCGGGCCTCGAGATCCACGTCAGCGTGCCCGTGTCGCAGGCCGCCGATCTGCGCGTGGGCGTGCCCGTGCGCATCATGGACGACAAGGCCCAGGTGGTGGCCACCAACAAGATCTCCTTCGTCTCGCCGAATGTCGACGAGGCCACCCAAACCATCCTGGCCAAGGCGGCTCTGGTCGAGGGCCGGGGCTTCCGCGCCGACCAGTTCATTCGCGTTCGCCTGTTATGGCGGGCCGATCCCGGCCTCACCGTGCCCGTCACCGCGGTCACTCGCATCAACGGCCAGTACTTCGCCTTCGTCGCCGAGAAGGGCGACGCGGGAATGGTGGCGAAGCAGCGCGCCGTCGAGGTTGGCGACATCATCGGCAACGACTACGTCGTGCGTTCCGGCCTGAAGGCCGGCGAACAGCTCATCGTTTCCGGGCTTCAGAAGATTGGCGACGGCGCCCCCGTCAGCATCGCCGCGCCTTCGGCTCCCCAAGCCGCCGCCGAACCGACGAAGGGTCAATAAACAATGCTCACCGACGTCTTCATCCGCCGGCCTGTACTGGCCACGGTCTGCTCGCTGCTCATCATCCTGGCCGGGGCAGTCTCCATCCCCACCCTGCCCATCGCCCGGTATCCCGATCTGGCTCCGCCTTCGCTCACCGTCACCGCGATCTACACGGGCGCCAATGCCCAGTCGGTCGAGAGCGCCGTCACCACGCCCCTCGAACAGGCCATCAACGGCGTCGAGGGCATGACCTACATCACGTCCTCCAGCACCAACAGCGGCTTCTCCACCATCAATGTCACCTTCGACATCGACCGGAACATCGACCTCGCCGCGGTCGACGTGCAGAACCGGGTGAACCAGGCCCTCGGGCGCATGCCCGCCGACGTGCGCACCAACGGCATCAGCGTGGTGAAGAACACCGCCGGCTTCATGGGCGGGCTCGGCTTCTTCTCCAAAGACAACCGATACTCCAG
>JAGNNV010000159.1 GCA_017990495.1 Vicinamibacteria bacterium
GTGGCTTTTGGGCTCCGCTGCTGAGCAGGCGCTCGACCCGCCCATAGGCCTCGTCGGTGAGCTGCTGAACCCGGGGCAGCAGGGCCTTCGCCTCGGCGTAGGTGAAGAGACGCTTCTCCGTCTCCGGCGCGTCTTTCACGGGTCTTTCACGCGACATGGGGTTTGCCTGGGTCTGTTGAGGGTGGCGCTTGCCGAACGTTGATCAGGCGATGGTGACGTCCTTGCACATGTAGACGTCCTGGATGGTGTTGAGCAGCCGGACTCCGTCGGCCATGGGGCGCTGGAAGGCTTTGCGGCCCGAGATGAGACCCATGCCGCCCGCGCGCTTGTTGATCACCGCGGTGCGCACGGCCTCGGCGAAGTCGTTGTCGCCCGAAGCGCCGCCCGAGTTGATCAGACCCGCGCGGCCCATGTAACAGTTCGCGAGCTGGTAGCGGGTGAGATCGATCGGGTGATCGGAGCAGAGTTCGGTATAGACGCGCTTGTCCGTTTTGCCGTAGGGGTTTTCCTTCGAGTTCAAGACGTCGTAGCCGCCGTTGTTCTCGGGCAGCTTCTGCTTGATGATGTCCGCCTCGATGGTGACGCCGAGGTGATTGGCCTGACCGGAGAGGTCGGCGGAGAGGTGATAGTCCTTGTCCTTCTTGAAGGCGGGATTGCGCAGGTAGCACCACAAGATGGTGGCAAGGCCCATCTCGTGCGCGGCCTGGAAGGCCTGGCTCACTTCGACGATCTGGCGCGAGGAGTTGTCGGACCCGAAGTAGATGGTGGCGCCAACCGCCACGGCCCCCATGTCCTTCGCCTGCTTCACCTGACCGAACATGATCTGGTCGAACTTGTTCGGGTAGGTGAGGAACTCGTTGTGGTTGATCTTCACGATGAAGGGAATCCGGTGCGCGTATTTGCGGGCGCAGGACCCGAGCACGCCCAGGGTGGAGGCCACCGCGTTGCAGCCGCCTTCGATCGCGAGCTTGACGATGTTTTCAGAGTCGAAGTAGTCGGGGTTTTTTGCGAAGGAGGCGCCGGCCGAGTGTTCGATGCCCTGATCCACGGGCAGGATCGACAGGTAGCCTGTCCCGCTCAGTCGTCCCGCGCTGAACATCTGCTGCAACGAGCGCAGCACCGGGATGGGCCGATCGGAGGAACCGTGGTTCAAAGACACCCACTCGGGGCCGGGAAGGTGAAGGCGCTCCGCGGAGATGGTGGCGCACTTGTGGTCGAGAAGCAGACGCGCGTCCTTGCCTAGAGCCTGTTCGACTTCTTTGAGATTGGTCATGCTGGTGTCCGTCGCTTTCTGTCGGAAAGTCTATCGGTAAGTCCGGGGGAGTTCTAGTACGCGCCCGCGCCGGGCGCGCCTTAAGGGATGCGAGTGTTCTGCCAGGCCACCTGCACCAGGCGGCCGTCTCGGCGTTCGTAGACATCGGTGAACCGCGCCTTGATGTCGATGAACCCTGCGTCGTTTCCCGCCTGAAGCCGGAGGACTCCCGTGATGATCGTGACCGGGCCAAAGTGCCGGGCCTTTCGTTCCACGATATCGAGGACCCGGTACTTGAGGGTTCCCAGGCGGATGGTTTCGATGAACTCGGTTCTTGACTGAACGGTCCCGGTCGAGTGCTGGTAGGTGAGGGATTCGTCGAGCGCTGATTCGAGGAAGGAAACGTCACCTCGGATCATGGCGGAGAGGCGCGCATCCTGGGCGGCGAAAGCGGCGGTGTCGGCGGCGGCGCCGGTGGGAGCGGCGAGGGCAATGGCGAGAAGAAGTGTGAGCACGGTTCGGGGTCCTCGGCGGCTTTGACGGAAACGCTGGCGGATAGACTCTGGCTCTCGATGAGCAGGTTCAAAACGGCGGCGATGGTCCTGATTCTCGCAGGTGCCGCGGCGATTTGGGCCGTGCCCCGAGAGGTCGCCCGGAATCCGCGATCTCTCGCGAGTCTGGCCCTTGGCACCGATGACGCGTTCGTGGTCAGCGGGATCGAGCCGCGGGAGAACCAGGTAGGCGGCGGCGCCTTGCGGTGGCTGCGTCCCTTGGCGACCTTCCGCTTCGAAGCGGTGGGTCCTGGTCTTGTGGACATCGCACTCGAGGTCCGCGGTCATCGCAGCGAGGTGAGCGTGGTCGCGAATGGAGCGCGGATCGGGAGCCTTCCGCCCGGCGCCGGCCATTTCGCCACGCGCATCCCGCTGTTCGGGCCGTCACTGGTCCTGGGCATCGAGACTGAGGGATTCAACGCGTCGGGGCGAGCGCTGGGGACGCAGTTCGTGTCCCTTTCCGTGGCCCCCGCAACCTCCGCGAGAACCGGCGTCACCGCGGTTCCCGCGCGCCTCTGGATCGCCCTTGCGGGCGTGGCGACGATCGCGCTTGCGGCGATGGCGGCCTCCGGTCTTGGACTGTGGGCCGCGGTCGCTCCGCCCGCGGCCTTTCTTCTCATGGTGCTTCCCGCAGGCCTGTGGCGCTCGCGCTGGTTGTTTGAATGCGCGGTGCTCGTCGCGCTTGCGGTGGGGGTTTCAGTCCTGGTTGCCCGTGGCGCCCGCGGCGGCGTCTGGGCGCGCACATGCCTGCAGGTGACCCTCTTCCTGGCCGCGACCATCCACGGCATCCTTCCCCCCTCGCCCCTGGTGATCCAGGGCGACGCCCAACTTCATGGCAACAAACTCACCGAAGTGGCGCGCGGGAATCGCTTTCCTACCAGCCGCACGGACCATCAGCCGCCCTTCGAGATCCCCTACGGATTCAGCTTCTATGGTGTGCTCACGCCATGGTCGACGCCCGGTATGTCCGGAGTTGCGGTGGTGCGCGCGGGCGCGGCCTTCTTCTCGACTCTTTCCGTTTTCGCCCTCGCCCTTCTTCTCGGCCGCACCTCCGCCTCTCTGGCCGCGGCCGCGGTGGTCTTGTGGACCTTTGCTCCGGTGAACATCCGCACCATGGGGTTCGGGAATCTCTCGAACGTTTTCGCTCAGGCGGTGTTTCTCCTGTTTCTCGTGGCCGGTGGCCTCCTGCCCAAAGGCTGGTTTCGTGCCCTGGTGCTGAGCGCTCTCGTCGCTCTCTCCGCGACCGCTCATCTCTCCTCATTCATCGTGCTGTTCACGCTTCTGCTCGCGGCCGTGGCTCTCGGCGCCGACCGCCGCGGGCCCGTCTTCAAGCCCCTCGTGGTCGGTGTGGTCGTCGCGCTCGGCTACTTCGCCACATTCCTTCCGATGGTCGCGGCCCAGGTGCCAAGACTGCTCGGTGAACGGGGAGGCAGTTCCGGTGTGTTCGATCCATGGAGACTCCCCTCGCAGTTGGTGGCCGGCGCGGGTTGGCCGCTGCTCGCTTTGCTCGCGCTCTCCCTGCTCACGAGCGCCCCGCGCTTGGTCCTTCCCCTGAGTCGCGCCTTGGCGATCACCGCGGTGGTGCTGGCGGTGGCCGCTCTGGTTTCCCCGGTGGAGGTGCGATATCTGCTCGCGGCTCTTCCGCTTCTGGCCGTGCTCGGCGCGTCGGCTGTCGAGGAGGATACGGTGGGGGCCTTTCCGCGCCAGACTCTCGCAGCACTCGTCGATCTGCCCGGGCTGCGCACTCTTGGTTCGGAACTCGTGCGTGTGCCTCTAGGCATCGTGCTGCTCCTCGCCGCGGGGTTCTTCGGATTCCGCGTGCTGCTCGAGTTCATCCCTCTTGCGGGTGTCTGAACGTCCTTGCTGAAAGTGTGCGGGGGACCCGCCACAACGGCAACCAGCCTCGGCTGCTACACTCAACCGTTCCAATAACTTATGGAGTACATCTGCAAAGTCGGCACGCCGGCGGGCGAGATCGTCGAACGCAGCTTTGAGGCTCCGAACGAGGAAGCCCTCAAGGCCGATCTCCAGCGTCAGGGCCTGTTCCTTTTCTCTCATCGCAAGGCGAGTTCCGACTTCAGCCTGACCGCGCCGCGGGTGAAGGCGGAGAGCCTCCAGCTCTTCGGACAGGAACTCGCGGCCCTGCTCAAAGCCGGGCTGCCCCTCACCCAGGGCATGGATCTCATGGTCGAACGCCAGCGCGATGCCCTCTTCAAGCGCTCGCTCGGAGCGGTGCGCGATCGAGTGAAGTCCGGAGCCGCCCTCTCGGAAGCGTTCCGGCAAGAAGGGGCGCTTTATCCGCAGATGTTCGCGGCCAGCCTCATCGCCGGCGAACGAAGCGGCAACCTCGAGGGCGTGCTGCGGCGTTTCGTCGCGTATCTCAAGCTCAGCCAGACCATCAAGAAGAAAGTCATCGCCGCCTCGGTTTATCCGATGGTGCTGTTCGCCGGGATGTTCGGACTGATGTACGTGATGCTCACCCGCGTGCTTCCCGAGTTCACCGGGTTTTACGGGAGCCTGGGCGCGGAATTGCCTTTGCCCACACGGGTGCTCATGGGCCTGTCCGAGACGGCGCGCCAGTGGAGCGTGCCTCTGATTCTCGCGCTCGTGGTGATGGGCTTTGGCCTCGCCGCCTGGCTTCGTGCCCCGGCAAATCGTGAGCGCTTCGATGGCTGGACCCTGCGTATTCCCTTCTTCGGTCCGCTCCTGCAGACCTACTCGACCAGCCAGCTCGCGCGGAGTCTTGCCACCTTGCTCTCGGGCGGCCTTCCTCTGGTCCAGGCCCTCGCCGTGGCCGCGGCATCCGTGGGGAATCGCGCCATCGCCGCCTCCGCGGCCGCAGCGGTGCCGCAGATCCAGCAGGGCAAGAGCCTGTCCCTGGCGCTTGAAGCCACCGGCCAGGTCGAGCCTCTCACCGTGGAGATGATCCGGGTGGGCGAGAGCACCGGCGCGTTGGGCGAGATGCTCAACCAGGTCGCCGACTTCTACGATGAAGACCTCGAGGTGAAGGTTCAGACCATCCTGGCCCTGGTCGAGCCGGTGCTGCTGGTCTTCATGGCCGTGGTGATCGGGTCCATGGTGCTCGCTCTTTACCTGCCCATGTTTGAAGCCTTCTCCGCTTTGCAGTCGCGCGGGGGGCGCTGACCCATGGCCACCCAGGCCGCCATGGCGATCGAAGAAACCGGAGCCCGCGGTCTGGCTGATCGTCTCGGCCTGCGCTTTCTCGACGTGACCTCCTTCTCCCCCGATCCGCAGATCCTGCAAAGCGTGCCGGTCGAATTGATGTTCCGCTACAACTTCCTGCCATACCGCGAGGAAGAGGGCCGGCTGGTTCTGGTGATGGCCGACCCATCCGACCTCACCGTGGTCGACGACCTGGCCATTCTGCTCAATCGCCGGATCCAGGCGGCGGTGGGCACCCCCTCGGCCATCGGCGAGGCCCTCAAGCGCGGGCAGGGTTCGCAACGGGTTCTGGAACAGGCGTCCGAATCGCTGGTCATGCAGATCGTCCGCGAGGGCGACGAAGGTGAAACCCTCTCCGTCGATTCGATCCAGGCCCAGGACAAGTCGCCCATCGTGCGTCTCGTCGATTCCGCGCTTTTCGACTCGCTTTCGCGCCGGGCCTCCGACATCCACATCGAGACCCGCGACAACGAGGTGCAGATCAAGTACCGGATCGACGGCGTGCTCCAGCCGGCCATGAAGCCGATCGCGAAGGAACACCACGCGGAGATCATCAGCCGCATCAAGGTCATGGCCGAACTCGACATCGCGGAGAAGCGGGTGCCTCAGGACGGCCGGTTCCGCGTGCGCCTTGGCGGACGCCAGATCGACTTCCGCGTTTCCATCATGCCCTCGGTGCACGGAGAGGACGCGGTCATCCGCATCCTCGACAAGGAGAATCTGTCGAAGCAGTTTTCCTCCCTGCGCCTCGACATCGTCGGCTTCGAAGGCAAGGAGCTGGCACGCTTTCGGCGCTTCATCCGCGAGCCCTACGGCATGGTCCTCGTCACCGGCCCCACCGGTTCGGGCAAGACCACAACTCTCTACGCCGCCTTGTCCGAGATCAAGACCGAAGAAGACAAGATCATCACCATCGAGGATCCGGTCGAGTACCAGCTGCGCGGCATCACCCAGATTCCCGTGAACGAGAAGAAGGGCCTCACCTTCGCCCGCGGTCTTCGCTCGATCCTGCGCCACGATCCCGACAAGATCATGGTGGGCGAAATCCGCGACCCCGAAACCGCGGACATCGCCATCCAGTCGGCCTTGACCGGTCACCTCGTGTTCACCACCGTGCACGCCAACAACGTGATCGACGTGCTGGGCCGGTTCCTCAACATGAAGATCGAGCCCTACAACTTCGTCTCCGCCCTCAACTGCGTGATGGCCCAGCGACTGGTGCGGACCATCTGCGAGAAATGCAAGCGGCCGGTCCACGCCTCCGAGGAGCTGCTGATCGAGTCCGGTCTCGATATCCGCGAGTACGCGTCCTTCACCTTCCACGAGGGCACCGGCTGCCTCGAATGTGGAGGCACCGGGTTCAAGGGCCGCACCGCGATCTGCGAGTTGCTCGACGTCACCGATCACATTCGCGAACTGATCCTGGCCCGCCGTCCCGCCTCGGAGATCAAACGCGCGGCCCGCGAAGAGGGCATGACCTTCCTGCGCGATTCCGCGCTGCACCGGGTCTTCGCCGGAACCACCACTCTCCAGGAGATCAACAAAGTCACCTTCGTGGAGGTCGTGTGACCTCGCTTTCCAGGCCTCCTTCGTTGCTTGAGCGGGCTCGGCACTTCTTTTTCGATCCCGCAGCGGCCGAGGTGGCGCTCGAGTTCTCCTCTGTGGCCATCACCGGGGCCCGGGTGGAGTCGCGGGGTCGGCGGGCCGAGCTGCGCGCTCTGGTGAGCGAGCCCTTGTCCGCGGGTGCTTTTTGTCCCCGCCTCGAGGATCCGGGATTTGTGGACAAGGAAGAAATCCGCGACGTGGTGAAGCGGGTCTTGAGTCGGCTGGGGGCGGCGCCTCAGGCGCGCGCCGCCATCATCGTGCCCGACGTCGTGGTCCGCTTCCGCCTCTTCGCTCGGGACGAGGTGAACGCCGATCCGGGGAAGCGGGATGCGCTCGTCACCTTTCGCATGACCAAACTCCTCCCCTTCGCCGCCGACGACCTGCGGGTGGTCTCGGCCTGGCCCCGCTCCTCCACCGAGCCGGTGCTGGCTCTCGGGTTTTCCTCGGCCGTGCTTGGAGCGTACGAGCAGGTGGGCCGGGCCTTCGGTCTCGATGTGGGTTCGGTCGAGACCTCGTCGATGGCGCTACTACGCGGTTTGTCAGTTGGGGGCGACGTGCTCCTCGTCCGCCACGATCCGCGCTGGCTGGCCCTCACTCTGACCCGCGATGGCTGGCCGGTGGCGGTGCGCGTCTTCGACGTGGAAATCGCCGGAAGTCCCGAGGAAGTGCGGAAGGAGATCGCCTCCACCGCGGTGTTCTGGCGCGACCGTCTGGCCGGCCAGCAACTCGAAGCCGCGTTCGTGCATGCGAGCGACCCCTGGTTTGAAACCTTGAGCGGCGAGGTCCAAACGCTTTTCGGTCGCGCTCCCTTACGGGTGAAGGCTCCCGCCAATCTGGTGGTCGCCGGGATCCCCGCGGCCATCGAACGTTCGGCCGCCCCCGCCCTCGCCCTCCTTGGCGCCGGCTATTGACGCGATGATGGCCTCCACCAATCTGGCTCAGCGTCCGTTCCGCAATGAACGACTGCCCTGGCTCCTGGCTGCATTGCTTCTGACCACGGCGCTCGTGACCTCCGTGGTTCACGGGCGCTTCGTCGCCCGGCTGCTCTCCGGCGATGAGGCCATCACGGTGCTGCGGGTGCGAGAAAACGAAGCTCGCATCGCCGAATTGGAACGGGACATTGCGGCCGAGCCTCCGCTGCGCATCGAGGCATCGGAACTCATCCGGCTGCGCGCCTACAAGGATCTGGTCGATCGTCGGGTTTTCCCCTGGCGTCTCCTGCTTTCCGAGTTGGAGGGCGTCCTGGGCGAAGGCGTGCGGCTCACCCGAATCTCTCCGTCCGGGCCGGGAAGCGGAGCGGGCATGTTGATCCAGGTTTCGGGGGAGGCGCGCTCGAAGGACGAAGCCTTCTCCCTGGCCGAAGCGCTCGATCGCTCTCCCGCCTTTTCGAGCGCGGTGCTCACCTCGC
>JAGNNV010000160.1 GCA_017990495.1 Vicinamibacteria bacterium
CCCTCCACCAGAGTCCCGCGTGTCCGTCGGTCACATCCTCGCTCCGGATGTAGCCGGAGAAGCGGATTCTCTTTCCCGCGACCAGAGTTCCGGGAAGGGACGCGCTCGCCAGGCCGAAACCGGGTCCGCTGCTCGCGGGCCGGGCCGTGGCGGCTCGCGTGGAGGCTTCCCGCACCGCCGGCGCGTACTCGGGGTCGTGGCGCGAGACGAAATCACGCACGATTTCCAGGGCGACGGTCGGGGTCTGCATGTCGAAGCCCGTGAATTGGATGCGACCCTTCCCCGACGCGTTGAACGCACGCATCCATCGGATCATGTCGAGCACCTCTTCGGTGTTCCAGGTCCAGAAGTACAGGCCACGGAGGAGCTCCGCGGGGTCTCCGGTTCCATTCAATACGTAGTCGTTCAGGCGGTACGCCTCCGGCATATTGGCTTCGATGGAGAAGACGGTGAAGCCCATGTCCATGGCCAGAAACTCGAGCAGGCGGTGCTTGAGCTCAAACATCTCTCGAGTGCCGTGGGTTGCTTCGCCCAAAGAAACAATCCGCGCGTCCCCGATCAGCTTGCGGAGCGGGCTCAGATCGTCGCGGTCGCCTCCCGCCCGGACGCCGGTCAGCGGGATCGCATTCTTCCTGATCCAGTCGATGGGGGGCGCATCGTCCTGAACCGCGCTTGCCGTTATAGCGGCGGCGAGCGCCAAGGGAATCGAAGCTCGTATTCGAAGCGTCATGAAAGGTCCCCCGTCCGAGGTCTAACCGACAAGGCGAGCCTCATGGGTGAATCCCAAGGCCGCGCCGGAAAACGAGGCTAACCCATCCCACGCAGGCCACTTGCGTTGACGGAGAGTGATGTGGCGATCCTTCGCGGGACCTCCATGCAGGGAGCCAGCGGCGGAAGCCCGAACAAATCGTCGCCAATCCCGTACTTCCTTGCACTGGAGATATCAATGCTCGGCTTTCTGATCGGCGGTGTTGTGCTCGCGGCGGTCACGGGTCCCATCGTGGGAACCGTCCACACCCTCGACAAGCGCACGTTGTCCCCCGTCCAGGTCGAGGCCACGGTGACCGACCTCATGGCCAAGGGCAAGGTCACGGGCCTCGGGCTTGCGCTCATCAACAACGGAGAGATCGTCTACCTGAGAGCCTTCGGCCAGGCCAACACCGAGAAAGCCGCGCCCCTCACCACTCAGTCGTCGATGTACGCCGCCTCGTTCACCAAGGCGATGTTCGCGTCGATGGTGATGCAACTCGCGACGGAGGGCAAGCTCAACCTCGACACCCCCATCGCGCAGCATCTGCCCAAGCCCCTCCCGGAGTACGAGAAGTACGCCGACCTCAAGAACGACCCTCGCTGGAAGATGTGGACGCCCCGCATCCTGCTCTCGCACACGAGCGGCATGCCCAACTTCCGCTTCTTCACCAAGAAGGGCTTCGAGCCCGACCACCCGCTCTGGATCGAGTTCACGCCCGGAAGCCGGTATGCCTATTCGGGCGAGGGCATCAACCTCCTGCAGTTCGTCCTCGAAGCCGGCCTCGGCCTCGATGTGGGCGTGCTGATGCGCGAGCGGATCTTTGAGCCTCTCGGAATGACGCGCACCAGCATGACCTGGCGCGACGACTTCGCTACCGACCTCGCCCAGGGCTACGACGAAGCCGGCAAGCTCGTCGGCCATAACGCGCGGCGTGGCGTCCGCGCCGCGGGCAGCGCCGACTCGACGATCCACGACATGGCCCGGTTCCTTCAGGCGACGCTCCGGCAGAAGACCGTGGCCGGGAAGTTCTGGAAGGAGATGGTGAAGCCGCAAATCCGGATTCGCTCGGCGCATCAGTTCCCCACCCTCGACGAAGCCACGACGACTCGGAACGATGGCGTACAGCTCTCCTATGGCCTCGGGTGGGGCGTGCTCAAGACGCCGCACGGCCGCGCCTTCTTCAAGGGCGGCCACGACAACGGCTGGGAGAACTACATGATCGGGTTCGACAAGTCGGGCGCGGGCCTCGTCCTCATGACCAACTCCAGCAACGGCGACAGCATCTTCAAGGAGCTGCTCGCGACGCTGATCGGAGACACCTACACGCCGTGGGAGTGGCAGGGCTTCATTCCCTGGAACGCAGTCACCCGGCCCTGATGCGGATGGCGCCGCGCTCCCCCGACGCCGGACGCTGGACCCATTGATCGAGCGGTTCCTGATACGCTGATGGGACCAATCACAAGTCCCCCATATGACGAAGGTGTCCACGGGTCACAGACGCAAGCGAGGTCTCTCACCGGAGATCCGGGTTGCCATCGACCCATCTCAAGAAGGCACTCCGCTGCACACGCGGCTGTACCGGCAACTGAGGGAGCACATTCTCGCGGGCACCTTGGGCCGAGGTGCGCGTCTTCCTTCGGCGCGCACGCTCGCCGCCGACCTGCGGTTGTCGAGAAACACCGTCGAATCCGCCTTCGACCAACTGGTCGCGGAAGGCTTCGTGGTGAGGCGGGTGGGCTTTGGCTCGACGGTGGCCGAGTCTCTGAGCGACGCCATGCCGTTCGCGCGATCACGCCGCGTCGACAGTCTGCGGCCCACCAAGGCGCCACCGCGGCCCGAGTCGCCGGCCCGCCTCAGCCGCCGCGGTGCGCTGATCAGTCAACTGGGTCAAAGAGAGATCGCGGCAGACCCCGAGGCCTTGCCCGGCACCACGTACATCGAGGGATTCCCGCGAAAGACGTGGAACCGCTTCATGGCGAGGCAGGCGCGGAGCGGCGGCGCCGCTCTGCTGGGATCGAGGCCGCAGCAAGGTTCTCCCCAATTGCGCGAGCAGATCGCCGAGTACGCGACACTCGCGCGCGGACTGCGCTGCGAACCCGATCAAGTGCTGGTCGTGAGCAGCACGCAGCAGGCGATTGATCTCGCGGCGCGCGTGTTGCTCGACCCCAAAGACGAGGCCCTCGTCGAGGAGCCGGGCTACCCAGGCGCCCGCGCCGCGCTCCTCGCTGGAGGGGCCAGAGTCCGACTGATTCCCGTGGACCAGGACGGGCTCGTGGTCGAGAGGCTGCCCCGGTCTGGCGGCCGGCATCTGCTGTATGTGACTCCGTCGCACCAGTTCCCCACGGGCGTCACCTTGACGCTCGCCCGGCGATTGGCGCTCCTCGCGTGGGCGGCGGCCACGGAAGGCTGGATCATCGAGGATGACTACGACAGCGAGTTCAGGTTCGACGGCCGCCCCCTTGCCGCGCTCCAGGCCCTCGACAAGGACGCGCGGGTGCTCTATGTCGGCACCTACAACAAGGTCCTGTTCCCCGGCCTGAGACTCGCGTATCTCGTGCTCCCCCGGTCTCTGGTCAAACCCTTCACCGCCGCCCGGCGCATCACCGACGGGTACTCTTCGCCGCTCATCCAGGCTTGTCTCGCGGACTTCATGGCCAGCGGACAGTTCGCGAGCTACATGCGAGAGGCGCGTCGACACTACGCGGAACGATGCGGGCTTCTCGTGAGTCACGCGCAAAAAACCTGGGGAGATTCCGTCCGCCTCGGTCCCGCCTCAACCGGTCTGCATCTTGTGGCTCACCTGCGGCAAGATCTGGATGATGCAGCCATCGCACGGTCGGTCCAGGTGCCCGGCATGGGCATCGCCGCCCTTTCCCACTATTGCGCGGGACCACGCAAGACCCGGGGGCTGCTCTTGAGCTATGGCGCCGCGTCTCCCGCCGCCATCACAGAGTGCGTCGACCGGCTCGCGCCTTTAGTGATTCGCCGCGGGAAGGGGCCATCCTTCGCCTGAGAAGTGGTCCCTGGACCTTTGGCCGAATGGCCCTTCTCAGCCCTCCACTCGAGCACTAGCGTTGCGCACTACGAACGGCCCGCTCGCCCGTTCACCTCATTGAAAGGAAACACAACCACCATGCCCATGGCTCTCTTCGGCCGCCCCGCCGCTGACGAATACGCCGCCTACTTCGGCCGCTATATCGGTCTTGTCACCACCGACGATCTGGTGGGATACACCCGAGATCAGACCGCCGAGGTCGCATCGTTGCTCGCCTCCATCACCGAGGAGAAGGCAGGTGGCACCTACGCGCCCGGAAAGTGGTCAATCAAGGAAGTGATCGGCCATCTGACCGACACCGAGCGGGTCTTCCAGTACCGCGCCATGAGCATTGCGCGTCTCGACCCCACACCTCTGCCCGGCTTTGATCAGGATGTGTGGAATCCAAACGCGGGGTTCCACGAACGCGCGTTCGCGAGCCTGGTCGACGAGTGGACCCTGGTGCGGAAGGCCTACGTGGCCTTTCTGGAAGGGCTTCCTCACTCCGCCCTCACTCGCATGGGCCGTGCCTCCGACAACCCCTGCTCGGTGCGCGCCCTCTGCTTCATCCCACCCGGCCACACGGCCTATCACGTCTCCGTTCTGAAGGAGCGCTACCTCACCGCTTCTTGAGCGCGTCTTTGAACTGGGCCTCGAAGGCCGTGACTGCGGCCATGGCGTTCGTGTCCAGGTTGAACCGGGTCTTCAACTGATCGAAGACTTCCTGCCCCCGAGGATCGGCCAGGGTGGCGATCAGCAGGGCGTTGCTGAAGATGTCATTCACGTCGTTCTCGACCATCGACTTCCGGAACCGGTCGAGAATCAAGGGGTAAGCCAAAGCGCCCTTTCCCAGGGCCACCAGCGTTTCCGCGCCGGCAATCCGGAAGTCCCATCGCGAGGTGGCGAGAGTCCAGCGGCGCGTCTCCTGATCGGTGACCGTCTTGAGAGCGATGGCCGTGGCCCGCGGATCCCCCAGTTCCTTCAGCCCGGCAAGGCCGCTCAGGATGTTCTCGCCCTTCCACAACGGGATCTTCATCACGTCGATGAGCGGTTGGAAGGCGAGCGGGCTCTTCGTGCGACCGAGTGCGATCGCGGCCGCGTAGGTCACCGGGTGACTCACGTCGCGAAGGAGACCGATGTAGAGGGGCGCCAGTTCCGGCGCCCGCGTGAGTCCGAGGAGCGAGACGGCGGCCGCCCGAACCCAGGACTTCTCTTTGGCGATGATCCTCTTGAGGGCGTTCGTGGTCTGGTGGTCGAGGCTGATTGGTTGGTTCGGCGTCTTCGGCGTGAGGATGGAGGTGAGCTGCAGGAGCGCGTTGTACCGGAGACGCCAGAAGGAATCTCCCTCGATGGCTCCCAGAAACGCACCATGGATCCTGGTCTTGTCAGAGGCGCTCGTCTCCTCCGCGGTGGCGACCTTGACCATCTCAGCCAGGGCCCAGCGCCGACCGGTGACATCCGTGTCGCCCTGCGCCTGCGCGATGAGTTCATCGAGGCTCTTGGGGAACGTCAGCTCCTTGATCCATGTGTTCTCGCGGTCAAAACCAATGATCTTCGGCGCCGTCGAGTGGGGGAAGACGAAGGTGTTCCGCGACCTGGCCTCAAGCCACACCGTCGCGACCCGCCCATCGATGGCGATATCGAGCTTGCCCCGGAAAAACTCCGTCTGCGGGTGCGCGGCCTTGGGATCGAAGCCTTGCGTCTGCGTCACCTCGAGGGTCAGTTGCTTGAGGGCTTCATCGTACCGACTGGCCACCTCGAACACCGGGTGGCCCGTCTTGTAGATCCACTGGTCGAAGAACCACCCGAGCGGCTCCCCGCTCTCTTGTTCCACGGCGCTGCGAAAGTCGTCGGTGGTCACCGGGCGCCCCGCATGGTTCGCGACGTAGCGTCTGATCGAGCGCCACCACGCCTCTTCGCCCACGTGTTTCCGCAGCATGTGCAGAACCAGCGCCCCGCGGTTGTAGGGATAAACGCTGCTGGCGAACTCGCCTGGATCGACGGGGCCCAGGGGGACCACGGGAAACCGCGGCTGCGTCTTGAAAGCGCCAACGTAGAAGTTGAGATCACCCAACATCTGCCACAGCAGAAACTCTTCGCGACCGTTCTTGTGCTCGTTGTAGAGGCCGTCGAAGTAGTGGCCGAAGGCGCGGTCGAGCCACATGTGCCGCCAGTCCCGCGCCGCGAGTCGGCCGCTGAACCACTGACGGGCGAGGGCCTCAGCGCTCAACCCGTCCCATAAGTAGCGGTAGTCCTCGTGAGTGGGCTCGTCATCGACCATGTTCTCGGTGAGGGTCGACGTGGCGCTCCCGGGAACGCCCCAGGGCAGGTCCTGGACGAATACTTGCGAGTAGCGCGTGTGGGGATACCGCATGCCGGTGACTTCAGAAAAGAAGCGCATCATGTCGGGCACGCGCACCACGCTCGCTGCAGTCCCCTCCACCTCATCCGGATACGAGAAGCTGTGGATGGGGATGCCGTCCCATGACTGTTTCACTTCCACGTACTCGCCGGCGACGAACGTGGTCTGATGGTTGGGGTGAGGCGTTCCCATCTTCCAGTGGAACGTCCTCGTCCCGTCGGCATTGCTGGCCGTCGAAACCAGCTCGCCGTTGCTTATCGCCGTCATCGGCGTGGGAACCGTCGCCTTCATCTCGAACGTGCGAAAGTCGTCGGGCGCGTCATAACTCGGGAACCAGTAGCGATTCGACGCGAATTCACCCATCGACCAGATCTGCCGCCTCTTGATGGGTTCGGTGGAGGTTGGCCCGAAGAACCTCAGGCCTTTTCCGTTGCTTCCCCCGAGATTGTTGGGGTCCGCCTCGTTGATGTGGTTCGTGCGATAGGCAATGCGGATGGTCAGAACCTCTCCGGCCTCATAAGTCCGGTCCAGGCGAATCATCAGAGCATCGTCCGCGTCTCCGCCGTCGTAGGTGAAGGCCAGGGAGGGCCCGGCCTCGAGAGTGACCGACTCGATGCTCAACATCCCCGCGTCCAGAGTCACCTGATCGCTCGGCCGCAAGAGCGCGAGCGTGATCGCCGCCACGCCGCGTGCGTGCTTCGCCTTCAGGTCGAAGGCGAGGTCGAGCGCTATGTGCTGCACGTCGATGACCCGCCGGCGCTGGGTCGAAACCTCGGCGGGGTGGGCCCCTGTGACGAGGGCGAGAAGGACAATTGCGGAAAGAGCGGTCCGGCCGATCGGTGGCGTGTTCATGCTCGCACCATGCCAGCACATTGGACCCAAGAGAAGGGCCATTTAACTCACTTGGATGAGACCACCTCCGCAACCGGAGCGATGCCGACGGGAGCACCCGAAGTTCCCCGGGAACTCCGGGCGGACAGGTCACTCAGACAACGCAGGAGCCTTTCGCGGACTTTGAAGGTTCCGCACAAGCCGGAGGATCATGCTCCGCGGAAGAATCCGCGCCGCCCGCGCACCGACGCGGTTCCGCAGGCCCGTAATGACCACACGTCTGTTTTCGCGCCACGCGCGATAGCCCTCCTCGGCCACCGGCATCGAGGGCATGACCGCCGAAGCATGGGCGAGATTCGTCTTGCCCGTGCCCGCGCGGTCGCGGAAGCCGCTGGCGGTGGGTCCGGGGCACAGGCAGGAAACGTGAACGCCGGTGCCGCGCGCCTCCTCCCAAAGGGCTTCAGAGAACGAGAGAACGAAGGCCTTCGATGCGTAGTACACCGCCATCAGAGGACCGGGCTGAAACGCCGCGGTCGAAGCGACGTTCATGACGCCTCCGCGGGAGCGCTTCACCATCCCGTCCCAGTAGATGTGCGTGAGCTCGACCAGGGAGCGCACATTGAGATCGATCATGCCGAGCGTCGTCTCAGCCGACGCCGAGGTGAGCGGGCCCGCGTGCCCGAAGCCTGCGTTATTGACCAGGACGTCGACGGTGAGGCCGAGGTCATTGACCTTGGCGGCGAGACTCTTCCCTCCGCCGATGGCGCCGAGGTCGTTCGCAATGGCCACGGCCTTGATTCCGAAGGCACTGGACAGACGCGTGGCCACGGACTTGAGGGCCTCCTCGGAGCGCGCGGTCAGGATGAGGTCGTACCCGTCGCGCGCGAAGCACTCCGCGAGGTCGACGCCGATTCCGTAGGACGCGCCCGTGACGAGAGCGGTCTGCCCGGTTCCCTTTCGTGTGGCCATGCCGAATCATAGGGCGCGCCGCACGGGAGTCGATCCAGGGG
>JAGNNV010000020.1 GCA_017990495.1 Vicinamibacteria bacterium
CGAATGTGCCTGATGATATCGACGCCGTTCACCTTGGGTATGGTCAGGTCGAGATGGACGAGGTCGGGCTTGAAGCTCTTGAGCTTGTCCAATCCCTCCTGGCCGTCCGCCGCGGTCGCGGTGTCAAAGCCCGCCGATTCATACTTCGACGAGTAGACCTTGGAGATAAGGGGATCATCTTCGATGATCAGGATTCGTTTCATTGCGCGACCTCGGTGAGGCCGAGTCCTTCGAGATAAGCGGTGATACGCGCGTGCTGACGGCTGGCCTCGCGGAACAGCATCTCATTGAACGATCGGTGCCCGGCTTTGGCCGTCATCTCCAGCTCGCGCAAAGGGCGGACAATCCCCAATATTCCACAGACAGCACTGGTGCCACCGAGGCGGTGCGCCAGTCGCTCCGATTGCTCCCAGTCCGCGGTCTGAAGTGAGATCTTCAGGTCACGCATGACGTCCGTTGATTCTTTGATGTACATCCCGACAAGTTCGCGAAGCTGAACCGGGTCGTCGTTCGCCATGTCCTGGAGCCGGTTCATGTTGACGGGGACACCCTCCGGGGAGCGGGGAGGGAGCTTCGAGCTGGCGGATTGGGCGATCGCGGTCAGGCTGGACATTTCGTTCCTCTTTCGTATGAGGACGAAGAGGAGCAAGATCCGATCCATTCTAAATCATTGTTTTAACGTGATTTACAGTTCTACATCGGTTGGCATTTGTTCCTGATTCGGTAACCGTTACCGATTTCATGCGTCCTTCTTTTTTTGGACTCAGCGGCTCAGATAAATCAGGCGCGCGCCGAGGGTCGGCTGCAGCCCCAGGGCGGTATGCTCCCGCGGCGATGACCCCCGAGCAGGCTCGTCTGATGAAGGAAGAGTTGCATGGGGTCGACAAGGAGATACGGTCCATCACCGAGGGTCTGGATGCGACCGGCCTTCGGAAGCGGCCCGGCCCTTCCTCCTGGAGCGTGGCCGAGAATCTGGAGCACCTCATACTGACCGCCGAGGTCATGATGCCCCTCATCGACGACGCCGTGGCGAAACTGGAGCGCGCGGGCGGCAAAGCGAGCCGCCCGTCCGGCCTCGGCTTCATGGGATGGATGCTGCTGAAGGCCCTCGAGCCGCCGCCCCGGATGAAGAGCCGCACCTCGAAGCCCTTCGAACCGCAGGCGACCGGCGACCCGTTGACCCTCGCCGACCGGCTGCGCGCAACGAACGTGAAACTCGGCGCTCTGATTGATCGCGCAGACGGTCTTGCCACCGGCACCGTGAAGATCGCATCGCCCTTCGACGCGCGGGTGAAGTACAACGCCTACGCCGCGCTGCGCATCACCCTCGTCCACGCGCGCCGCCATCTGTGGCAGGCGCGTCAGGCCCGACCGGCGGCCTGATCAGGGGGCCTGGCTCCCTACTCCACTTTCCGCGCCCGCGTGCCTGCGGGGTAGTCGTACCAGCCGGGATCGACGTCGTAGGAATCCAGCCGGTCGCGGACCTTGAGGACCGTGAACATGCCGCCCATCTCCAGCGGGCCGAAGGGCCCCGTGCCCATCATCATGGGCAGGGTGTTCGGAACCGCGCCGGAGAGATGGTCGGCGTGTTCGGCATGTTCAGACATGCCCGTGGTCCCCATCACCATCGAACCCGGCACGAACTTGTCGAGCGCTTCCTTCAGCCTGGTCTGATCGACTCCGAGCACATTGGGAATGTCGTGCTCCATGGCGTTCATCGCGTGGTGCGACTTGTGGCAGTGGAAGCCCCAGTCGCCGGGGTTGTCGGCCACGAACTCGACCGTGCGCGTGGTGCCGGGCGGAACGTTCACCGTGGTCTCGGGCCACCAGCCGCTCTCCGGGATCTGGCCGCCGTCGGTCTCCGTCACCCACCAGCGATGCCCGTGGAAGTGGATGGGATGCGAGTCCATCGACACGTTGGCGAGGCGCACGCGCACTCGATCGCCGGTCTTCACCACGAGGGGCGCGGTGCCGGGGAAGGACTTGCCGTTGAAGGTGAAGGCGTTGAAGTCGAGCATGACGCTTGGATTCGGAGTCATGGTCCCAGGATCCACCCGCCACTCCATGGGAAACACGCAGAAGTCGCGATCGATCTTCCGCTTCGGAGCCTTGGGATGGATGATGAGAAAGCCGAACATGCCGAGAGCCATCTGCACCGCCTCGTCGGCGTGCGGGTGATACATGTGCGTCCCGTGTTGACGCAACGTGAACTCATACACGAAGGTTTCGCCCGGCTTGATGTGGGGCTGGTTGAGGCCGCCCACGCCGTCCATGCCCGCGGGCAGCAGAATTCCGTGCCAGTGCATGGTGGTGTGCTCGGGCAGTTTGTTGGTGACGAAGAGGCGGATGCGGTCTCCTTCGACCGCTTCGATCGTGGGTCCGGGCGTCGAACCGTTGTAGCCCCAGCAGTTCACATTCATGCCCGGCGCGAACTCGCGCACCACCGGCTCGGCGGTGAGGCGGAACTCCTTGACCCCGCCGTTCATGGTGAAAGGCAGGGTCGAACCGTTGGGCGTTACCACCGGCGTATACCCGGTCTTGCCCCCGCGGGCGTTCATGCCCAGAGCCGAACTGGCCCGCGCCTTTAGCAAGGCCGAAGCGGCGACGATGCCGCCCAGATAGTGGCGTCTCGAAATCATCGCTTGTCTCCTTCGCCGACCCCGGGGATCGCGCCGCCCAATGCCAGAGCCAGTTCGGTGCGGGCTACCCAGTACGCTCGCCGCGCCTCGATTCCCGAGGCCTCGGCCTCGATCTCGTCGCGCCGCGCTCGGAGCAGCTCGTCCGCTCCCTTGAGCATCATGTTGTAGTAGCCGCGCGTCATCTCGACGATGCGCTTCTTGCGCGGCGCCACCACGTTCTCGTGGTGTTCCACGAGGGCTCGCGAGCCAAGGAGCTGGTCGCGTTTCTCGCGCACCTCCGCCCGGGCCCGGGCCGCACCGTCCTCGAACAGGCGCTGGGCCTGGAAGTACATGGCCTCGAGACGGGACGACTCGGCGCGTCCGGGGTTGAAGATCGGAAGCTGGAGTTGAAGAGAGGGCCCGGTGATTCGCACCCCGTCCTCCTTATCGGTGTGGGCGCCCACGCGGACTCCCGCGGGCAGGAAACGTGTTTTCTTTTGAAGGCGCAACGTTCCTGCGAGCAGATCGATGGCGGCGCGTGCGGCGGCGAGATCGAAGCGCTGTTCGAGGGCCAACCGCTCGAGTTCGGAGCCCGCCGGATCGGTTGCGGGCAGGGCGGCCTCGAGGGGCGCCACGGTCCAGGTGGTGAGATCACCCCAAAGGCTCAGGGTCTGATTGATGGCCTCGCGCTGGCGTCGTGTCTCCAGTTCCAGCCTCGAGCGCTCCGCGCGCAGCGCGTCGCGATGTGCGCTCTCCTCCTCGTATTCAAGCTCGGACAAGGTGCCGGCCTTGAAACGCGCCTCCGCGAATTCGGTGAGCGCCTCCTCGATCTCGAGGGCGTCGGTGGTTCCTTTGAGTCTTGCCTCGAGGGCCTGCAGTTCGAGGACCTCGGTCTGGGCGCGCGACGCCGCTTTCAGGATTTC
Organism: Vicinamibacteria bacterium; assembly: GCA_017990495.1. GTDB lineage: Bacteria > Acidobacteriota > Vicinamibacteria > Fen-336 > JAGNNV01 > JAGNNV01. The sequence goes on from JAGNNV010000020.1 coordinate 3,542, forward strand.
GTCGCCGGCGAGAGCCTTCGTCTGTTTCAGTTCGAGGTCGGCCAGACGCTTCCTCGAAGGGAGGATGAAGAGGTCAAGAACGTCGAGGCCGAAGCCGAGTTCGATGGTCTTGCCGTGCGACTTCTCCGAGGGCCAGCCGAGGAATCCCTCGATCTCGGGATTGCCCGGCAGCGCCGCCGCGGCCCGATTCGCCTGGGCGATGCCCAGTTCTTCGAGACGCGCCTGCAGGGCGCGATTGTTGATCAGCGCGATCTGGGCGGCGTGGCGCGGCGTGAGGGGCTGGGCGAGGATCTCGCGCACCCGCTCGAGCGCGGCGCGTTCCTCGGACTCGCTCCTCATCCACGTGGTTTCAAGGCCGGTTCGCGTGCGGACCTCCGCGCTGGTTTCGTTGAAACTCGGGCGGGGGTTGATGGCGCAGCCGGTGATGAGGGCGCCAAGGGCCACAACCGCGGTCAGGGTTCGTGCTCGCTTCACTCCGATCATCCCTTCTTCTTCTTGAGCACGAGGTCCATGCCGCACTTCGGGCACACGCCCGGCTTGGGTTCATCGACCTCGGGATGCATGGGGCAGGTGTAGCGATCGCCCGCTTCGGGTTTGGGGGCAGAGGTCGCGAGAGGTTTCTCCCCAACGGATGTCGGTTCCGGGCGCCAAGCCGTGCTCGATCCGGTGGTCGAGTCACCCACCCCTCCGGCCCTTCGCGTGGAATCCTGGGGCAGGGAAGCGCAGTTCAGCAGCGGGAGCGCGGCGGAGAGGGAGAAGAGAAAACGGCGACGATTGGACATGGTGGTCGGGTTCTTCGGAGGTTCTGGAGAGAGAAGGACGCCGTCGAGGCGCGTTGCCCCGAGGTTCGGCGGCTACCGGCGAAGGGCGCGCGTAAACCGCGACGATCGCTTGCTTCTCGGGCCCGCAAGAGCAGGCGCGGCTACGACCAGCCTAGCTTGTCCGCGTGTTCGGCGGTCAGTGAATCGAAGAACATCTGGATGTCCTGGGTCACCGAATCGGGCACTTTCTTCTCGCCCGCCGCCAGGGCCACCCCGGTGACCTTGTGGGCGGCATCGAAGACCACCACTGCGTCGCAAGAGGAGATGGCCCGGGCGTAGTCCTCGAGGGCCAGGGCGGCATCCTGACCGAGTTTCGCGGGTTTGCCGAAGCGAACGCGAAAGTCGGTCATTCAGTTTCTCCTCGTGATCGAGGACGCTACTTCTGGAAGTACTTGGCGTTGATCTCGGTGTAGTGCTTCCAGTTATCGGGAAGCTCGTCCTGGGGAAAAATGGCCTGGACGGGGCAGACGGGGACGCAGGCGCCGCAGTCGATACAGGAGTCGGGATCGATGTAGAGCATGGTGGACGCCGCGTGCTCGGGGGAGTCCTTCTTGGGATGGATACAGTCGACGGGACAGACTTCGACGCAGGCGGTGTCCTTGGTTCCGATGCAGGGCTCGGCAATTACGTAGGTCATGACTTCCTTTGTATCTCCTCAGGGAATAAGCCGCTGAAAGTGTATCAATTCGCGAACCGAACGCCCATTGTTGTTGGTGGGGCTCTCGGCGGGCCGTGGGATCTGGCGGATAATCGGCCTCCCATGACCGAGACCACGCCCCCTCGTCGGATTTCCAGGCCCCGCATCGCCCTGATGGTGGTGATCGACGTGATTGCGGTGGCCATGGCGGTGGGCCTGTTCATGTTTCTCCAACCGAAGGATCCAGACGCCGCGATCATGGGTCTCATCGCTCCACTGGTCTTTGGAGGATTCTTCAACCTCGTGATCGTTCTGGTTTCACTGAAACCCTGAGGCCGCGCGCGGTTCAGCCGCGCGGGCGCGAGGCCTCGCGGAACGTCCAGGCCAAGAGCCGGCTCTGTTTCTGCCCCTGGCCCATGTCGATCGTCTTCATGGCGGCCACGTTCACGCCTTCGAGGGCCTCGCGCAATCGGGGGAGATGCGCGCTCTTCGAAACCAGAATGGTGAACCAGCGGCAGTGATCGCGCACTGAGACGCTCTGCTCGATCATGCGCAGGGTGAAGCCGAGTTCGCCGCCCGGGCACCACAGTTCGCCCGGCCGTCCGCCGAAGTTTCGCGCCTCCGCTCCCGACTTGCCCGCCCCAAGGTTCACGCGTTTGCGCAGATTCCCGGCGAGAGCCTCCGCCGCGGAGCCGTGAAACGGCGGGTTGCACATCGTGGCGGTGAAGAACTCCTCGGGATGGATGATCCCCTTGAAGCACTGAGTCGGGTCCGACTGGGCGCGAATCTCGATGAGGCCGCGCACTTCCGACTGGGACCGCACCAGGTCGTGGGCCCATCGGAGAGCGACGGCATCGACGTCCGAGCCCACGAAGCGCCAGCCATACTCGCTTGCCCCGATGAGCGGATAGATGGCGCTCGCGCCGGTTCCGATGTCCAGCACCGTCACGCCCGGCCCCCGCGGAATGGCGCCGCCATCCGCGATGAGGTCGGCCAGATGGTGGAGGTAGTCGCTGCGGCCGGGGATGGGCGGGCACAGGTACCCTTTGGGCAGATCCCAGGCCTTCACTCCATAGGCATGGGCCAGCAGGGCCTGATTCAGGGCCTTCACCGCCAAAGGGTCGGCGAAGTCGACCGAGATGTCGCCCCATGGGTTCGGCCGGACGAAGCGCGCGAGGGCCGGGTGCGTCTCCGTCAGCTTTTTGAAGTCGTAGCCGGCGCGAAAGCGGTTCCGCGCGTGCATCTTCTCTTTGCCCGCTTTGTGGATCACTCCGCGCCGGCTCTTCTCATCATCATGTATCAGGGATCTATCGCGTTCAGTCCTCGCAGTGGAACACGAATCGGCCCTGCGAGTCCACGTTGCGCCCCTTTTTCAGCCCTGCCAGCAAGGGACTTAGGAATCAAAAACGTTCAAGGCGCTTGATTGGCCAAGCATGGCGCACATAGAATCCGCCATTACGTCATGGCGCAACTCTTCCCGAAGCAAGCCAATGGACTGTCTCACGCCAGCATCGCCGCCGGTGCGGTGGCGGGCGGAACTGTCCTTCTCGCTCTGTTCCTCTTGGCGCGTTCCGGATACGCCACGGGGCAGGGCACGCCCTACGACCAGCCTGTGCCCTTCTCCCACAACCATCACACCACCGGTATAGGGATCGACTGCCGGTACTGCCACACTTCGGTTGAGACCTCGGCCTCGGCTTCGGTTCCGCCCACCCAGACCTGCATGAACTGCCATTCGCAGATCTGGGCCCAGGCCCCCATGCTCGAGGCGGTGCGCGAGAGTTATCGCTCCGGCAAGTCGCTCGAGTGGCGCAAGGTCAACGACCTTCCCGACTTCACTTACTTCAACCACTCCGCCCATGTGAACAAAGGCGTGGGTTGCACCACCTGCCATGGGCAAGTCGGAGAGATGCCTCTCGTATACCAGGCCACCTCCATGCAGATGAACTGGTGCCTCGACTGCCACCGTTACCCCGAGAAGTTCCTCCGGCCGAAGTCCGAAGTGAACGCGCCGGTCTGGAATCCTCCGGCCAACCAGCTTGAAGTGGGCCTGAAGCTCAAGGCCGAATATCAAGCCAAACCTCGTCTTTCCTGCTCCACCTGCCACCGTTAGGCGTTTGGAACGGACCATGGAACGGAACCCCGGAACGGAACCAATGAGCGACGTTCACATACCGATTTCGCAAGTGACCCGCGTATCGAAAGGCGCCTCCTCGGCCAAGCCCAAGTTCTGGCGAAGCCTCGACGAGCTCACCGATTCCGAAGACATCAAGGTCTGGCTGCACCGTGAGTTCCCGGAGAAGGCCTCCGAGTTCACCGATCCCGACGGTCGCCGTCAGTTCCTCCAGTTGATGGGCGCCTCCGTGGCCCTTGCCGGGCTCTCCTCGGCCTGCACCCGTCAGCCCGCCGAGGCCATCGTCCCCTACGTGAAGGCGCCGGAGCAGTTCATCCCGGGCAAGCCCGTCTACTTCGCCACCGTGCTCTCCACCGACGGCGCGGCGCAAGGCGTGCTGGTCGAAAGCCACATGGGACGGCCCACCAAGATCGAAGGCAACCCCGACCATCCGGGGAGCCTCGGGTCCACCGACCATTTCGCCCAGGCCGAGATCCTGAATCTTTACGATCCGGACCGCTCCAAGACGGTGCTCTACCGCACCGAGACCAGCACCTGGGCCGCGTTCGTGGCCGCCGTTCGTCCTGTGCTCGAGGCCCAGAAGGCGCTCAAGGGCGAGGGCCTCCGCCTCCTCACCCCCACCGTCACTTCGCCCACTCTGGCCGCGCAAATCGCCGAACTGCTCAAGCAATATCCGCTCGCCAAGTGGCACGTGCACGACGCCATCGAGCGTCGTCACGCCATGGACGGAGCCCGCGCCGCCTTCGGCCGCCCGCTTCAGCCCGTTTACAACTTCGCTCAGGCCGACGTCATCATCGCCCTTGATGCCGACTTCCTCGGCACGGGCGGCGACAAGATCGCGAATGCCCGCGCCTTCGCCGCGCGCCGCGCCGCCGACGACCCCACTCTGGGCGAGATGAATCGCCTGTACGTGGCCGAGAGTTCGGTGTCCATCACCGGCGCGAGCGCCGACCACCGGATGGCGGTGCGGCCGGCCGAAGTCGAAGCCATCGCCCGCGAACTGGCCGTGGAACTGGGCCTCGCGGTTGAGAAGGGCGCGCTGCCCGCCTCAGCCATGGTCAAGGCCACGGTGGCGGCCATGGTCAAAGACGCCCAGGCCCGTCCCACCCGCACTCTCGTGCTCGCGGGCGAGTCGCAGCCCGCGTTCGTTCACGCCCTCGCCTACGCCATCAATGCGAAGCTCGGCAGCCTCGGCTCTGCGGTGGTGATGACCGAGCCGGTCGAGGCGCAGCCGCCTTCGGCCGAGAACTCGATCAACGCCCTCGCCGCGGAAATGGCCGCGGGCAAGGTTTCGGCGCTCTTCATCGTGGGCGGAAACCCCTTGGTGACTGCACCGTCCGACAGTGGCTTCGCCGAAGCGCTCAAGGATCAGGCCAAGGTCGCGCTCCGGGTTCACCTCGGCCAGTTCGATGACGAGACCTCCGAGTTGTGCCACTGGCACATCCCCGAGGCTCACGCGCTCGAAGCCTGGAGCGACGCCCGCGCCTTCGACGGAACCTTGTCCGTGCAGCAGCCCCTCATTGCTCCTCTCTACGATGGCAAGAGCGCGCACGAGGTTGTCCAGACCCTTCTCGGCGATTCCACTACCACCGGTTACGAGATCGTGCAGGCGGCGTGGCGTTCCAAGGTGCCCGCGGGTGCGAACTTCGAAATCTCGTGGCGTCGCATCGTCCATGACGGTGTCCTTCCCGCGTCGGCTTTCCCCGCGGTCGCCGCCGCCACCGTGGCGGGCGAGTGGATGCAGACAAAACCCTCGTCGAATCAGGGCGATCTCGATGTGGTCTTCCGCCTCGACCCCAACGTCCTCGACGGTCGCTACGCCAACAACGGCTGGATGCAGGAGCTTCCCAAGCCCCTCACCAAGCTGACCTGGGACAACGCCGCTCTGCTGTCGCCGAAAACCGCGAAGCGTCTCGCCATTCCCGAGCCCGAAGGTTCGGCTCGCGGCACCTGGGTCGATCGCGTCACCCTCAAGGTTGGCGGGGCCTCGGTCACCATTCCGGCCTGGGTGGTTCCGGGCCATCCCGATGATTCGGTCACCGTCCACCTCGGCGCGGGCCGCAAGCGCTCCGGTCGCGTGGGTCAGGGTGTGGGCGTCGATGTCCAGCCCCTGCGCGTCTCCGCCTCACCGTGGTCGCGTTCCGGCGGCTCGATCACCCGCGAGGGTTCTCGTTACGCCATGGGCTGCACCCAGGACCACTGGAAGATGGAAGACGCCGAAGGCCGCGGCCTCCTGCGCACCGGCAGCTTCGAAGAGTTCAAGGCCAATCCGGCTTTCGCCCAGATCGCCAAGGAGCAGGGCCCGCAGCCTTCGCTCTATCCGCCCCATCCCTACAACGGGAACAAGTGGGGAATGTCCATCGACCTTTCCGCCTGCATCGGCTGCAACGCCTGCATCACGGCCTGTCAGAGCGAGAACAACATCGCGGTCGTCGGCAAAGACCAGATCATGCGCGGTCGCGAGATGCAGTGGCTGCGCGTCGATCGCTACTTCGAGGGCGATTCGGAAGCCCCCGCGGTTCACCACCAGCCCGTGCCCTGCATGCAGTGCGAGAACGCGAGCTGCGAAGTGGTCTGCCCCGTCGCCGCCACCACCCACAGCGACGAAGGCCTGAACGACATGGTCTACAACCGCTGCGTGGGCACGCGGTATTGCGCCAACAACTGCGCCTACAAGGTGCGGCGGTTCAACTTCTTCCTCTACTCCGACTGGGACACCGAGAGCCTCAAGCTTCAGAAGAACCCCGATGTCACCGTGCGCAGCCGCGGCGTCATGGAGAAGTGCACCTACTGCGTGCAGCGCGTGAACGAAGCCCGCATCAACTCCCGCAACGAGAATCGCGAGATCAAGGACGGCGAGATCAAGACGGCCTGCCAGCAGGTGTGTCCGACCCAGGCCATCATGTTCGGCGACCTCAACAAGCCCGATTCCGCGGTTTCGAAGAAGAAGGCCTCGCCGCGCAACTACGTCCTGCTTCACGAACTCAACACCCTTCCGCGCACCACGTACCTTGCCTCCGTGCGGAATCCCAATCCCGAGCTTCAGGCCCTGACGCCGGGCGTCAAGGAGGGCGAGTCGCATCATGGCTAGCAGCCACACCTCCTCGGCGGTCGTGACCCCGCCCATGGATCCGAAGTACGCGCCGATCCCCCTCGTCGCCCCGGGCCACACGCTCGACACGGTGACCGAGAAGATCTCGCACATGACCCTCGAGAAGGAGACACCCCGCGCGTGGTGGGTATCTCTCCTTATCGCCATGGCCATGGCCGGCGGTCTGGGCACCGCCATCATCGGACTCCTCTTCGTCGGTATCGGGCTTTGGGGCCCGAACGTCCCCGTCGGGTGGGGGATGGACATCATCAACTTCGTCTGGTGGATCGGTATCGGCCACGCCGGCACCCTGATCTCGGCCATCCTGCTGCTCTTCAAGCAGAAGTGGCGCAACTCGATCAACCGCTTCGCCGAGGCCATGACCCTTGCCGCGGTGTTGTGCGCGTTGCAGTATCCGCTCTTCCACACCGGCCGTCCCTGGCTCGCGTTCTACTGGCTGCTGCCCTATCCCAACACCATGGATCTGTGGCCGAACTTCCGCAGCCCGCTGATCTGGGACGTGTTCGCGGTGTCCACCTACGGAACCGTCTCCCTGCTGTTCTGGTACGTGGGTTTGATCCCCGACCTTGGAACCTTGCGCGACCGCGCGAAGAACCCCCTGGCCAAGCTCGCCTACGGCATGGCGGCCATGGGCTGGCGCAATTCGGCGCGTCACTGGTCGAACTACGAGAAGGCCTACCTTCTTCTCGCCGGTCTCTCGACGCCCCTGGTTCTCTCCGTTCACACCGTGGTCAGCTTCGACTTCTCGGTTTCGCTGATCCCCGGCTGGCACGCCACCATCTTCCCGCCCTACTTCGTCGCGGGCGCGGTGTTCGCGGGCTTCGCCATGGTTCTCAATCTCGCCATTCCGCTGCGCTGGTTGTATCGGCTGGAAGACGTGATCACGATGCGCCACATCGAGAACATGGCCAAGGTCATGCTGGCCACCGGCCTCATCGTGGCCTACGGGTACTTCATGGAGGTCTTCATGGCCTGGTACTCGGGGAACTTCTTCGAGTGGTTCATGATGAAGAACCGCACCAGCGGTCCGTACGGCTGGTCCTACTGGCTCCTGATCCTGTGCAACGTGATCGTGCCGAACACGCTGTGGTCGAAGAAGGCGCGCACCAACACCATCTGGCTCTTCATCGTCTCCCTGTTCGTGGGCGTCGGGATGTGGCTCGAGCGGTTCGTCATCATCGTCACTTCGCTCTATCGCGACTTCATGCCCTCTTCGTGGGGCTACTACCAAGGTACGGTTTTCGACTGGATGTTCTTCATCGGCACCGGTGGACTGTTCCTCACCCTGATGCTCCTCTTCGTCCGGTTCTTGCCCGCTATCCCGATGTCTGAAGTGAAGATGATCCTGCCCGGCGCCGAAGGCAAGGTGAAGCAATGAGTGAATCCGGCTACACCCCCTCCCGCCTGATCCACGACCTCAAGGAGGCGGTGACCTGGGCCCGGTCTCCCGAACCCGTGGGCGTCTACGGACTCATGGCCGAGTTCGCCAATGCCGACGATGTGGTGAACGCAGCCCGACAGGTTCGTACCGCCGGCTACAAGAAGATCGACGGTTACTCCCCCTATCCGATGGAGTCGCTCATCCACGAACTCGATCAGCATCACTCCTGGGTTCCCACCATCGTGCTTGGCGGCGGTCTCACCGGCTTCCTCGCCGGCTACGGCCTTCAGTACTGGTCTTCCGTGATCGTCTATCCCATGAACATCGGCGGCCGCCCCTTCCACTCGTGGGTGTCCTTCATTCCTCCCGCCTTCGAGACGACGATCCTCTTCGCCTCGTTCGGCGCGGTGTTCGGCATGCTTGCCCTGAACGGCTTCCCGCGGCCCTACCATCCCGTCTTCAACATCGAAGAGTTCGCGAAGAGCGCGTCGAACGACAAGTTCTATCTGGTCATCGAAGCCACCGACCCCAAGTTCGACGCCGCGAAGACCGCCGAGTTCCTGAAGACACTCAGTCCCACCTTCGTCAAGGAGATTCCCGCGTGAAGCGCTCCTCCTTGCTGGTTCTTTCCTGCAGCGCGGTCCTCCTTTCCGCCGCCTGCCGTCAGGACATGCACAACCAGCCCAAGGCCAAGCCGCAATCGAAGTCGGCCTTCTTCGCCGATGGCCGCACCGGCCGCTTGCCCGTCGAGGGCACCGTGGGGCGTGGCCAGCTGCGCGAAGACGACCACTTGAACCGGGGCAAGGTCGACGGCAAGTTCGCCACCACCTTCCCCTTCGCCATCGACGCCGCCCTGCTCCAGCGCGGTCGCGAGCGCTATGAGATCTTCTGCGGTCCCTGCCACGGCGCCACCGGCCTCGGTAACGGGACGGTGGTTCAGCGCGGCTTCAAAGTCGCGGCTTCCCACCACATCGATCGGCTCCGCAACGAAACCAACGGCTACTGGTTCGACGTGATCACCAACGGCTTCGGAGTGATGCCCCCGGCCGGTCCGCAGATCCCGGTGAACGATCGCTGGGCCATCATCGCGTACGTGCGCGCCCTCCAGCTCTCGCGCCATGCCGCCCTGACCGATATCCCCGAGGCTGAACGCGCCGCGGTGCTCTCGGGCGGAGCCGCCGCCCCCGCGGCTGATCACAAGGCCGCCGCCGTCCCCGCGGAGGCTCGCCACTGATGTCCGCCCACCACGAAGAACACGTGAACCCCGAGCCCACCACACACAGCCTCAACATGCCCGCCCCGGTGGTCTCCCTGCGTCGGATCGCCGGCCTCGTCGCCCTGGTCGCCTCGGCCCTCGCCCTCACCGGCTACTCCAATCCGGCTCAGCTCGTGCAGAGTTACCTCCCGGCCTTCCTGCTCTGGTTCGGGGTCTCCATCGGTTGCCTGTCGATGCTGATGATCCAGCACCAGTCGGGCGGCCACTGGGGCATCCTGCTCCGCCGCCTGTTCGAAGCCGGCGCCCGCACCATCTATTTCATGCCCCTCTTCTTCATTCCGATCTTCCTCGGAATGGCGAACCTCTACTCCTGGGCCGATCCGGTGCGCATCGCCGCCGATCACCATCTCGAAGAGATCGTCCACAAGAAGGGCGCCTACCTGAACGTCCCGTTCTTCACCGCCCGCGCCGTTTTCTATTTCCTCTTCTGGGTCCTTATGGCGCGCACCCTCACCTCGCTTTCGTGGAAATACGACCAGACGGGGGATCGTGAATACGCGGAGAAGATGCGCCGCATGTCCGGCTGGGGTCTGCTGGCCCAGGCTCTGGTCATCACTTTCGCCGGCGTCGACTGGGGCATGTCCCTCGATCCTCACTGGTTCTCCACCATCTGGGGAATCCTGTTCATGGTGGGCCAGGCTCTCTCCGCCTGGTGTCTGTGCATCATGCTGATGTCGCGGCTCTACACCCACGCGCCGTTCACCCGTGTGGCCACCTCCACCCTGTTCCACGATCTCGGCAAGTTCCTCTTCGCCTTCGTGATGTTGTGGGGTTACGTGAACCTGTCGCAGTTCCTGATCATCTGGTCCGGCAACCTGCCCGAAGAAACCTCGTGGTATCTCCACCGCTCGGCGGGCGGGTGGAAGGAACTCACGTACCTGCTGGTGGGGCTGCACTTCTTCCTGCCCTTCTTCACCCTGCTCTCGGCCGGCCTCAAGAAGAACGCCAGTCGCCTTGCCGTGGTCGCTGGACTTCTCTTCGCCCTGCGCTACGTCGATCTCTTCTGGAACATCGCCCCCGTCTTCAAGCACGAGCATTTCTCGGTGCACCCCTTCGACCTGCTGATGCCGGTCGCGGTGGGCGGCGCGTGGCTCTATCTCTTCGCCCTCCAGCTCGAGAAGGCCCCGCTGCTTGTGAAGCACGATCCCCAGGTTCAGGAAATGGAGGAGTTGGCCGCTCATGCACACTGATCCCTCCAAGCCGGCGCACAACCCGGACGTCCAGTACGAGAAGTCGGACGCCACCGTTCGTCCGCTCTACCAGTTCCTGTTCTGGATCTCCGTGATCACCATCCTCACCGCGATCTTCGCCTTCGTCGTTCTGCGCGCGCTCGAGTCCTGGCGCGACCAGGCCTCGGCCCGGTCTTCCATGGCTCAGCCCCAGGGAGAGCAGGTTCCCCCCGCTCCCCGTCTCCAGATCCGCGAACCCCTCGATCTGGCCAAGTTCCGCGCCGAGGAGGCCGCCATCCTGAACAGCTATGGTGTGGTCGATGCCGAGAAGGGCATCTATCGCATTCCCATCGCCGAAGCCATGAGGCTCACCCTCGAGCGCGGTCTGCCCGCCCCCAGCGGTCCCGCCTCCGCTCCGGCTGCATCGGCGTCGCCCGCTCCTTCCACGGCGGCGCGGCCGTGAGAACCTTCGTCTCCGCGCTCTGCGTGTTGCTCGTCGCGGCGGGCGCCTCGGCTCAGCAGGCCGGCTTCTCCCGGCCCTCCGGCCCGGTGCAGCCTCCGTCTGAACGCCTTCAAAAGGAAGTGGGCTACGAGCCGAAACTCGGCGAGACGCTTCCCCTCGATGCGGTGGTGACCGACGAGAAGGGCGCCACCATGGCCCTCGGTGCGCTCCTCGCTCCCGGCAAGCCCACCATGGTGGTCTTCTACTACCAGTCCTGCGCCATGCTCTGCTCGCTGCAGCTCGAGAGCGTCGTGGCCTCACTCAAGGGCACCAAATACGTGGTGGGCCGCGATTTCAACTTCCTCGCCATCTCCATGGATCCAAACGACACGGTTGCCGGGTCGGAGAAAGCCAAGTGGAAGATCGCGAGCGCTTACGGTCAGTCCGGCAGCGATGCCGGCTTCCGTTTCCTCACCGGCTCGGCTGAGTCCATCAAGCGGATTACCGCGGGCGCCGGCTATCGCTACTACTGGGATGAGGAAACTCGTCAGTGGGCCCACGCCTCGGGCGTGCTCCTCCTCACCGCAGATGGCCGCATGGCCCGCTTCCTCCCCGGCATCGAGCCCTTCCCGCGTGATCTCCAGCTCGCTCTCACCGAGGCCGCCGAGGGCACCATCGGCACACTCGTCGATCAGGCCATTTTGTACTGCTATCAATACAACGAAGCGAGCGGCCGCTACGGCGCCGCCATCATGCGAACCCTCCGCCTCTCCGCGGTGGGCACCGTGTTCGCCCTGGTGGGCTTCGTCTTGTTCAGTCTTCGCCGCGAACGCAAAGCGGCTCCCTCTCACACTCCCGCCTGAGGCCTAACCAGAACAGTCCCATGGGCAAGTCCTTCCCCCCGCTGCTCCCGCCGCAAGCGTCAACCGTCGCGGTTGAGGTCGATGCGCTTTACGCGCTTCTTGTGGCGATCACCGCCTTCTTCACCATCCTGGTCGTGGGCCTCTTCCTCTATTTCGGCCTCCGCTACCGCCGCAAGAGCGAGTCCGAGCGTCCCATTCAGGTTCACCCTCCGGCGTGGCTCGAAATCGCCTGGAGCGTGATTCCGCTGCTCATCTGCGTTGTTCTCTTCGTGTGGGGCGTGCAGCTCTACTTCAAGATCTACACCCCGCCCAAGGACGCCATCACCATCCACGTGGTGGGCAAGCGATGGATGTGGAAGGTTCAGCACATGAGCGGGGCCCGCGAGATCAACGAACTCCACGTTCCCGTGGGCGTGCCGGTGCGGCTCCTCCTCACTTCCGAGGACGTGATCCACGCCTTCTCCCTGCCCGCGTTCCGCATCAAGCGCGACGCGATCCCGGGCACCATGACCACCACGTGGTTCAACGCCACCCAGGTGGGCTCGTACCACATCTTCTGCGCGGAGTATTGCGGCACCAAACACTCCGGAATGATCGGCACCGTGCACGTGATGGAGAAAGACGCCTACCAGCGCTGGCTCGCCGGTCCGAACGCCGGCCTGCCTCCCGCGGTGCAAGGCGCCAAGCTCTTCGAGGAGCTGAACTGCATCTCCTGCCACCGGGCGGGGTCCAATCAGCGCGGTCCCGTGCTCGAGGGTCTGTACGGCAAGCCCGTCGACCTCAAGGGCGGGGCCACGGTCATCGCCGACGATGCCTACATCCGGGAATCGATCGTCAATCCCACCGCCAAGGTGGTGAACGGCTTCGAGCCGCTGATGCCCGTCTACTTGAACCAGCTTTCCGAGGAACAGGTGAACGCCCTTCTCACCTACGTTCGCGACACCCTCGGCAAGGCGGAACCGGCCAAGAACGCACCGGTCGCGCCGGGAACCGCGCCCGCCGCCGCGTCGCCCCAGGCGAGCGAAAGCAAGGGACGTTAAGGAACCATGAGCACGCCTAACCACACCCCCTCGGCGCACCACGAGGAAGAAAACTACCTCACCAACGAGACGACGATCCAGTCGTGGCTCCTCACCAAGGACCACAAGCGGATCGCCCTGCTCTACTTCCTCTCGGTCACCCTGTTCTTCACGGTGGGTGGTCTCTTCGCCTCGCTCGTCCGCATTGAGCTGATGACCCCGGCCGGCGACTTCCTCAGCTCCGAGCTCTACAACCAGGCCTTCACGTCCCACGGCGTGATGATGATCTTCTTCTTCCTGATCCCGGCTGTTCCCGCCGTGCTCGGGAACTTCCTCATGCCCCTGATGATCGGGGCCAAGGACCTCGCCTTCCCGAAGATCAACCTCGCTTCCTGGTACATCTTCATGGTGGGCGCCGGCCTCGCCGTCTTCGCTGTGCTCACCGGCGGGCTCGACACCGGCTGGACCCTCTACCCGCCGTACTCCTCCACGTACTCGCAGTCGCGGGTGGCGATTGCGGTCGCTGGCGTGTTCATCGCCGGCTTCGCCTCCATCCTCACCGGCGTCAACTTCATCGCCACCGTGCACCGCATGCGCGCGCCCGGCATGACCTGGTTCCGCCTGCCCCTGTTCGTGTGGGCGCACTACGCAACCTCGCTGGTCATGGTCCTCGGCACCCCGGTGGTCGCCATCACCATGGTGCTGCTCTTCCTCGAGCGCGTCCTCGGCTTCGGGTTCTTCGACCCCGCGAAGGGCGGCGACCCCGTCCTCTTCCAGCACCTGTTCTGGTTCTACTCGCATCCCGCGGTCTACATCATGATCCTGCCCGCCATGGGCGTGATCTCCGAGATCATCTCCACGTTCTCGCGGCAGAAGCTTTTCGGCTACAGCTTCGTGGCCATGTCGTCCCTCGCCATCGCCATCCTCGGCTTCCTGGTGTGGGGCCATCACATGTTCACCACCAGCCAGTCGGCCTACACCGGCATCCTGTTCTCGGCCCTCACCTTCCTCGTCGCCATTCCCTCCGCCATCAAGGCCTTCAACTGGACGGCCACCCTCTACAAGGGTTCGGTCTCCTGGGAAACCCCCATGTTGTTCGCGTTCGGCTTCATGGGCCTCTTCCTCATCGGCGGTCTGACCGGCTTGTTCCTCGCCACCATGGGCATGGACATCCACCTGCAGGACACCTACTTCGTGGTCTCCCACTTCCACTACGTCATGGTGGGCGGCGGCGTCATGGGCTACATGGGCGGTATCCACTTCTGGTGGCCCAAGATCACGGGCCGCATGTACTCGAACTTCTGGTCGAAGCTCTCCGCCCTCTTCATCTTCGCGGGCTTCAATTTCACCTTCTTCCCCCAGTTCATCCTCGGCTACATGGGCATGCCCCGCCGCTATCACTCCTACCCCGAGGAGTGGCAGGTGCTGAACGTGATGTCGACCCTGGGCGCCTCGATCCTGGCCATCGGCTACGTCCTGCCCGCGATCTATCTCACCTACAGCCTCTTCATGGGCAAGAAGGCTCCCGCCAATCCGTGGGGCGCCACCGGCCTCGAGTGGAAGACTTCCTCGCCGCCCCCGCCGCACAACTTCCACCAGACCCCGATCGTCACCACCGAGGCCTACGACTACCAGTCGCTGCCCCTGTCCGAGACGCCTGAGAAGCATGAAAAGGAGGACGCGCGCCATGTCTAATCTCGCCGCCTCGCTCCAGCATCACTTCGCCGACTTCAAACAGCAAAAAGAGTCGGTCGTCCTCGGGATGTGGTCCTTCCTCATCCAGGAAGTCATGTTCTTCGGCGGGTTGTTCGCGACCTACGTGGTTTACCGCTCCCAGTATCCAGACGCCTTCCACGAAGGCGCCATGCAGCTCAACTCCGTTCTGGGCGGCGTCAACACCATCGTCCTGATCTGCTCCTCGCTCACCATGGCCATGTCGGTGCACGCCGCGTCCAAGGGCAATCGAGGCGCCATCGCCTTCTGGCTGATCCTCACCATCATCTTCGGCAGCATCTTCCTGGGCGTGAAGGTGGTCGAGTACAAGGACAAGTTCGAGCACGGGTTCATCCCGGGAATCGCCGACCACGGTCTCTTCGTCAACCACGAGACCCACCAGCCAAGGCCCACCGGCTTCGCCCTCTACTTCGCTCTCTACTTCGCCATGACCGGTCTGCACGCGATCCACATGATCATCGGCATCCCGATTCTCGCCATCATCGCCATCAATGGGTTGAGGGGTAAATACGGCCCCGCCTACTACACCCCCGTCGAGATGACCGGCCTCTACTGGCACTTCGTCGACATCGTCTGGATCTTCCTCTTCCCCCTCCTTTACCTGATCGGGGCTCACTGATGTCCGCCCACGCTTCACCCGAAACCCACCCGGCTCCTCACGGCGGCGAGCATCACGTCGAGGAGCATCACGGGCCGACCGTGAAGATGTACTTCGCCATCTTCTTCGCCCTGGCCATCCTCACCGTGGTCACGGTCCTCGCCGCCATGTTCGACTTCGCCCCCATGCTGGGCAAGGACATGGGCGGATTCGTGAACAATCTCGTGGCTCTTGGCATCGCATGCACCAAGGCCGCGCTGGTGATCCTGTTCTTCATGCACGTGAAGTACGAGAGCAAGCTGGTGGGCCTCGCCGTGGTGGCGAGCGTCATCTGGCTGGCCTTCCTGATCCTCATCACCATGAGCGACTACCTGACCCGCACCTCCGACTGGCACCTGTTCGGTTAACCGCAGGGCTCGTCCAGGGGCTCGCCGGCTTGAGCCCTCCTCATGTAGACTACGCAGCTTCCGAGGGGTCTGCCGCACCGGACCACGACGAACGGCGGTGTAGCTCAGCTGGTTAGAGCATGCGGCTCATATCCGCAGTGTCCGGGGTTCAAGTCCCTGCACCGCCACCACCTTCAGCTTGGTAGTTGGGGGGCGGGGTTGCTTCGTCGTCGGCCTCCCGATGGCCTCCTCGCAATGACGTAGTGGGGTGAACACGGACAGCACGAGCTTGGTGGTAGCCAATACCGCGCGCTCGCCCCGCAACCTACGTCCGACGCCCTACGATTCCGCCAGCGCCGCGCCCCCACTATTGGCTGTTCTTCCTCACGTCATTGCGAGGAGCCACTCCGTCCGCATTGCGACGAAGCAACCCCCTCCCCCAACGACCGAGCTGAAGGCGTAAGGTAGCGGGGCGCGCTATGCCGACGCCTCCTCTGGTTTCTGCGATTCGACGGAGCCTGGATTCGGCGGGCCTGGCGCGGCCCGGGGTCATTGTCGTGGCCGCCCTTTCCGGCGGGCCCGACTCGGTGGCTTTGCTCGATGCTTTGCTGCGCGCCGCGCGCAAGCGAGGCGTTACCGTGGTGGCTGCCCACCTCGACCATGCGCTGCGACAAGACTCCCAAGGCGATGTCCAGTTCTGCGAGGAGTTGTGCGAGCGCCTCAAGGTGAGGCTCCGCACCGGCCGGACCGGACCCTCCGCGAAGTCCCTCCGTGACGGTGGTCTCGAAGAGGCGGCGCGCCTAATCCGCTACTCATTCCTCCGACGCGTGGCCCGCGAGGAGAACGCGGCGGCCATCGTGCTCGGCCACACCCTCGACGATCAAGCCGAGACCGTCCTGATGCGCCTGGTGCGGGGGAGTGGGGCGCTGGGTCTGTCCGCCATGAGTCCGTGGGATGGCGAACTCCTGCGCCCTCTCCTCGATACCCGAAGGGACGCGGTGATGGCCCACCTGAGTCTCTACCGCCTGCCCTATCTATCCGACCCGACGAATCTCGACACAAATTTCACCCGGAACCGCGTGCGGCACACCCTGATTCCCATGCTCGAGAAGGAGTTCAATCCCAACATCTCGGAAGTCCTGGGCCGGACCGCGCGGGCCCTGGCCGAGGAACATCAGGCGCTGCGCGAAGTCGCAGCCCAACTCCTCGACCGGGCCGCGGCCCCCACGGTCGAGGGATCGGCCTACGAACTCACGGTCCTCAAGGCGGCCCCGCCTGGTCTGGGCAAGACCGCGTTGCGGGAGGCGCTTCGCCGCTTCGGGGGGCTGCGCTCGGTCTCGTTCATCCACCTCGAAAATCTGTGGAACCTGGTGGTGCAGGGCCGGGGAGGCTCGTCGCTGCCTCTCCCGGGAGGACGCACCGTCACGGTCAGCAGCGGCCGCCTCAACTTCACCGGCCGTGATCCAGAGGGGATGGGCGATTCCAGAGAAAAGCCTTTCCTGTCATAGTCTTGCAACTCGCCTTTCCCGATCTGCCATGAAACCGCCCACTCTTCCGACCGTGCTCTTCACCGCTCAGGACATCGCCACGCGGGTGAACGCCATCGGCCAGCAGATCGGCGCCACCTACCAAGGCGAGAGCCTGGTTGTGGTGGGCCTCCTGAAGAACAGCCTGGTTTTCATGGCCGATCTCATGCGCGCGATCCCCGTCCCTTTCCGGAGCTACACCCTTCGGGTGGCCCATGTTTCCGAAACTCGCAAGGGCCCGACCTCCGTCCAGGTGCTCTATGGAAGCGAGGTTCCGGTGGAAGGCCAGCATGTCCTCATCGTGGACGACGTGGTGGACACTGGTGTCACCCTCGCCTATGTGCGCGACCACCTCGCCGTGCGCCAGCCGAAGAGCATCCGGATCGCGGTCCTGCTCGACCGCACCGCCTTGCGCAAGACTCAGATCGTCCCGGAGTGGTCCGTGTTCCGGATCGAGACCGAGCAGGACGACCGTTTTCTCGTCGGGTATGGACTCGACTACGCCGACTATTATCGCGGGCTTCCCTATCTGGGAATCCTTCAGCCGCCCGCCGCTCCGCTGCCGGAGTGAACATTCGCATGGCCGGAATCCGTACCACCTCAAGTACCAGGGGATAAACATTTGAACTCGACCTTTAAGACCGCGCTTTTGTGGGCCTCGCTCTTCGTCCTGATGCTGGCCGCCTGGAATTTCTCCAACATCCAGAAGAAGGACACGCCCCTCAAGTTCTCGGACTTCATGGCCCAGGTCGATGCCGGGGACATCAAGGAAGTCACGGTGAACGGGAACGAGATCCGCGGCAAGCGCGCTTCGGGTGAAGCCTTCAAGACGGTGTCGCCTTACGGCTACGACAAGCCCCTCGACGCTCTGCTCGCCAAGAAGGTCCAGGTCAACGTGATCAACGACCAGGCTCCCACCTTCACCACCATCCTCATCACCTTCGCGCCCTACGCCATCCTCCTCGGCATCTGGATCTTCTTCATGCGCCAGATGCAGGCGGGCGGGAACAAGGCCATGTCCTTCGGCAAGTCGAAGGCCCGGCTCCTCGCTTCCCAGCAGCGCAAGATCACGTTCAAGGACGTGGCCGGAGTGGAAGAGGCCAAAGAAGAGCTGCAGGAAATCATCGAGTTCCTGAAGGAACCCCAGAAGTTTCAGAAGCTCGGCGGCCGCATTCCCAAGGGCGTCCTGCTCATGGGCCCTCCGGGCACGGGCAAAACCCTTCTTGCCCGCGCCATCGCCGGCGAGGCCAACGTTCCGTTCTTCTCCATCTCGGGCTCCGACTTCGTCGAGATGTTCGTGGGTGTCGGCGCGTCGCGCGTGCGCGATCTGTTCGAACAGGGCAAGAAGAGCGCGCCCTGCATCATCTTCATCGATGAGATCGACGCGGTCGGCCGTCATCGTGGCGCGGGCCTCGGCGGCGGCCACGATGAACGCGAGCAGACCCTGAACCAGCTCCTCGTGGAGATGGATGGTTTCGAAGGCACCGAGGGCGTCATCCTCGTCGCCGCCACCAACCGTCCCGACGTTCTCGACCCGGCACTGCTCCGGCCCGGCCGCTTCGATCGTCGCGTGGTGGTCAATCGCCCCGACGTTCGCGGACGCGAAGGCATCCTTCAGGTCCACCTGCGCAAGATCCCGGTGGGCCCCGACGTCGACGTGGTCACCCTGGCCAAGGCCACTCCCGGGTTCTCCGGCGCTGATCTCGCCAACCTCGTGAACGAGGCGGCCCTGCTGGCTGCGCGCCGCAATCAAAAGGTCGTCAACATGGCCGAGTTCGAGTCCAGCAAGGACAAGGTCCTGATGGGCGCCGAACGCAAGAGCATGATGATCACCGACGAGGAGAAGAAGGTCACCGCGTATCACGAGGGCGGACACGCTCTCCTCGCCGCGATCCTTCCTCACGCCGACCCGGTCCACAAGGTCACGATCATTCCTCGCGGCATGGCGCTTGGCCTCACCCAGCAGCTTCCGAGCGAAGAGAAGCACAACTGGACCAAGGAGCAGCTCGAAGACCGCATCGCGGTGTGCATGGGCGGCCGCATCGCCGAAGACCTCGCGTTCAAGGCCATCAGCACCGGCGCTTCCAACGACATCGAGCAGGCGACCGAAATGGCCCGTCGCATGGTGTGCGAGTGGGGAATGAGCGCTCTCGGGCCTCTGGCCTACGGGAAGAAAGACGAAGCGATCTTCCTGGGCAAGGAGTTCGGACGCTCGCAGGACTACTCCGAGGCCACGGCCATCCAGATCGACGAGGAAGTCCGCCGCATCGTGACCCAGCAGTTCGATCGCGGCACCGTGCTGCTCAAGGAGCGGTTCAAGGACCTCACCACCATCGCCGAGGCTCTGCTCGAGCACGAGTCGCTCGACGGCGTGCAGGTCCTGCAGATCGTCCGAGGCGAGAAGATGAATCTGCCTCCGGTTCCTCCGCCCCCGCCCCCCGCGGTGGTGGCCGAGACGCCGGCCGAAACGCCCGAGGTGTCGGTGCCGTTCCTCGGCCCCATGCCGGAGCCGAAGCTCTCCTAGGCGACGACCCGGGGCCCCGGTTCACCTTCCAGAGGAACAGAATAAGGCTCCATGTTCGAAACCTTTCAAACGGTCTTCGGCGGACGGGCCTTCAGCTTCCGTGACGCGATCGACCTCGCCATTGTCGGGTTCCTCGTCTACCGCCTCTTCCGCTTTGTCCGTGGCACCCAGGCCACCCATATCGTGCTCGGCGCGCTGGGCGTGGTGGCGCTTTTCGCCACCGCCAGCCTGCTCGACCTTCGCCTTCTCGGCCTGCTTCTGAGCAACGTCGTGCCCTACGTGGCCTTCGCGGCCATCGTCGTTTTCCAGGCGGAGATTCGCAAGCTTCTGGCGTCGCTGGGTCGCGCGCTATTCAGCCGCAGCGGCCCGTCGTCCACCGACGACGTCCTCGACGAAATCGTGCTCGCCGCCCAGTCTCTCGCCTCCGCGCGCACCGGCGCTCTCATCGTCTTCGAGCGCGACATGGGCCTCAAGTCCTTCGCGGAAACCGGCGTCCGCCTCGACGCCGCGGTGACCTACGACCTGCTCTGCAACATCTTCACCCCCGGTTCACCGTTGCACGACGGCGCCGTGGTGGTGCAGGCGGATCGCCTGTCCGCGGCCGCGTGTTTCCTGCCCCTCACCGTCAATCCCGAACTCTCGCGGACGTTGGGCAGCCGGCATCGCGCCGCCATCGGCGTGACCGAAGACACCGACGCGGTGGCCCTGGTGGTGTCCGAGGAAACGGGCCGCATCAGTCTCGTCTCCGCGGGCGACATGACCCGCCTCGCCGACCCCAAGGAACTGAGCGAAGCGCTGCGCGCCGCCTTGCGTCGCCGCGGCTCCGTGCCCGCCCGCCATCGCGCCGCGGAGTAAGCCCAAGTTCCGCCCGCCCCCAAAAGAACCCCTGAGGAAAAGGACGACCATGCCGAAGAAGACGCGACCTGAATCGCACGCGGAGAGCCGCCTGTTTGGCACGGATGGCGTCCGCGGCGTCGCGAACCAGGACCCCATGACCCCGGAAATCGCCTTGAGAATCGGCCAGGCCGCGGTGGCGGTGGCGTCCGTGGGCATTAAACATCGGCCCAGGATTCTCATCGGCAAGGACACGCGTCTCTCCGGCTACATGCTCGAGACGGCACTCGCCTCGGGAATCTGCTCGATGGGTGGCGACGTAATGCTTTGCGGTCCGATCCCCACCCCGGCGGTCGCGCATCTCACCACCAGCATGCGGGCCGACCTCGGCATCGTGATCAGCGCCAGCCACAATCCCTTTCAGGACAATGGGATCAAGATCTTCGGCCGCGACGGGTTCAAGTTGGCCGACGACCTCGAGGCCAGGATCGAAGGCCTGGTGCGGGGCAGCATTCCCCCGGCCGCCCGCAAGACCGGCCCGGGCATCGGCCACGCCTTCAAGGTCGATGACGCCCGTGGCCGCTACGTGGCTTTCGCCAAGAACACCTTCCCACGGAACATCTCACTCGAGGGCCTGCGTCTCGTCGTTGACGCCGCGCACGGCGCCGCCTACCGCGTGGCGCCCGCCGTGTTCACCGAACTCGGAGCCACCGTCCGCTCGGTGGGCGTTCAGCCCGACGGCGTCAACATCAACGAGGGTGTGGGCGCTTTGCATCCGGACAAGGCCCGGGCCGAGGTGGTGAAACACTCGGCCCAGATGGGCATTGCCTTGGACGGCGACGCCGATCGCCTCATTCTGATCGACGAACACGGGCAGGTCATCGACGGCGACTGCGTGCTGGCCATGTGCGCGCTCGAGTTGGCGGAAACGGGACTGCTGCGGAAGTCTTCGGTGGTGGCCACGGTGATGAGCAACCTCGGCCTCGAACGGGCCCTGGCCGCCAAGAGGATCAAACTGGTCCGAACCGCGGTGGGCGATCGTCACGTGGTCGACGCCATGCGCAAGGGAGGCTTGAACCTCGGCGGCGAGCAGTCGGGGCACCTGGTTTTCCTCGACCATGCCTCAACCGGAGACGGCATCGTGGCCGCCCTCCAGGTTCTGGCCCTCATGATCCGCAAGGAACGGCCCCTTTCCGAGCTGGCCGCGGCGGCCATGACCCGGGTGCCCCAGGTCCTCAAGAACGTCAATTTCCCCATGCGGCGGCCGATAGAAGAGATGAAGAAGCTGCAGATGGCCATGCGTTCGGTGTCCAAGTCCCTTGGCCGCAAGGGCCGGATTCTCGTCCGCTGGAGCGGAACCGAGGCCAAGCTACGGGTCATGATCGAGGGCGAAAATGAGGCGAGCATCGCCCGCCAGGCCGAATCCCTGATCGCGGCCGCCCGGCAGGACTTCGGCGAGCGCGGCTGAGCTATCCGCATCTTTGACCCGACTTTCCAAAGCCGCTATCCTGCCGTTTCAAACTAACCGGTCTTTTCGGATTCGGAAGCTCGATTCTGAAGAAAGAGGCATCCAGTGCTAGAGAGTTACGGCCAGACAGACGTCGGACGGCGTCGCAAACTGAACGAAGACAGCTTCGATGTCGATGACGCCATCGGCCTCTATGTGGTCTGTGACGGCATGGGCGGCCACAACGCCGGTGAAGTGGCCAGCAAGCTCGCCCTCGAGACCATCAAGGGCTTCGTCGACAAGAGCGAGAAGGAAAAGGAGATCACCTGGCCGTATGGCCTCGATGTGAACCTTTCCTTCCACGGCAACCGCCTCTGCACCGCCATCAAGCTCGCGAACCGGAAGGTCTTCAAGACCGCGGACAGCCAGGAGGAGTACACGGGCATGGGGACCACCGTGGTCACCGGGCTCGTGGCCGGAAACGTCCTGACCGTGGGCTGGGCGGGCGACAGCCGGGCCTATCTCTTCCGCGGAAGCGCCCTTTCGCAACTCTCCCGCGACGACAGCTGGGTTACCGCGGCGTGGTCTGAAGGCATCCTCACCGTCGAGGAGATCGAGCGCCATCCCCTGAAGAACGTCATCACCAAGGCCGTGGGCGCCAAAGAAACGATCGAGCCCCAGGCCGTCGAACAGATCCTGCAAGACGGCGACGTCGCCATCATCTGCTCCGACGGCCTCCACTCCATGATCAACGACGACGCCATCCAGGCCATCATGGTCGCGCACGAGAAGAAGCCCCTGGCCGACGGGTGCCAGGCTCTGATCAACGCGGCCCTGGAGGCGGGCGGCAAGGACAACGTTTCCGTCATCCTTCTTCGCTACACCGAATAGGCCTCATCGGCTCGTAGGCGCGCCTCTTGCGACCTGAGCCCAAGCAAAAACCTTCATGAATCCCACCCGCCTCGGGCGCTACGAACTCGGGGAAAAACTCGGAGAAGGGGCCATGGGCCTTGTCTTCCGGGCCCGGGACACCGTGCTCGATCGGACGGTGGCCCTGAAAACGCTGCCCTTCGAGGGCGCGAGCGACGAGATTCAGGAACGTTTCCGCCGCGAGGCCGAGGCCATCGGCCGCATGGACCACCCGAACGTGGTCAAGGTGTTCGATCTGGGCGAGACCGACGGCCGGCTCTTCATGGCCATGGAGTTGCTGGATGGCGACGACCTTCGTCGGCTCGTCGAACTGTCGGCGGAGATTCCCATCACCGAGAAGCTGAGGGTGTTCGCCGAGGCCTGCGACGGCTTCTCTTACGCACACAGCCGGGGCGTGGTCCACCGCGACATCAAACCCGCGAACATCATGGTCACAAAGATCGGGACCACCAAGATCCTCGACTTTGGCCTCGCCCGCATGGAGACCCACCAAACCCTCACTCGAAAGGGCGTGATCCTCGGAACGCCCGACTACATGAGCCCCGAGCAGGCCACCGGCCGGCCCGCCGACCCGCGCTCTGACGTCTTCTCCTGCGGCGCCGTCTTCTTCGAATTCATCACGGGCTTCAAGCCCTTTCGCGGGGCGACGCTGCACGCGGTGCTCTTCAACATCGTTTCCGAGCCCACCACTCCGGTCCTGACCCTTGCTCCGGAAACCCCGGCCCGCGTCGCCGCCCTCATCCACCGGATGATCGCGAAGAACCCGGCCGATCGTCCCAACATGGACGAGGTCTCCGCCCAGTTGCGCGCGTTGCGCACGAACATGCTCCGTTCGCGCCTCAAGTCGTGTCTCCATTCAGACGCGCCCCGCCTCTCGCGCGACGAGGCCGCCCCCGCTTTGAAGGCCCATCTCGGCCGGGCCCGGGCCCATCTCGACACCGACAGCCCCATCCGCGCCATCGCCGAGGCGCGGGAAGCGCTGTTCCTCGACCCCGACTCCCGCGAGTCGGTGGAGATCTTGTGGCGGGCGCTGCGCGCCTCCCCGGTGGGCGCATTCGCCACGCCCCCCGCGGCCGCGTCCCGGGTTCAGGATCTGTTGAAGCAACTCAACAAAGCCAAGGGCGAGGAGGCCCTGCAAATTCTCCGCTCTCTCTATCTTCTTTCGCCCGACGACCCGTCGGTGCGCGAGGCCATCCGCCAGCTCGCGATCTAAGGCGCGGGCCGCCGGCCCACGATTCCATTTTTCCTCTTCAGGAGGTCCGCCTTGCTTCTCAAAACGCCGATCCACGCCCAGCACATCGCTGCCGGCGCCAAGATGGTCAACTTCGGGGGCTGGGACATGCCCATCGACTACTCCGGCCGCGGCCTGGGAGTGATCAAGGAGCATCTCGCCGTCCGCAAAGCCGCCGGACTCTTCGACGTGTCCCATATGGGCGAGGTCGATGTCGTGGGGACGGGCGCCCTGGCCTTCCTCCAGCGTGTGACCTCGAACGACGTGGCCAAGCTCCAGGACGGTCACGCCCAGTATTCGGCGCTGCCGATGCCCACGGGCGCGCCCGTCGACGACATCATCGTCTACCGGTTCAACGCCGAGCGTTTCCTTATTGTGGTGAATGCGAGCAACCGGGCCAAGGACGTGGCCTGGCTGCAGGCCCAGAATCCCACGGGATGCGAGGTCATCGATCGCAGCGACGAGTTCGCGCTCCTCGCCCTGCAAGGACCACTGGCGGTTTCGATTCTGCAGCCGCTCACCCCGGCCGACCTTGGGTCGGTGGGCTACTACAAGTTCACCACCGGCACGGTGTCCGGCCTCTCCGCCACCATCGCCCGCACTGGCTATACCGGCGAGGATGGTTTCGAGATCATGGTGAAGGCGGCCGAAGGGCCGGCCCTGTGGGACGCTTTGATGGCTGCAGGCGCCGAACACGGTCTTGTCCCGGCCGGTCTCGGTGCGCGCGACACCCTGCGCCTCGAGGCGAAGATGTGTCTCTACGGCAACGAGATCGACGAGAACACCACGCTGATCGAGGCTGGCCTTGGGTGGATCACCTGCGTTGAGCCCCACAAGGGCGAGTTCAACGGCCGGGCCGTGCTGGCCGAGCAGAAGGCCAAGGGCACGTCGCGCAAACTCGTGGGGTTCGAGATGAAAGAGCGGGGGATTGCTCGGCACGGTTATCCCGTGGTCATCGGCGGCCAGGCGGTTTCCGCCGTCACCTCCGGGTCGATGGCGCCCTTCCTCGAAAAGAACATCGGCCTCGCCTACGTTCCCTCTGAGCATTCAGCGGTGGGCACCGCCATCGGCATCGAGATTCGCGGCGTCGCCGTGGCCGCCGAAATTGTGAAGACACCCTTCTATAAGAGAGCTAAGTAGGAGCGACCTTTGTGGTCGCCCTGTTGTTTTCTAAAATCGCCGTCATACCTATTGAGGAGAAGACCTTGACCAACGATTTGCGGTACACGAAGGATCACGAATGGGTCCGTCTGGAAGGCGGGGTCGGCCGCATCGGCATCACCGACCACGCCCAGCAACAGCTCGGCGACGTGGTTTTCGTCGAACTTCCCAAGGTCGGCGCCGCCGTGGCTGCGGGCGGCCGTTTCGGCACCGTGGAATCGGTGAAAGCGGTTTCCGAGCTGTTTTCACCCGTGACCGGCAAGGTCACAAAGGTGAACGACGATCTGCAGCAGAAGCCCGAAACCGTGAACACCGACCCCTACGGCGCGGCCTGGATGATGGAAGTCGCCGTTGAAAACCCGGCCGAAGTCGAGGCTCTGATGACCGCGGATCAGTACGACGCCTTCGTCAAGAGCGGCCACTAGACGGCCGCAGCCAGACACAAACGGGCGGGTCATCCGCGGCACCTCCGCCGCCATCACAATTTGGAATCAAGTCATGAAGCTCACTGATCTCTCGCCCGTCGACACATTCTCCCGAAGGCACGTCGGCCCCTCCGAGGCCGAACGCGCGCGCATGCTCGAGGCGCTGGGCGCCGCCACCCTCGACGCCCTGATCGAGGAGACGGTGCCTCCCTCGATCCATCTCCGTCGTCCACTGAACCTGCCCGCGGCCCTGTCCGAAAGCGAGCTTCTCACCAAGATCACCGCCATCGCGGAATCGAACCACACCTGGCGCTCGTTCATCGGCATGGGCTACACCGGCTGTCTCACGCCCTCGGTCATCCGCCGCAACATCCTCGAGAATCCCGGCTGGTACACCCAGTACACCCCATACCAGGCCGAGATCTCGCAGGGGCGTCTCGAAGCGCTGATCAACTTCCAGACCATGATCGCGGACCTCACCGCACTTCCTCTCGCCAACGCCTCGTTGCTCGATGAAGGCACCGCGGCCGCCGAGGCCATGCACATGGCTCAGGCCACCGCCCAAGGCGACCGCAAGGTGTTCATCGTGGCCGACGACGTGCATCCGCAGACCATCGCGGTGGTGAAGACGCGCGCCCTGCCCCTTGGCATCGACGTCCAGGTCGTTGAGACCCGGAAGATGAAGATCAAACCCGACGTGTTTGGCGTGTTGCTCCAGTATCCCGCCACCACGGG
>JAGNNV010000161.1 GCA_017990495.1 Vicinamibacteria bacterium
GGGGTTGACACCGGCAAGCTGCAGGGCCATCTATGGGCGAAGAAGCGGATCTTCACCGTGGCCATCGTGCACGCCGAATATCAGGGCCTGAGGGTCACCCCGAACGTCTACACCACCCTCGACGAGATCGACGCCTTCGCCGCGGAGATGGAACAGGTGGCCGCGAAGGGCCTGCCCGCGTAGCCGCTGCTTTCGCCCCTCGGTCCGAGGAGGGTCTGCTTCGAAGAGCGAAGCAAACGATCCCGCGCGGTCGGAATCGCGATTCACAAAGTAGGATGGCGGGATGTCTGAACCCCCCAAGAATGAGCTGGTCCGAGGTCTGTCCGCCACCGACACCACCCTCATCACCATCGGCTCCGTCCTCGGTACCGGCGCGTTCCTGACCACCGCCGACGTCGCTCGCGCTCTGCCTCACGCGGGCCTGGTGCTGGCCGCCTGGGTGTGCGGAGGGCTCCTTGCCATCATCGGCGCGCTCACCTACGCCGAACTCGCCACCATGATGCCGCGGGCCGGTGGCCCCTATCACTTCCTCAAGGAAGCCTACGGACCCATCTTCGGCTTCCTCAAGGGCTGGGTCGATTTCCTGGTGATCATGTCCGGCGCCCTCGCCGCCATCGCGGTGGGTTTCGGGACCTATCTCGGCTCGTTCGTCCCCTTCTTCTCCACCGAGAACATCCTCGCCCAGGCCAACCTCCTCGGCTACTCATGGAAGCTCACCGGCAGCGCGGTCGCGGGCGTGCTCGCCGTGGTGTTCTTCACCGCCACCAGCATGGTGGGTCTGCGCGAAAGCGCTCTGCTTCAGAACGTGCTCACCGTGACCAAGATCGGGGCCATGGTGATCCTCGCGCTGCTCGGCTTCTTCGTCACCCCGGTGGTGAGTCCGGACTTCGGCGCTTCCGCTCTGCCCGCTTCGCTCCTCTCCGCTTTCGGCGTGGCCATGATCGGAGTGCTGTGGACCTTCGACGGCTGGTACGGCCCCACCTATCTCGGCGGCGAGATGAAGAACCCCTCGCGCGACCTTCCGCGGGGCATGATTCTCGGAGTGGTGATCGTCACCGCGCTCTACGTTCTGCTGAACCTCGTCTACCTCCGTGCCATTCCGGTGAGCGATATGCCCAACCATCCGCGTATCGCCGAAGCGGCCGCGGTGGCGCTGTTTGGCGTCGGGGCGGCCAAGCTCGTCTCCGCCGCGGTGATGGTTTCCGCTTTCGGCTGCATCGGCACCACCATCCTCTACTCCACGAGGACCTATCTGCCCATGGCCCAGGACGGAGTGTTCTTCAAGTCCCTGGCCGTGGTTCATCCGAAGTGGCGCACCCCGGCCGCATGCATCCTGGCTCAGGGCATATGGACGGTGATTCTCACGGTCTCCGGCACGTATGAGGCGCTTTATACCTACGTCATCGTGATCATGTTCTTCTTCCACGCCGCCATCGGCATGGCGGTGTTCGTGCTTCGCGCGAAGAAGCCTGACTGGCCGCGTCCCTACCGGGTGATCGGCTATCCCGTGGTTCCCGCCATATTCATCCTCACCTCCCTCGCTTTTGTCTTCAACGCTCTGATCGAGCGGCCCACCGAGGCGCTTCTCGGCTTCGGCATCCTGTTCCTCGGGATCCCCGCATTCATGTACTGGAAGAAGACCGGCGCTCCGCAGCCCTGATCGCGACCCTTCGACTCCGTTCTCGACTATTTGGGAACCGAAGGCGCTCGACCGGCGTCTCATGAACAAGACGCGCCGCTCCCGAATGGTCGGGACGCGGCTAAAGCGGAGTGACGTTGATGTTCAACTTATTGATGTTGGTGACGGCCGCCTCGTTCGCCGGGGGCTCGGGCCAGGTGAGCGGCCCCGTTTCGGTGGCCGACCGCGGCGTCACTGGTGTTCGGGCCACTCGCGCGCAGGAAGCCATTGAAGTCGACGGCAAACTTGACGAAGCGGCCTGGGCCCAGGCCGCGCCCCACACGAGCTTTATCCAGCGCGATCCCGAGGAAGGCCGGCAGGCGACCGAGGCCACCGACGTGCGTGTGCTGTACGACGACGACTCCATCTATATCGGAGCGCGGCTCGCCGATTCGCAGCCGAAGGCGATCAAGGCCCTGCTGGGTCGGCGCGACTCGGACCTCGCCTCCGACTCGTTCACCGTCTATCTCGATTCCTACAACGACAAACGCACGGGCTTCTACTTTGGTGTTTCCGCGGGCGGCACACTCACCGATGGAACTCTCTTCAACGACGACTGGAACGACAATTCGTGGGACGGTATCTGGGAGGGCAAGGCCAGAAGCGACGATGCCGGCTGGTCGGTCGAGTTCCGCATCCCCCTTTCCCAGCTTCGCTTCAAGCAGGAAGACGAGGCGCTCTGGGGCGTCAACTTCCGCCGCATGATCACGCGCACCAACGAGCAGTCGTATGCCGCGCCTCGGCCCAAGAAGGAAAGCGGCTTCGTGTCTCGCTTCCTGCCTCTGGTGGGGCTCTCCGGGCTCCAACCGAAGCGGCGTTTCCTGATCACGCCGTACACCACGGCCAAGACCCACACCTC
The DNA here is from genome assembly GCA_017990495.1 of Vicinamibacteria bacterium. Taxonomy (GTDB): domain Bacteria; phylum Acidobacteriota; class Vicinamibacteria; order Fen-336; family JAGNNV01; genus JAGNNV01. The sequence continues at coordinate 2,538 of JAGNNV010000161.1, forward strand.
GCCGGTGGAGCCGGGCAATCCCTTCCACGACGGGCGGCGCAACAACGCGGCCTTCGGCACCGACCTCAAGCTCGGTCTGGGTTCGAACCTCACCCTCGATGCCACCATGAACCCCGACTTCGGCCAGGTCGAGGTCGATCCCGCGGTGGTGAACCTCTCCGACGTCGAGTCGTTCTTCGATGAGAAGCGACCGTTCTTCATCGAGGGCTCCGACACGTTTGAGTTCGGCTGGGGAGGCGCGTCGAACAACATGAGCTTCAACTACTCCAATCCGAGCCTCTTCTACTCGCGCCGCATCGGCCGCACCCCCCAGGGGTCGCCCGGGTCCGCCGACTTCTCGCGTTCGCCCGACGGCGTCCGCATCAATGCCGCGGCCAAGGTCACCGGCAAAGTGGGCGGGGCCTGGAACCTCGGTGTGCTGCACGCGATGACCGGACAGGCGGAAGCCGACATTTCGAGAGGTGGGCGGTTCTCCACCGCGGTCGTCGAACCACGTGCTTCCTACAGCGTGGCCCGCGCTCAACGCGACTTCGACGGGGGCCGTCGGGGCCTCGGTTTCATCGGCACCCTGGTGAACCGCGACCTCTCTGGGACCGGTCTCGAAAACCAGCTCAATCGGCGGGCCGGGGCCTTCGGGGTTGATGGCTGGACCACGTTTGGCCGCGGCAAGGGGAACGAGCGGATCTGGGCCCTCACCGGCCGGCTCGCCGTCTCCCACATCTCAGGCACCGCGGCGCGCATGACCTCCGTGCAAAGGGCCTCTCAGCACTACTTCCAGCGGCCCGACGCCTCTCACGTTGAGGTGAATCCGAACGCGACCTCCCTCGGCGGGTACGCCTTCCGGGTGGCCCTCAATCGCGAAAAGGGCCCGATTCTCTTCAACGCCGCGGTGGGCGCGACCTCGCCCGGATTCGACACGAACGACGCCGGCATCACTTCGAGGACCGACCAGATCAACGGCCACATCTCGGGTGGTTATCGCTGGACTGAGCCCGGGCGGATCTTCCGCAATGGCGGCGTGCAGGGCGGACTTTTCCGCACGGACGACTTCGAGGGCAACACCACCGCTCTCGGGCTCTTCTCCTGGTACTGGGCGACGTTCAAGAATTACTGGGGCTTTGAGGGCAGTGTCTTCGTGAATCCCGAGAACATCTCCACCGTGCAGACGCGCGGAGGCGTGGCCATGCTTCGACCCTCGGCCTGGAGCTGGGACCTCGAGCTGTTCTCGGACAACCGAAAGAGCGTTACCGTGAGTGCTGGAACCCGCGCGTCTTATGGGCAGTTCGACTCGAACCTCGGCCGGGGCGGCTGGGTGTCCCTGAACTGGAAACCGGCGCCCAAGCTCTCGGTGAGCGTGAGTCCGGACTTCCAGCGCCAGCGAAACCGCGCTCAGTTCGTGGCCAACATCGACGATCCCGCCGCGGCCGCCACTTTCGGTCGGCGGCACGTGTTCGCCCGCCTCGATCAGAAGACCTTCTCCGCGGGCATCAGGCTCAACTGGACCTTCACGCCCGCCCTCAGTCTTCAGACCTACATCCAGCCCCTCATCTCCTCCGGCGAGTACAGCGACTACGGCGATCTGGCTCGGCCGCGTTCGTACGAGTTCGTCCGCTACGCCGCGGGCGCTTTGCCTCCCGGCGTCTCGAACCCCGACTTCACCTTCAAGTCGATCCGCGGGAATGCCGTCCTGCGCTGGGAATTCCGTCCGGGATCGTCGGCGTACTTCGTGTGGACGCAGAGCCGCGACGATGCCGACCCCAGTGGAGAGTTCCGCCTCGGCCGTTCGTTCTCCACCCTGCTCGACGCTGAGGCGAACAACATCTTCCTCGTCAAGTTCGCCTTTGGCTGGAGCAGTTAGCCGAGCGCGTTCGGGCCGATGGACTTGGGAGCGATTATCCTCCCCGCTCCATGGCTGATTCCGAGAGGTCGCCCCGCGCCGGACTTTCCAAGCGGGGGCAACAGCTCGTAGAGGCCTCGCCCACCCCTGAGTATCTGCGCGCCCACTTCGAGCGCAACGAGCTTCTGTACGACGCGGTGGCGCGACCCGACGGCTACATTCCGCTTTGCGTGGCCGAGAACGCCCTGGTCTTCGACGTGCTGCGCGCGAAGATGGACCAGTGCCGCGATGTCACTGCGCCCTGGCTCGGGTATCAGTCGATGACCGGCGCCCCGCGATTCAAGGAGCAATTGGCGCGTTTCATGAGCCGGAAGATCCTCGGCCGAGAGGTGAGACCCGAACACGTGGCCGCTCTCGCCGGCGCGGGCTCCGTCCTCGAGATCCTGTTTCACGCCATCGCCGACGCAGGCGACGCGGTGCTCGTGCCCACGCCAAGTTACGCCGGCTTCTGGCTCGATCTCGAGACGCGCGATGAGATCTCGATCCTCCCCGTTCACACCACGAGCGGAGAAGGCTTCCGCCTCACCACCGCGAGACTGGAGCAGGCCATGGCTGCTTCCACGAGTCCGGTGCGCGCCCTGCTCTTCACCTCGCCGAACAATCCGCTGGGCACTGTTTATGCGCCTAGCGAACTCGAGGAGATCCTGCGCTTCGGCGAACGCGCGGGCCTTCACGTGGTCTTCGACGAGATCTACGCGCTCTCGGTTTTCGGGGCCACGCCGTTTCGGAGTGTGGCCAGCTTGCGTCCCTCGTTCGGGCCGAACGTCCACATCGTGTGGGCCTTCAGCAAGGACTTCGCGGCCAGCGGCCTGCGCTGTGGCGCCCTCGTCACGGAGAACCTCGACCTGCTCGCCGCCGTTGATGCCCTCGCCTATTGGGCCTGCGTTTCCGGCGACACCCAGTTCCTGCTCGGGGAAATGGTCTCGGACGATCTGTGGGTGGATCACTACGCATCAACCATGCAGGCGAGGCTGGGCGAAGCGTACCGTGCGATCACCGCGCGCCTCGAAGCCGTGGGAATACCGTACGTGCCCTCCGAGGCCGGCTTCTTCTTCCTTCTTGATCTGCGCGCCCGCCTCGACGCGCCGACCTGGGCGGCTGAGGACGCGTTGTGGCGGCGACTGCTGGAGCAGGCGAATGTGAATCTCACCCCCGGGTCGGCCTGTCGCATTGGCGAACCCGGCTTCATGCGCCTCTGCTTCGCCGGCGTGCCGCCTGCGACGGCCGCTGTCGGTGTGGATCGGCTGGCTCGCGCGCTTCGCCCCCGGGCCTGACCCCCTTTGATGCGAGCCTCCATGCGACCTCTTCGGAACCTTCGGACGACGTTGGCCGCGGCGCTCTTCCTGATCCCGGCCCCGAGCGCCCGGGCGGGCTCTGACGAACCACTCACTTCGGCGATTCGAACCGCGGTAATCGACGCGGTGGTATCGAGACTCGAGTCCACCTATGTAGACGTCGAAGCCACGCCATCCATCGTCAAGGCGCTGCGGGCGCGCCAGGCCTCCTCGGCCTACGACGGCATCGTCAATCCCGCTCAGTTTGGGGAAGTGGTCACCCGCGATCTGCGGTCCGTGAACGGTGATCTCCATCTGGGCCTTCGCTACGCGAAGGAGAATCCATCGGCGCCCCGCCGCGGCCCCTTCGGTGATCCACGTTTACTGAACTTCGGCATGGGCCGGGCCGAGATTCTCGAGGGCAACGTGGGCTACCTCGAGATCACCGGCTTCACCGGCGGAGACTACGAGGACGCGGTGGTTGACGCCCTGCGCTTTCTTTCGCGCACCGACGCGGTGATTCTCGACCTGCGTCGCAATGGCGGCGGCGCCTCCGACATGAGTCACTTCATCTTCAGCCACTTCCTCGGCCGAACACCCGTGCCCACGATCGACGTGCGTTCCCGGACTTCCCCCGAAGCCAATCGGCGCATGAGCCTCGGCCCGGTCCCGGGCCCCCGTCGCCCCGAGACGCCGCTGTTCCTGCTCACGAGCCAGGCCACGGGATCGGCGGCGGAGGAGTTCTGCTTCGTGCTCAAGAATCTGCGCCGAGCCACGCTGGTGGGGCGTCGCACCGCGGGTGCGGGACGCATGGTGGCTCAACTGCCCGTGGGCCACGGTTTCACCGCCTCGATCTCGGTCACCCGCGTTTCCGATCCCGTGACGGGGCGCGAGTGGGAACAGGTGGGCGTCGAGCCCGATATCCCGACCGCTCCCGAACAGGCGCTTGTGGCCGGACACCTGGCCGCGCTCAAGGCGGTGGCCGCGGCGTCCACTGATGTGGCGCGCTCTCGCGTACTGCAGCGTCTGATCGAGACCAACGAGGCGCGCCTTCGGGAGATGGCCGAGCCCGTTGAGCGGCTGGCCCGATTCGCGGGAGCGTTTGAAGGCCGGCTGGTCTCTGTTCGCGAGGGAAGGCTCTGGTATGCCCGGCGGAGCGGGGGATTGGCTGAACCCATGGTGCGACTGACCGGCGACACCTATGCTCTGGGCGCCCAGCGCATGCGCTTCGCCGAAATCAGCGGCCTCATGACTCTGACCGTCGAACAGGCCGACGGCACACAGATCGTTCTGAACCGTGGCGAAGCGCCTTAGCGCGCCCACCCCTATGCTGATCGGAAAACGGATCGTCGTCGTCCTCCCTGCGTACAACGCGGCGAAGACGCTGCGCGCCACCGTGGCCGGAGTTCCTCCCGGCATCGTCGATGAGTTCATCCTCGTCGACGACGCGAGTGACGATGGGACGGAAGCCCTGTCAAGAGAGCTGGGACTCACCACCATCAGACATCCGCGGAACCTTGGCTACGGGGCGAACCAGAAGACCTGCTACGCCGCGGGTCTGGCCTCCGGGGCCGACGTGATCGTGATGCTCCATCCCGACTATCAGTATTCGCCGGCCCTCGTTCCGGCCATTGCCTGGCTCGTGGCCTGCGGGGATTACGACGTCGCCCTGGGGTCGAGGATTCTCGGGGGAGGCGCCATGCGCGGAGGCATGCCGGTCTACAAGTACGTGGCGAACCGGGCGCTCACTTTCATCCAGAATCTGGCGACCGGAGCGAAGCTCTCCGAGTACCACACCGGCTTCCGCGCATTCTCGCGCGAGGTTCTCGAGACCGTCCCGTTTGAGCGCAACTCGGACGACTTCATCTTCGATAACCAGATCCTCAACCAGGTGCTCGGCTGCGGGTTCCGCATCGGCGAGATTTCCTGCCCCGCGAAATACTTCGCTGAAGCCTCATCGATCAACTTTTCGAGGAGCCTCAAGTACGGGTGCGGTGTGCTGATAGAGGCGGCGCGGTTCCTGACGAGGTAGAAATCTGCCAACCTCGGCCGGTCAGGGACCGTCTATGGACTGTGTGACCGATGACGAGCTTGTCCATCGTGCCCGGGACGGCGACCCAACCGCCTTCGACGAGATCGTCGAACGCCACAAGGGG
>JAGNNV010000162.1 GCA_017990495.1 Vicinamibacteria bacterium
GGCGCCCCATCTCGCCCGCGTATTTTCCCTTGTCCGAGAGCGAGGCGGCGTGATCCGGATCGAGAGCGAGTGCGCGATCGAACGCCTCGACCGCCGCGCCGAACTCGCGCAGCATGGCGAGTGCCACTCCGCGGTCGTGATGCGCCTCAACCGACCGCGGGTCGAGGGCGATGGCACGGTCATAGATGGCGAGAGCGTCGTCTGCGCGCTTCATTTGCGTGAGCGCGCTTCCCTTCCAGCGCAGAATCTCGACGTTTTGAGGCGCCGCGGTCACCGCCTCGTCGAGCAGGCTCAGGGCCTGATCGGTGCGTCCCGCGATCATGGCAGCAAAACCGAGACCCAGCCAGCCGAGATACGAGCGAGGCGAGGGGCCGATACCCTTGCCTTGAACCTCGGCGATCAGACGGCGCGCGTGATCCACCGCCGCGGCCTTCGAGTTCGTGGCCTCGGCGATTTCGATCAGGTCGAGAGCCGAACGGTGGGCCTCCGGCAATCGACCCGCTCCTCTTTCGATGAACGCCTTGTTGACCCAGAAAGTCAGATCTCCGGGCATGGCCTCCACCGCGACGTTCATAGCCGCGCACGCCTCATCCTTCCGGCCGATCTTGAAGAGGGAGTTCGCCCGCGTGTTGAGGGCTCTGGGGTCGCGCGGCGCGATCTTCAGGGTCTTTTCGGCCTGGGCCAGAGCCTCGGCGAAGCGGCCGGCGTTGAAGGCATTCGCCGCCGCCATGACGGCGGCCTCGGTGGACGGCCTCGGAGGAGGCAAGGGCTCGGAGTCCACGACGGCCCTTGACGGCGCCGGTCTCGGGTCGACGCGGACGGGCACGGGCTCTTTCAGCTGAGGCAGAACACCCGCATCGATCGTCGCCTTCTGCTCGGCCGCGATCCGCTTGCCCTTGCCGAGCGGGCCGAGATTGGGAACGCCGCCGGCACGCAGTTCGGCGCTCAGGCGTTCCGCGGTCCGCCGCAGGTCGTCCTGCGCAGGAGCGATCGACACGTAGCGATCGAACAGCGCCAACGCCTGGGCGGGCTGGCCCAGCCGCAGCGCGGTGAGAGCGAGGTTGTACCAGGCGGTGGCGAAACCGGGATTCAGGCGCGTCGCCTGTTCATAGGACTCCCGCGCCTCGTTCAGGCGCTCGATGGCGACCCAGGCATTCCCGAGGTTGTAATGTGCCTGCCAGTCGCGAGGATCGAGGCGAATAGCCTCCTGGTGGCAGGAAACCGCCTCCTCGGGAAGACCGAGTTCGCTGAGCACCGTGCCCTTGAGATCCCAGGCGGGGGCATACGAAGGGTCGCACGAGAGCGAGCGATTGAGGCATTCGAGCGCTTCGATGTGTTTCGAAGTGCTGAGCACGTTCGCCTTGTTGAACCAGGCGAGCCCGTTGCGCGGGTCGATCTGGAGCGCCTTTTCGTAGGACTCCAGTCGCTCGGCACTTCGGCCCAGGCGTCCGAGGATGGCGCCCCGGGTGACCCACTTGCCGCCCGCCGTGGGATCCAGGGCGATGGCGCGATCGACGCAGGTGAGTGCTTCGTCGTTGCGTTGGGCCTGGGCATAGAGCAGAGCCTTGTTCTCCCAGACTCCGGCATACAGCGGGTCCAGCGCGATGGCCTGGTCGAACGCGGCCAGGGCCTCCTGGGCTCGACCCAGCTGGCGCAAGGCGTTGCCCCGGTTGTTGTGGAGCGCCGCGATCAAGGGCTCCAGGGCGATGGCTTTGTCGTAACACCCGACCGCCTCGGCCCATCGATTGAGCGCGGCCAGCGAGATGCCGCGGGCGTTCCAGCTGTTCGCGGTCTCGACGCCGCCCTGCTGCACCGGCGCCTTTTCACCCTTCGTCTTCTCGTAGAGGGCCTCGAGATCGGCGCGCAGCGCGGCGAAGCCCGGGTAGCGCTCCTCCCGCTTCTTCTTCATGGCCCGGGTGACGATGGCGGCGAGCGGTGAGGTGAGAGGCGCTTCGGTGGCGCTCTCATGCATCTGACGGAACGCGTGCCAATAGTAAAGACCGGCCTGAGCGGCGAAGGCCGGCGGGGGAGGAGGGGGAAGGAAGGGCAGACGTCCAGAGGACGCGACCTGGTACAGGACCACGCCGAAGCTGTAGATGTCGCTTTGCTCATCGCAGGAAGCGGCATCGACGAACTGCTCGGGCGGCATGTGGCTCGGCGTCCCGAAGACCGTTCCCACAACCGTCTTCGACGGATCCGCCGCGGCATGGACGCCGCCTTCCGCGGTCGTGCTCGCGGGAGCTTCCGGAACCAGGGCCAGGCCGGCGATGCCGAAGTCGGAGATCTTCACCACCGAGTCGGCGCCAATGAGGATGTTCGCGGGCTTGATGTCCCGATGACAACGAATGCCCTTCGACACCGCGTACTCCATGCCCCGGCAGAACTGGATGGCCCACAAGAGCGCCTGGCCGGTTTCGATGGGTCCCTTCGCGAGGTGTCCTTCGAGGTCGTTGGGGCGGCCCGCCCCGGCCTTCACGTACTCCATGCCGATGTAGAGCCGGCCGCCGATCTCACTGATCCAGGAGGCCCGCACGAGGTTCGGGTGCGCGCCGAGATCGATCCAGATGCGGGCTTCTTTCTCGAACATCGCCCGCGTCTTCGCATCGCGCAGGAGTTCGGCGCGGAGGGTCTTCACCGCCAGGATTTCGTCGCTCGCGAGTGACCGGGCCAAATAGACGATACCGAAGCCGCCCTCGCCGAGTTTCTCGATGACCTGTAGTTGATCGCCAATGAAGTCGCCCCGCTGATACGCGGGAAGGGCCACGGGCAGTTCGAGGGGCGCGACCATCACTGGCCTGGGTTGCGGTTGGGGCAGGGCAGGTGGTGGAGGCGGCGGCGCGGATAGCGGTAGGCCCGACAGAGACAGGTCGGGCAGTTCCGAAATGACCGCGGAGTCGCTCTCCGGCCCGGAAGGCGCCGAGGCTCCGGCGAGACTGACCCGGCAGAAGGGACACATCGGCGCGCGATCCGAGATCCGCTTTGCGCAGGATGGGCAGGAGACCAGCATGTCGGAGGCCTTTGGGTGTACTGCGATCTTAGGCGAGGGCGAGGTTAGGATTCCTGCTTCATGGCAAATGCCCTCTTCAACACCCAGGCCGACAAGGTCCGCCGCCAGGTTCTCTCCCCCCTCGGCTTCAAGCTCTACATGATGAAGGAACTGCCCCTCGCGGCCTTCGCCGGCCTGCGCCTGCGTTCCCTCGACGAGGGCGGGTGCACCGTGATGCTGCCCGGGGGATGGCGCACCCAGAACCCCTTCCGTTCCACCTACTTCGCCGCCCAGGCCATGGCCGCGGAGATGTCCACGGGCGCGCCCGCCATGGTGCTGGTGCGCGGCAGCGAAGCCCGGGTGTCGATGCTCGTCACCGCGATCCACGCCCGGTTCACCAAAAAGATCGCCGGGCCCTCGCAGTTCACCTTCCGCGACATCAGCGAGATGGCAAGCACCATCGAACGCGCGGCCCAGACCGGCGAGGCCGCGGCCTTCGTGGCCCGGTCGGTCGGCCGCAACGCGGCGGGCGATGTGGCGTCGGAGTTCGAAGTGGAGTGGAGCTTCAAGCGTCGGGACTGAGGGCTTTGGAACCAAAGTTCCGCTGGTCTCGTAAGTGATAGGAAGCGGAGTCCGTTCTTGCCGGACGACCCCGCGCCTGCTCCCCATGATCTCCTCCTCCCACATCGAGGCCGTCCGGATCGCCCTTTCGTCGATCCTCGCCCACAAGCTGCGGTCGTTCCTCACCCTGATCGGGATCATCATCGGGGTGGCTTCGGTGGTGGTGGTGGGCGCGAGCATCAGCGGCCTCAACACCTACGTCATCGAGCGGGTGTCCAAGGTGCTTGGCGTCAATCACTTCATGGTCGCGCGGATGGCGGGGAACAACCTCACCGAAGCGCAATGGGAGAAGATGGATCGCCGGAACCGGCGGATCGACTGGCTCGACATCAACTGGGTCGAGGGGCACTGCGAAAACTGCGCCGAGGTGGGGGCGGCGGCCAGCCAGCGCACCGATCTCAAGGTAGGAACCATCGAACTGCTGGGCACCCAGGTCACGGGCGTCACCGCCAACATGGGGATCATCGAAGACAAGACCATCGAGGATGGCCGCTTCATCCTGCCCCACGAGGTCGAGAACCCCATGCGGGTGGTGGTGCTTGGCCAGGATGTGCGGGACAAGTTCTTCCTCGGCGACGACCCCATCGGCAAAACCCTGAAAATCCGCGGTCTCGATTTCCGGGTGGTGGGGCTCGAAGCGCGACGCGGCTCGATGTTCGGGCAGTCGCTCGACAATCACGTCTACATCCCCATCACCACCTTCCAGCGCATGTATGGCGCGCGCACCAACCTGCAGATTCACGGCCTGGCTCCCGACGACACGCGGTTCGACGCGGCCATCGACGACGCCCGGGTGGCCCTGCGCACGCGTCGCAAGCTGCGCGGAAACGCCGAGGACAACTTCGGCCTGGTGAACGTGGGCGAAGTGAAGGGCGAAGTCGATTCGTTCACCGGAGCCATCGCCATGGTGGTCACCCCCATCACCCTCATCTCCCTCGTGGTAGGCGGCATCGTGGTCATGAACATCATGCTGGTGAGCGTGAACGAACGCACCTTCGAGATCGGCCTGCGCAAGGCGCTGGGGGCGCGGCGCAAGGAGATCCTCATCCAATTCCTCATCGAGTCGGCGGTGTTGTGCGCGATCGGCGGCGTGCTGGGGCTGCTGCTCGCTGCCGCGGTTTCGGGCGCCATCTCCGCGGCCACCCCCATTCCCATGACCATCACCACCGGATACATCCTGCTCTCGCTCTTCGTGTCGAGCGTGGTGGGCGTCATCGCCGGGATCTATCCGGCGTGGCGCGCTTCAAGGCTCGACCCCGTGGTCGCCCTCACGAGGACGGCGTAGGCCCGAAATGACCCGACCCCGCAACCGATCCTTCGTCACCGCGGAAGCGCTGCGCATGGCCCTCGAGAATGTGCGCGCTCACAAACTGCGGAGCTTCCTCACCGTGGTGGGCGTGGTGATCGGGGTGAGCGTGGTCATCGTGATCTCGTCGATCCTGACCGGGATGCGCAAGAACATCGTGCAGTCGATCGAGGAGTACGGCACCAACAACATCTTCGCCTTCCACCTCACCACCGGCCCGCGCTTCGGCCCCCGCGACCGCGCCGAGTACCGGCGCAAGCCGCTGCGCCCCGAGGATGGCCAGGCCATCGCGGCCCAGGCCTCCCTGGTCGAGGACGTCGCCAATTCGGCCGGCCTGTGGATCCCCGGCGACAACGCCATCCACTTCCAGGGCGACAAGTTCCGCAATCCCCAGATCGACGGGGTGAGCGCGAATTATCCCGAAGTGGTCACCCTCGAACTGCGTGAAGGGCGCTTCTTCTCCCGCGAGGACGACCTGGCGCGCCGCAACGTGATCGTGATCGGCTCCAGCATCGCGGAGGCGCTGTTCCTGAACCGCACCGCGCTGGGGTCCGAGGTGGAGCTGGCCGGCCAGCCCTTCAAGGTCATCGGGGTGCTCGAGAAGAAGAAGTCGGGCGGGATGATGGGTGAGGACGACCAGAACGGCCAGGCCCTCATCCCCTACCGCACCGCGCGCAAGATCGCACCGCGAACCAGCGAGTGGCTGATGCTGATCATCAAGGCCAAGTCGGGCGAGGTGAAAGCCGCCCTCGACCAGGTCGAGGATGTGCTGCGCCGACAGCGACGGCTGCGCGCCAACGTCGAGTCGAACTTCGATCTCTCCACCGCCGACCGCATCATCGAACAGTTCGACGACATCACCGCCGGAGTCGGTCTCGTGGCCATCGCCATCTCCTCCGTTGGACTGATGGTGGGCGGCATCGGCGTGATGAACATCATGCTGGTGAGCGTCACCGAGCGGACCCAGGAGATCGGAGTGCGCAAGGCCCTGGGCGCGCGACGTGGCGACATCGTCCGCCAGTTCCTCTTCGAGGCCGTGACCCTGACCTTCCTCGGGGGCATGATCGGCCTGATGCTGGCAAGCGCGGTGAGCTGGATCCTGCGCGCCATGATTCCGGAACTCCCCACCGAGATTCCCATGTGGGCCGTGATCGCCGGACTCGGCGTATCGATCGGCGTCGGCCTCGGCTTCGGAGTGTGGCCCGCAAAGCGCGCCGCCGCGCTGGACCCAGTGGAAGCCCTTCGCTGGGAGTAGGGGCGACCCCTAGACGTCGTAGAGGCCCGCGGGAACCGCGGCCAGGGTTTCAAACGCGGGCTTCGCGAAATAGAACCCCTGGAACAACTCGATCCCCAGACCGCGCAGAACGGTGAGCTCTTCGCGGGTCTCAACGCCTTCCGCGATGACCCTCGTCGACAACTCCCCGCACACCTGGAGAATGCCCCGGACGATGGCCTGGCGAACGCGGTCGGTGTCGATGTTGCGAATCAAGGCCATATCCAGCTTGACGATGTCCGTCCGCAGGTCCGCCAGAAGATTCAGGCCGGCGTAACCCGCGCCGAAATCATCGATGGCGGTCTTGAATCCGCACTTCTTGTAGTACTGAACGACCTCGCGCAGATGCGCGTGATCCTCGACCTTCTCTCCTTCGGTGATCTCGAAGATCATCCGCTCCACCGGAAAGTTATAGGTCTGGGCCGCCTGAAGCGTGGTGCGGATGCAAAGGTCCGGGCGGTACACCGCGTTGGGCATGAAGTTGATGCTCAGGAATGTAGGCATGGAAAGCTCGGCCGCGAGCTTCACCGCCTTCACCCGGCACGACTGGTCGAAGCGGTAGCGGTTGGTGTCGTTGACCTTCTCGAACACCTGGGCCGCCGTCTCCTGCCCCGGTCCGCGCACCAGGGCCTCGTGGGCGAAGATCTCGTTCGTGGTCGTGTTCACGATGGGTTGAAAAGCCATGGTGAACTCGAAGTCCAAGCCGGCTCCGCCCGCGCACTCGGCACATCCCAAGGGTCGGTAGTCTTTCTGGATCTTCATAGGCAGGAGCGCCATGATGATACAAATGGTCGCCGCGGCGAGAGCAACCTTCGCGCGAGGGCCGTCGCCTGGGGCTACACTCGGCCACAATGTCCGCCGCCACCTCCGACCCCCGCTGGCCCCTGATCACTCGCGGCTTCGTGGTGGCCGGAGGCCGAAGTTCTCGCATGGGGCGCGACAAGGCGCTCCTTCCCTACGGCGAGTCCACCCTGCTCGACCACGCGATCGCCCAGACCCGCCGGGTGACGGACGACGTGGCCATCCTGGCCGGACCGGTGCGTCGCTACGAGGGTTTCGGGCTCGCGGTGGTCGAAGACGTCGTGTGCGGCGTCGGGCCCCTCGGCGGCCTCTACAGCGCATTGCTCTCGGCGTCGGTCGATGGCCGTGAGCGCATCTTCTGGCTGGCCGTTGATCTTCCCCTCGTTTCCGCGGACCTCCTTTCCGGCCTCATGAACGGACTCGATCGCGCCGACGTGGTGATGGCCCGCACGGAGCGCGGGCTCGAGCCTCTGTGCGCTGCTTTTCGCACCGAGCCCACGCTGGCACGGGTGAGGAGGTCGTTGCTCCAGGGCGAACTCAAGCTCACCGACGCGCTCGAGGGCCTGCTCCTCCAGTCCATCGATACCGATCCCGCGATGTTCCTCAACATCAATACCTTCGGCGACTACGAGCGGCTCGGACGCGGTTAGCGGCTTCCCCGGCACCGCCGACATTGGCGGTGCTATGTTCCGCGGCACTCATATGACCACCACTGCTCGCCGGCTTGCTTCGATCCTGGTCGTCGTTCTTCTTCCGTTGTCGCTCATGGCCACCGCTCAAGAGCGCGAGGACCGCACCCTGCTCAGCCAGACCGAGATGACCGCCATCATCAACGAG
>JAGNNV010000163.1 GCA_017990495.1 Vicinamibacteria bacterium
TTTCGCCAAGACCCGCACGGAACGAGATCTGGCGGGCCACGTTCGGGCCGCCGCCGGCCTGACGCGCACAGCCGAGGATGGCCTCGGTGATCGAAGTCGGATCGACGCCGCTCTGGTCGATCACCGCTTTCACCGCATGCACGCCCAGATCCGCGGAGGAAAGCGAAGACAGGCCTCCGCCGTAACGACCGATGGGACTGCGCAAAGGCGAGACGAGATACACGGACATGGCGGAAGCCCCGGAAACGCCGGGCTAGCGGTCCGGCGAGAGGTGCTTCACGCGCAACGGCGCGCCGATCACCGCGGCGAAGCGCTTGGCCGCCGAGCCCTGGTTGACCGCGATCTCAATGCGACCGGTGGAGCCCAGGTAGGCGCAGGCTTCGTCTTCGGGCACATCACCGAACGTGGTCACCACGGGCACGATCACCCGGTCGATCTCGGCCACCATTTCGGTCAGGTCGCCGTTGACCTCCTTCACGAAAGCTGCCCACGCGGGCCCGCCGATGGTGGACACGAGGTTCCCGAAGGTGTCGATGTAGATGACCGTTCCTTCGATGGCGGAGTCGACGATCCGCGGCTCGGGGAACTCGAAGTGGAAGGCGTCGTCGATGATCGGGCCCACGTCCGAGAAAGCGGTGCCGCGAACCAGAGCGCCTGCCACCGGGCCGAAGACGTCGCGTCCATGGAAAGTGGAGGACACGTTGGCGCGGAAGAGACCGGCGTTGGTGAGTTCCCGCACCTCGGCCTCGGGGTGATCGCTCAGGATCAGGCTGAAGATCCCGTTGTCCGGACCCACGAAGAAGTAGCCGCCGGCCCGAATGGCGATGCCGCGCCGAGCGGTGCCCACGCCTGGATCCACGACAGCCACGAACGCGGTGCCCGCAGGGAAAACGGGAACGGTGGCGCGCAGGACGAAGGCGGCCTCGCGCACGGCCTGGCGCGTGACGTCGTGGGAGATATCCACCACGTGAGCTTCGGGGCAGGCGGCGAGAACGGAACCGCGAAGCGAGCCCGCGTACTGGTCTTTGGTACCGTAGTCCGTGAGGAGCGCGACAATCTTCGGCATGGCGTTGCGCGATTCTAGCTAGACTTTCCCCGAAGCTTGGACCGGATCCATAAATGAACTCCCTCTCGTCCCTGTACCGGCCGCCGCTCGCCCTTCTTACGGACCTCTACCAGTTGACCATGGCGTACGCTCACTGGAAGACCGGGTCGCACCGCAAGCAGGCCGTTTTCCACCTCTATTTCCGCAGCAACCCCTTTGGAGGCGGATTCACGGTGGCCTGCGGCCTCGCCCGGGCCAAGGAGTTCATCGTCGACTTTCGTTTCGAGGGCGACGATCTCGACTACCTCCGCACCCTGAACGGGTCCGACGGACGGCCGCTGTTCGATGAGGACTTCCTCGAGTACCTGCGCGAACTGAGGCTCGATTGCGACATCGACGCGGTGGAGGAAGGCCGGATTGTCTTTCCCTCCACGCCCCTCCTGCGCGTGCGCGGCCCGATCATCGCCGCCCAGCTCCTCGAAACTCCGCTGCTCAACTTCATCAACTTCGAAACCCTGATCGCCACCAAGTCCGCGCGCATCTCCATCGCGGCCCGGGGTGAACCGGTGATGGAGTTTGGCCTGCGCCGGGCCCAGGGCATCGACGGCGCCCTGGCCGCAAGCCGCGCCGCCTACATCGGCGGCTGCGACGCCACCTCCAACGTGCTGGCCGGAAAGCTCTTCGGGATTCCGGTCAAGGGCACGCACTCCCACAGTTGGGTGATGGCCTTCGGCAGCGAGATGGAGTCGTTCGAGCAGTACGCCGCGGCGAGTCCGGGCAACTGCGTGTTCCTGGTCGACACCTTCCATTCCCTCGACGGGGTGGCCCACGCCATTGAAGTGGGCCGGAAGATGAGGCAGGCCGGCCATCGCCTCGGCGGCATCCGTCTCGATTCGGGCGACCTCGCCTACCTCTCGATCGAGGCGCGGCGCATGCTGGACGAGGCGGGCTTCGAGGACGCGGCCATCGTGGCCAGCAACGAACTCGACGAGAACATCATCAACAGTCTTCGCGAGCAGGGCTCGCAGGTGTCGGTGTGGGGCGTGGGCACAAGACTCATCACCGGCCACGATCAATCGGCCATGGGCTGCGTGTACAAACTCTCCGCGGTGAAGGATCCGGGCGGTCCCTGGCGGCCGCGCATGAAGTTGTCGGAGCAGGCGGCCAAGGTCTCGAACCCCGGGATCCAGCAGGTGCGTAGGTATTCGAGCGACCACGGATTCCTGGGCGACATGATCTGGCACGATGACGCCGAGACCGGGGGCGCCGCCACCTCGAAGCCCTCGTCCTCGCTGATGATCGACCCTCTGGACATGACGCGGCGGCGTTCCTTCGAGGACACCCACACCTTCGAGGATCTGCTCAAGCCCCTCTTCCGCCGGGGCGTATTGGTCGCCGCGGCGGAAGGGCTCGACGCACCCCGGGCCCGGGTGGCCGACGATCTTGCGAAGCTCCACGCCGGCATCAAGCGCTTCGTGAATCCCCACGTCTATCCGGTGGGCCTCGAAGAGTCGCTCTTCAAGATGCGCTCCGACCTCATGCTCCGTTTGCGCAATCTGCGCAAAGACGGCCTGTTCGACTGAGAGAGCCTCGCCATGACCACAACCGCCCTGCCCGCTCATTACCGTCCGGAGAACGCGCGACAGTTCACATACCGGCCCGATGCCCAAGGCCTGTTCGACGCCGCCACCCTGTTCCGGAAGGAGAACGCGGTGCGGCCGGCCGCCTCCGACTCCCGTCGTCACCACCTGGTGCTCATCGACGCACAACGCGACTTCTGTTTCCCCGAGGGGACGTTGTACGTGGGCGGACGCAGCGGTCTGGGCGCGCTCGAGGACAACGACAGAATCGCCCGTTTCATCTACGAGAATCTGGCGGCGATCAGCGAGATCACCTGCACCCTCGACTCGCACCTGCCGTTTCAGATCTTCTTCGCGCCGTTCTGGGTCGATCGCGACGGCGCGCCGCTCACTCCCCACCGCACGATTTCCGTCGAGGAGATCCGGGCCCGGGATGTGCGACCGAATCCGGATGTGGTCGAGGCGGCAGGCGCGCCCGACCTCGGCTGGCTGAACCGGCAGGTCCTCTCCTACGCCCAGGCCCTGGCTGAGGCCGGCCGCTACGTGCTTTACCTATGGCCCCCCCACGTCCTGCTTGGAGGGGACGGTCATGCCCTCGTGGGCGTGGTCCAGGAAGCGCGTCTCTTCCACGCCTACGCGCGAAGCGCGCGGAACGGAGTCGAGATCAAAGGCACTCATCCCCTCACCGAGAACTACTCGGTTTTTTCGCCCGAGGTTCTGGAGGCGCACGATGGCGCGTCGCTCGGCGTCCGGAACGGCGCTCTCATCCACTCTCTCCTCCGCGAAGATCGCCTGATCATCGCCGGCCAAGCCTCGAGCCACTGCGTGAAGAGTTCGATCGACGACCTTCTGGAGGCCATTCAGGCGAAGGACCCCTCGCTCGCCAGGCGCGTCTACGTGCTGGAAGACGCAATGTCGGCGGTGGCGGTCCCGAATCCTGCCTCGCCCGGTTCGTTCTTCGCCGACTTCACCGACGCCGCCCAGGATGCACTGGGCCGCTATCACGCCGCGGGGATGCACATCGTCAAGACCACGACCCCGATGTCGGAGTGGCCGGACTTCCATGACTAGAGTCCGCTAGACGTGGCTCCGATCTACCTCGATCACGCGGCCACCACGCCGCTCGATCCCGAGGTTCTCGATGCCATGCTGCCGTACCTGCGCGACGATTTCGGAAATCCGTCGTCGGTCCACCGCTTCGGTCAGAGGGCGCGGGGAGCCATCGACGAGGCCCGGTCCCAGGTCGCGGCCTTGATCGACGCTCGGGACGCCGAGATCGTGTTCACAGGCAGCGGCACCGAGGCCGACAACCTGGCCATCCTGGGCGTCCTGCGCGCGGTTGCGGGCTCTGAGGAGGACACGCCTCGCACCGATCTGGTGACGAGCGCGATCGAACATCACGCGATCCTCAACACCGCGAAGGCCCTCGACCGGGGAACACACCGCGTGACCTTGGCCCGAGCGGATGAAACCGGCATCGTCGACCTCTCGGCGCTGGCTGCGGCGGTGGACGAACGCACCGCGCTGGTGTCGGTGATGTTCGCCAACAACGAGACCGGGGTTCTTCAGCCCATCCCCGAGGTGGTGCGAATCGCCCGCGCAAGAGGCGCCCTCGTTCACACCGACGCGGTTCAAGGCATCGGCAAGGTGGCGATCTCGGCGCCCGGCCTCGATGTCGACTTGATGACCCTCTCCGCCCACAAGATCCACGGGCCCAAAGGTGTGGGCGCGCTCTTCGTGCGCGGCGGCACCCGCATGACCGCGCTCATCCGCGGCGGAGCCCAGGAGAGGAACCGGCGGGCCGGCACCGAAAACGTGGCCGCCATCGCGGGGTTCGGCAAAGCCGCTGAACTCGCTCGGCGCAGGCGCCATGAAGACGTCGCGCGCATCGAGCCCTTGCGCGACCGGCTCGAGCAACGGCTTATGGAAAGCGGCGGTGGAAGAGTCCGCCGCAACGGCTCCGGTCCGCGTCTGTGCTCGACCACCAGCCTGTCTTTCGACGGAGTCTCCGGAGAAGACCTGCTGATCGCCCTCGATCTGCAAGGCATCGCAGTATCCACAGGCGCCGCCTGCGCCGCGGGTTCCCCCGAACCGTCGCATGTGCTCAAGGCCATGGGCCTCCCGCGGGAACGTGTGAACGCGGCCATCCGTTTCTCGCTTGGGCGCGGCACCACCGATGACGAGATCGACCGAACGGTGGCCGCGGTCACCGCGGCGGTGGCGCGTCTGCGCGGTTGAAATACGCAAAGTTGACACTCGCGGGCGGGCTTCGATACTCTCTGCAGTCCCGGGAACCTTGCGGTCCCTTGGTATTCAGGCACGTGGCTCAGTGGTAGAGCACTTCCTTGACACGGAAGGGGTCGATGGTTCAATTCCATCCGTGCCTACCATTCCGCAGGCTTTCCGACTCCCGTTTTCTCGATACTCCAGGACCGAACGCGATTTGATGATCCGCTCCCCCTTCAGCTCACGCTGATGTCGTCGGTGACCCCTCCCGACCTTACCGGTCCTTCCGGTGAGAGTAGCCCTGCGGATTCCCCTATCGAGATCTACCGCCATTCCTCCGCGCATCTGCTCGCGGCCGCGGTCACCGAACTTTTCCCCGACACCCAGTGCGGCATCGGCCCGCCCACCGATGATGGGTTCTTCTACGACTTCCTGACCTCAAAGCCGTTCACGCCTGAAGATCTGCTCGCCATCGAGAAAAAGATGGCGCACATCGTCAAGCAGAACCGCCCCATCGAGAAGAAGCTCCTGCCCAAGGAAGAAGCGCTCAAGGTCTTCGCGGAAAAAGGCCAGACCCTGAAGTGCCAGCTCATCGAAGAGAAGGCCGGCGAGATCGTCCAGTGCTACACCATGGGGCCCTTCATCGACTTCTGCCTTGGCCCGCATCTGCCGAGCACGTCGCACATCAAGGCCTTCAAGCTCAACCCCTCGCCCGCGGCCGCGTACTGGAAGGGCAACGCCCAGAACGCCTCGATGCAGCGCATCTACGGCTACAGCTTCTTCACCAAAGAAGAACTCGATCAGCACCTCAAGAACCTGGCCGAGGCCAAGAAGCGCGATCACCGCAAGCTCGGCAAGGAACTCGAGCTGTACATGACCCACCCGTGGGCCCCCGGGGCACCGTTCTGGCTGCCCAAGGGCACCATCTTGTGGAACATCCTGGCCGACTACATGCGCGATGTGGTGAAGTCGGCCGGATTCACCGAGGTGCGCTCGCCGCTCGTGTACAACCAGAAGTTGTGGGAGACCTCCGGCCACTGGTTCCACTATCGCGAGAACATGTTCGAGATCCACTCGGGCGATGAAGTGATGGGCATGAAGGCCATGAACTGCCCGGGCCACATGCTGATGTTCGGCGCGGAGAAGCGCAGCTACCGCGAGCTTCCCATCCGTTTCCACGATCAGAGCGTGCTGCACCGCAATGAGGCTTCGGGCGTCCTGTCCGGCCTCACCCGTGTGCGTCAGTTCAGCCAGGACGACGGCCACATCTTCATCACCCCCGACCAGATCGCGAGTGAAGTCGAAAGCGCGCTGCGCCTGGTGAAGAAGGTCTACGGAGACTTCGGTCTGAAGGTCGAAATGAAGCTTTCAACGCGGCCGGCCGAGTTCCTGGGCGAGATCGCGCAGTGGGACAACGCCGAGGCCCAGCTTCGTGCGGCGCTCGACGCGGCGAAGCAGGAATACACCGTGAACGCGGGCGATGGAGCCTTCTACGGTCCGAAGATCGACTTCGACGTCACCGATGCTCTCGGCCGGAAGTGGCAGTGCGCCACCATCCAGCTCGACTATCAGCTCCCCGAGCGTTTCGACCTTGCCTACACCGGAGCGGACGGCGCCGATCACCGCCCCATCGTGGTGCATCGGGCGATCTTCGGCAGCTTCGAACGCTTCATCGCGCTGCTCATCGAGAACTACGCGGGCGCGTTCCCGGTGTGGTTCGCGCCGGTGCAGGCGGTGGTGATTCCGGTGGTCGAGAACCACAACGAATACGCGCGCAAGGTCGCGGCCGAACTTTCGGCCTTCCGCATCAAGGTCGACGAGCGCAACGAGAAACTGGGCTACAAGATCCGCGAAGCCCAGGCCCAGAAGGTCCCCTACATGCTGGTGGTGGGCGACAAGGAAGCGGCCGAAGGCACGGTGGCGGTGCGCCATCGCTTCAAGGCCGACCTCGGGACCATGAGCGTCGCGGACTTCGTGAGCAAACTTTCAGGACTTGTCGCCACGCACAACGTGAACGAGGAGCCGTCGTGATTTTCCATTCAGTCTTGGTTGTGGATGACAAGCGCGCTCCCTGGCGGCTTGCGTCAAACGCCGGAGGTGCCCCATAGATCCCAAATCCGTCCGCATCAACGAAAAGATCCGCGTCAAGGAAATCCGCGTCATCGACGCCGATGGCGCACAGCTCGGCATCATGCCGCCCGAACAGGCCCTCTCCATCGCCATGGAGAAGGAACTGGACCTGGTCGAGGTGGCCCCCCAGGCCGTCCCGCCGGTCTGCCGCATCATGAATGCCGGCAAGTTCTTCTACGAGCAGAACAAGCGTGAGAACGAGGCCCGGAAGCACCAGAAACACATCCAGATCAAGGAAGTGAAGTTCCGGCCCAAGGTTGACGACCACGACTTCGACTTCAAGAAGCGCAACGTCGAGCGTTTCCTGGCCGAAGGCAACAAGGTGAAGTCGCTCGTCCAGTTCCGCGGCCGGGAGATCGTCCACTCGCACGTGGGCCTCGACATCCTCCGCAAGCTGGCCGCCGATCTGGGCGCGTCCGCCATCGTGGAAGTGCCGCCGCGTCTGGAAGGCAACATGATGACGCAGATCCTCTCCCCCGGTAAGGAGCTGGCGAAGGCCACGGCCAAGGTGAACGAGGCCAAAGCCAAGGGATCCGCCAAACCCGGCGACCGGCCCGAAAAAGCCCCCAAGAAGGGCGAAGAGAAGCCCAAAACGGCTCCCGAAGCCCCCAAGGCCTGACTCCGGCCACCCGAAAGCGGCTTCCGTCGCTTAGAATCCGCAATTCCTCGAGAAACTAGAAACGAAAATGCGAAAGCCAAAGACCAAGATCAAGAAGAAGACGAAGCGCGCCGCGGTGGCCCGTTTCAAACTCACCGCCACCGGCAAGATCAAGCGCAATCACTCGATGAAGCGCCACATCCTGACCAAGAAGGCCAAGAGCCGCAAGCG
>JAGNNV010000164.1 GCA_017990495.1 Vicinamibacteria bacterium
GCTTCCGGCGTTGAGCAGCGCGCCTCCCGAAAGGGCCTGACCGCTGGTGCATCCGCGCGCGAGGGCCGCCCCAAACGCCATCAGCAGTCCACCGGCAAAGGCGAGGGCCAGACGGGCGGCTCGGGTGATCCGCGGTCCCTTCTCGACGATCACGGCCACGCGGCGGGCGAGGAGGCCGGAGACGAGCGCCCCGATGAACAAGCCCAGAACCTCGAAGACCAGCCAGGCCTTGAGCGGGTGGGTGGACCCGTCGCCTATGTACCGATCAAGGAATGCATTCCCGGAGACATACGTCGGATCAACGGAGTTGACCGCCCAGGCCACGACGGCGGTGAACGCGCCGGAGGCGCCGAGGCCCCGACCCATCACCACGAACGCGGAGAGCAGCACCAGGCCGAGCCCGATTCCCGCGACATATGGGTTCATGTAGGGCTGAGCCGCTGTCGCGTTACCGGGGACTCTCGTGGTCATAAGGTCAGTTGCGGCGTATCACGGGCTGCAACTGAGCAACACATGTGCCACGGCGACGCCTGATGGCAATCAAGGACTTAGGCCGACTTCCAAGTCCCGGGGAAACCGCGTCGAGAGCGCAAACGTTGCGACGGTACGTCGCATGAAACGAAATGTTTACGGGGTCGACAGACCTGCTTCTCGCATGCGACGCCAGAGCGTGGCCCGGCTGATTCCAAGAGCGCGGGCGGCATCGACGCGACGCCAGCGATGGGCTTCGAGGGCTCTGCGGATGTGGACGATGTCGTGAATGGGCCCCGCGGCCGGTGCGGACGTGATCTCCTTCGGCGTCTCGAGCGTCGACGGCTGCAGTTCCGCGGGGAGGTCTTCGAGCAACAGGGTCTGGCCTCTGGAGACCGCAACCGCATACTCGAGCGCGTTCTCGAGTTCGCGCACGTTCCCCGGCCAGTGATTGTCGAGAATGGCGCGCAACGCCTCGGGTGAGAAGCGGAGCGCCCGGCCCTGACGCGCGGCGACCCGGGCGAGGAGATGGGTGGCGAGGGGTTCGATGTCGGCACGACGCTCGCGTAGAGGAGGGATCTCGATGGGCACGACGCGCAGGCGGTAGAACAGGTCCTCGCGGAAACGTCCCTCCTGAACCGCGCGGCGCAGGTCGAGATTGGTGGCGGCGATGATCCGGGCGTCGGTACTCTTGGACTTGCTCTGGCCTACCGGCTCGAACGTCTTTTCCTGGAGTACGCGCAGCAGCTTCACCTGAAGGTGCAGCGGAACATCGCCCACTTCGTCCAGGAACATCGTCCCGCCCGCGGCCAGTTCGAATCGCCCGGCACGCTCACGGACCGCGCCAGTGAAGGCCCCGCGCACATGTCCGAAGAGTTCGCTCTCCAGTAGATCACCGGGCAGGGCTCCGCAGTTCACGGCCACGAACGGCCCATTGCGCCGAGGCGAGTGGGCGTGAATGGTGCGGGCGAGGATCTCCTTGCCCGTTCCGCTCTCGCCGGTGAGCAGCACCGTGGCCTCGCTGTGCTCGAGGTTCTCGACGAGACGGAGGATTCTCTCCATCGCTGACGAGCGGCCAATGAGGCCGGGGAAGAGGGCCGTCACTCCCGAGGCGGTCTGGTCTTCCTCGGCCGGGCGCAGGACCACGATGTAAGCCACTCTCGGATCGCAGACCATTCCAGGGTCCGATTGGAAGGGAGCGGCGGTGAGCGAAACGAGCCTCGGCCTCTCGTCGCCCACCGTGAGCATCGAGCGCCAGCCCTCGCGCCGTTCACCGGCGAGAAGCAGTTGGCGAAGTGTCCCTGCCGGGCCGAAAAGATCCGCCCCCAGGAGTTCGGAAAGGGTCTGCCCGCTCGCCTGATCTGACGCGCCCGGGCCGATCAGGCGGTCGAGATGGGAAGACGCATGGACAAC
Source organism: Vicinamibacteria bacterium (assembly GCA_017990495.1). GTDB lineage: Bacteria > Acidobacteriota > Vicinamibacteria > Fen-336 > JAGNNV01 > JAGNNV01. Next base: position 1,885 of record JAGNNV010000164.1, read on the forward strand.
CCGGAAGGACTTGTCCGCGCAGAGAAAGACGCGGCCGAGGGAGCCGAAGGCGGCGCTGACCCCCGCGACCGCCGCGAGGTGGACAGCGTGTGTCGTGGAGTCGTTCATACAGGTGGCCTGGGCAGCAATGGGCGTGCCAGGCTGAGCGGAGGGAGGGCCGGGGAGCGGAGCTATCTCGAGCTGTCGACCGTCGCCACGGCGGAGGCGAGCGTTTCTGGCGCGTTCGATGCCGCGTCATACATCCGCAGGAATGCCCGCGAGGCCTCGGTGGAGGAGGAACGAAGGGAGTTGGCCCAGGCGGCCGGAATCGCCTGATAGTGCAGACGCGCGACTACGGTCAACGAGCCGCGCGCGGATTCGGGCAGGACCACTGCGTAGGTCACGGTGTCGCGGCCGGCCATGAAGTCGCGGTCGCCGTCGACGCCCAAAGGACGCGTCTCGTCGGCATGCGGCCCGTCGGGGCGCCATCCAAGCGGCAGCAGCCGCGTGTCCTTCCGGTGCGCGGCCATATCGGCGAGCGACGTCGTCACCTTCCCGCGAGTGTCCAGCGCGACCATTTCGTAGATCGCCACCTGGGACGGCGATTCGATGCGATCGCGATGGGGCTCGCCCAGATCGTTCGCGACGCCGCGAAGGAAGCCCTTCTCGTCGAGGGCGCCGGACGAGAACAGCGTGTCCTGGCCCGCTCGGACCTCGACCTGGAGCCACACCCGACGAGAGGGATAGCCGCTTGGCAGCTTGTGACCACTGAGGTTCGTGACCTCCACGTCGAACTCCACTCCGGTCGAGGTGCGGCGCAGTTTCGCGATGTCGATCTTCGCCGTGTGGTGCGCGAGCTGCGCCCGCGTGGCTGCGGCGGCCCGGAGAAGCGCCTCGGGTTCGGCGGTGACTCCGAGTTCGGCTGCGTTTGTCCGCAGGAGGTCGAGCATGAAAGCGTTGCCGCCCACCAGGGCGTGGCTGCGCACGTTCTCGCGCGGCGCGATGTTGAAATCGAAGCCCCTTGGGTTTCGGGCGATGCGCATGGCCCCGGCGTCGGGCATGTGGCACTCCTGGCAGGAACGCGACGCCGAAGTTCTGCCCTGCTCGTCGGAGTAGACGCTGTTGCGCCACTCGAGATAGGGAGCCTGCTCGAGAAACGGACTGCGAGCGCCGCTCGCCTGGGTGAAAAGGGTGTGGCACGACCCGCAAAGGGCGGACGACGAGACGTGCTCTCCGAACGTCGGGGTGTAGCCCGTGTGCATCCGCATGGGCATGGGCAGCGGGTCCTTGTAGGGGCCGAAGATCGTCTGCTCGTCGCGGATGTCGAGCCGTCCCGAGAAACTCTCGGGCTTTCCGAGGTTTCCCGGCTGGGCCTGGTGACAGACCGTGCATGACACGCCATCGCGAGCGAGCGGGTCGCGGCCCAGTGTTTCGAAGGCCGGGCTCGGGACGCCGTCGAGGCGTGCCTGATGGCTCGAGGCCGGCGCGTGGCAGGTCAGGCACAGCGTCTCGATCTCTTTCTTGTGGGCTGGGTTCTTCTCGATCTCGTGCGACATCTGTGCGCGCCAGTACGGGTCGTTGAACGAGTTCGCCATGGTCGTGGCCGACCAGGTGAGAAAGGGGGAGACATCGGCCCCGCCGGCATCGATCATGGCGCGCGCGTCGGGGCTGGTGCTGTGGCAGAGCGCGCACTGCCTCGCTTCCATGAAGGCCGCAGGAAGGCCCGAGGCGCGCTCGGTCTGGCTGCGCATCCGGCCGCGGGCCGGCTGAGCATCCGACGCGGCGACGCCGGCAATGAGAAGAGAGCCGACGAGGAGGAGCGGACCATAGGGGCGCTGCGGTCTTGACATGCGGCGGACGATAACTGCTCCGTCAGGGCGAATCGGTGGAGATCCGGTGCGGCAATGTGTCGCGCGTGGCGGTCATGGCCAAGGCGAAGGACGGCCGATCGGACAAGCCGTCGAGGGACCGCACCCAGTCGTCTTCTCCGATCGGGAACCCGAACGGAGTAGATTCTCGCCGGCGGCGACGCAGTGTGCTGTCTATTGAAAGTGAAATCCGATTTCATATGATACGATCCGCTCGATGCTGAGCCTCGCTGAAAGCGCTGTCTCCACACCCCCGGTCAGGATTGTGGCCACGCCCCTTGCAGCGGTCGCCGACGGGAATTCAGCCATTGTCCGCCGACTGGTCCTTCCGAGAGCCACGGCCCGTCGCTTGTTCGAGATGGGGCTGCTTCCCGGCACGCGGGTGCGCGTGGTTCGGCGCGCCCCCCTCGGCGACCCCATCGAGCTTCGCCTGCGGAACTACTCTCTCTCCATCCGACGTGAAGAAGCGGCGCTCATTGAAGTTGAGCCGGCCGTCTAGCGGAACCTGCTGATGAGCGCGCCGCTCGTCCTGCTGGCCGGGAATCCGAACTCCGGCAAGACCACGCTCTTCAACCGGCTGACCGGTTCGCGCGCCAAGGTCGCGAACTATCCAGGCGTCACCGTTTCTCCCTTCGCGGGAACCCTGCGGCTCGAGGCCGTAGGCGAGGTCGACGTGCTCGATCTTCCCGGAACCTATTCCCTGTCCGCCCGCTCGCCCGACGAGCAGATCGCGGTCGACGCGCTCCTCGGCCAGGGACGCCGCGCCGATGCCGTGGTTGTGGTCTCGGACGCCAGCGCCCTGGCGCGGAACCTCTACCTCGCTCTCCAGGTCCTCGAGACCGGCGTGCCCACCATCATCGCCATGACGATGATGGACGAGGCGCGCGCCACCGGCCTGGCCCTCGACACGGTCCGGCTGGCCGAACGTCTCGGCGTCGGCATCGTGGAGATCGTGGCTTCCACCGGCGAAGGGCATGAGCGGCTGGTTCAGGCGCTGACGGCCGCCCTCAAGCCCGGCGCCGCGCACAAGCCGCGCGTCCAGACCCCTCTGGCTCACGAAGTGGAGGAGGACCTTGCCCCCATCGCGGCCGCGGTGACCTCAACTCTTGCTCCGCGCTCCGATGCCGAGGCGCGGGCCCTGGTCCTTTGGGCGGCGCTGTCGGTGGGAGACGATGAGCTGGCCCGCGTCCCGCCCGCGGTGCGCGAGGCCGTCGCGGCCGCCCGCAGCCGCGCCGAGCGCCGTGGAGCCGACCTCGACCTCGCCATCGTCGAGTCCCGCTACCGTTTGATCGACCGGGTCCTCGAGGGCGTCTGCGGACCCGTCCCCGTGAACGCCCGCACTGAGCGCATCGACGCCGTGCTCACGCATCCGATCGCCGGACTCATCGTTTTCGTCATCGTGATGCTGAGCGTCTTCCAGGTGCTGTTTTCCGGAGCCGAGCCCGCGGTCGCGCTCATCGAGAGTGCCGTGGGCGCCGTCCAGGCATGGATCGCCGCCACTCTTCCCGCGGGGCCTCTCGCCAGCCTGCTGAGCCAGGGGATAGTCGCGGGTGTCGGCAACGTCGTGGTGTTCGTGCCGCAGATCGCCCTGCTGTTCCTCTTCATCGGCTTTCTCGAAGATTCGGGCTATCTCGCCCGCGTGGCTTTCGTCATTGATCGGGTCATGGGAGGCGTGGGCCTCCACGGCAAGGCCTTCGTGCCGATGTTGTCGGGCTTTGCCTGCGCCATCCCGGCGGTGATGGCGACGCGCACCATCGAGAGCCGCAAGGACCGGCTGATCACCATGCTCGCGCTGCCGTTCACCTCGTGCAGCGCCCGCCTGCCCATCTATCTGCTCGTCGTCGCCACCGTTTTCAATGGCGAGGCGCCCGTCCTCGGGGTGCTCTCGGTGGGGGCTCTGGTGTTGTTGTCGATGTACTCCCTTTCCGTGATTGCCGCGCTCTCCGCCGCCGCCGTGCTTCGGCGCACCGTGCTCAAGGCGCCGAGGCCGACGCTCATTCTGGAACTGCCCCCTTACAGGCGGCCCCAATTCCGCAACCTCGCCGTGAACGTGGGCCAGCAGGTGCGGTCGTTCCTCGTCGAAGCGGGAACCGTGATCCTGTCGCTCACCATCATCCTCTGGGTGCTTCTGTCCTACCCCCGTCTTGCGGAGACTACCGAGGTGTTCGCGACGCGCCAGGCCGAGGCGACGGCCAGCCTGAGCGGGGGGGCGCTCGAGGCTCGCCGCGCCGAACTGGCCTCCGCCGAGGCCGGGCAGCGCCTTCGGGAAAGCGTGGCGGGACGCCTTGGCCACGTCCTCGAGCCGGCGCTCGAGCCTTTGGGATTCGATTGGCGGATCGGCATCGGCATCCTCGGCGCCTTCGCCGCGCGCGAGGTGTTCGTTTCGACTCTGGGCATCGTCTTCGACATCGCCGATGCCGACGAGAGCAACGAGTCCCTGCGTCAGGCCCTGAAACACGCGACATGGCCGGATGGGCGCCGCTTGCTCACGCCACTGAGCGGCGTCTGCCTCATGGTGTTCTTCGTCCTCGCCTGTCAGTGCATGAGCACGCTGGGCGTGGTCGCTCGCGAATCGCGTTCGTGGAAGTGGCCGTTGTTTCTCTTCAGCTACATGACCGTGCTCGCCTACGTGGTGACGTTGATCCTCTACCAGACCGGCCAGGCGCTGGGAATCGGCGTATGAACATCGGGTGGCAGGACGTTGGGGTGGCGGTGATCGTAGTCCTCGCCGTCATGTTCCTGTATCGCCACTTCCGTCCGAGGCGCGGAGTCGTCGCCGTGATTCCGACGAGCTCTCTTCGCGTGCGGCAGAAGCGCCCGCCTGCCCCGGGGCCCTAAGGCCTGTAGGACGCCCCGCCTCTGCGTCAAAGTGCCGCGTGTCGTTCGGGATGGATGGCTCCTAAGCTTTTCCGCCATGACAATGAGGTCGACTGATCGGGCCATCCTCGCGTGACGCTCCATCGCCGCGCCGCCGCCTGGCTTCTCCTCGCGCTGTCGGCGAGCCTTCTCTCCTGCGCACGCGACGACGGGGCGTTTCGCTATCCGCTCAAGGGCAAGATCGAATCCCTCGATCTTCTCGACCGCGAAATCACCGTCGCCCACGAGGACATCCCGGGCTTCATGCCCGCCATGACCATGCCGTTCCGCATGCCCGCGCCCCAGGGCACGTTCGCGAACCTCACCTTCAAGGGAGTGAAGCTCGAACGCCTTCGACGGGGGGACGTCATCACCGCGACCCTCGTGGTCAAGGCCACGGAAAGCTGGGTCGAAGACGTGTACGTGGTTCGCTACGAGCCGCCGCCGGATATCCCGGTGGCCCCTCCCAAGGAGTCGAAGGTCGGCGAACCGGTGGCCGACTTCCGCCTCGAGGACCAGGACGGGAAGCCACTGCGATTGTCCGACTATCGCGGCCACACCCTTGTGCTCACCTTCATCTACACGCGCTGCCCGATTCCGGAGTTTTGTCCCCGCACGATGCAGAACTTCCAGGCCCTTGAACAGGCCATTGAAGAAGACAAGAAGCTGCGTGACAACGCGCGCCTCCTGAGCGTCAGCTTCGATGTCGAGTTCGACCGGCCCGAGGTTCTGGAGGCGTTCGGTTCGGCCTTCGTCAAGGATCGCGGCCAGGGGCGATACGCGCGCTGGAAACTCGCGACCGGGACCAAGGAAGCGGTGGGCAGTCTGGGCCGCTTCTTCGGCCTCGTCGTTTTCAAGGAGGACGGCCAGTTCTCCCATTCGATGGTGACCGTGGTGATCGGACCCGATGGGAAGCTGGTGCTCGAGCTTCAGGGCGCCGACTGGTCGGTGGAAGAGGCCCTGCAGGCCATGAGAGACGCGACATCGGCCCGAAGGCCCAGGAGACCCTAAGCTTCGGGCGTCCCGTGCCGCTTTCGGGACGGCCAGCCGCCATGCCTTCGCTCGATCATCGCGCCGGACCGACGCCTCAGAACCTGGCCCTTCGCTGGCTTGTGCAGGTGCGCTGGGTCGCGGTGGCCGGCCAGCTCTTCGCGATCCTGGCCGCTCGTGTGTTCATCGAACCGCCGACCACCGCTTTGCTCGCGCAGGCGATC
>JAGNNV010000021.1:0-18940 GCA_017990495.1 Vicinamibacteria bacterium
CCCGCGCCACGCGCAAACTGAGCGCCTCGTTATCCTCGTCGGTCTTCCCCGCCAGCACCTTCCATCCGCCGGGAAGAGGGTACTCCCAAGCGCGGACGTCGTCAGGATGAATCACGAAGGCACGATACCGCGCGCTGAAGCCTGGCAGTCGCGGCCGTAGCGACGGGGGGCTGAGCACGACAGTCCGTTGGGTGGACTGCGGCCCACCGGAACCAAGCGTAGGCGGGATTCACTCCCGCCGGAGCGACGGGGGTCTGGGGGGCTGAGCACTGCAGTCCGTTTGGTGAACTGCGGCCCCCCAGCTAGAGGATGGTGGACCTGACCGGGATCGAACCGGTGACCTCTTGAATGCCATTCAAGCGCGCTCCCAGCTGCGCCACAGGCCCACATGTTTTCGAAGGAGGGGAACGATACCAGAACTCCCCGTTCGTGGCACCTCACCCCTCTGCGAGAATCGGAGCGCCATGCCCTTCCTCAATTCCATCTGCGTCTACTGCGGATCATCCGCCGGCCACAAGCCCGAATACGCTGCGGCGGCCAGGGATCTGGGCGGCCTGATCGCGTCCTCCGGGCGCACCCTCGTTTACGGGGGCGGCGGGGTGGGCCTCATGGGCGAGGTGGCGCGCGCCGCGAGGGTGGGAGGCGGGCGGGTGGTCGGCGTGATCCCGAGCCACCTCAATACGAAGGAGCGCGCGTACCACGAGGTGGAACTGCGCGTGGTCGAGAGCATGCACGAACGCAAGCAGGCCATGGCCGACCTCGCGGACGGCTTTGTGGCCATGCCGGGAGGTCTCGGTACATTCGACGAGCTGTTCGAGATCCTGACCTGGAATCAGATCGGTCTCCACGGAAAACCCGTGGGCCTGCTCAACGTGTCCGGCTACTTCGACGCGCTGCTGAGCATGGTCGAGCAGACGGTACGAGAAGGTTTCGCCCCCCCAACCGCAAGATCACGCATCCTGGTCGAGGAGAAACCCGAGGCCCTCCTCACCGCCCTGGATGCGTACATCGAGAGGTAGGGCGATCAGGCCTTCGGCTTCATCGGGGGGAGGGCGCGCGCTTCGATCGGCGAGACGAAACCGCACCGGGCGTGCGAGCCGTCGCAGAACGGCTTGTTGGCCGACTGCCCGCAGCGGCACAGGCCGATGGCGTCGCGGCCGGCCAGATCGAACAGTTTGCCGGTTTCGTCGACGATCTCGAAGTCTCCTTCGACGCGGATGGAACCGTTGTTCTTGACGATGATCTTGGTGGCGGCCATGGAATTTCCTTGCTGGGTTGGAGGTGGAGCCGTCGATGATATCGGACGCGGCCCACTAGACTGACGGTCTTGAAAACCGAAGAAGACGTCACCAGAGTTCGTGAAGGCGCGGCCTGGATCCGCCTCGATCGCCTGAGCCTGATCCGGGTGAGCGGGCCCAATCGTACGAAGTTCCTGCACAACCTGCTCTCCAACGACATCGCCGGCCTTGCGCCCGGACAGAGCCGGTTGGCCGCGCTGATGAACCTCAAGGGTCAACAGGTGGCGTGGATGCGCGTGCTGGCCGAGGCCGACGCACTGATCTGTGAGCTCCCAGTGGCGGTGCGCGACACCGTGGTGGACACCTTCGTGCATTACAAGGTCGGCGCGCCGGTGCGCTTCGAGAAGCCGGAGGCCACGGTGTTCGGTCTTTTCGGCGACAAGGCTGTCGAGACTCTCAGCGCACTCGGCGTTGACGCTCCGCCGCCCTCCATCGACACCTTCTCGAGCGCCGCCGCAATCGCCGGCACCTTGCGCATCAGCCGCGGGCGAGACCTGCCCGCCTCTGGGTTCACGATTCACGCGGATGCCACGGCGACCGCTCCGCTCGAGGAGAAACTCCGGAGTCTGCTGGGCGAACCGGTCAACAACGCCACCCTCGAAACACTCAGAGTGGAAGAAGGCATCCCGTGGCACGGCATCGACGTGAGGGAGGAGAACCTCCTCCACGAAACCGGCCAACTCGCGATCTACCACTCGCCTTCCAAGGGTTGTTACCTGGGGCAGGAAGTCGTGGCCCGGCTCGAGGGACGTGGCGGCAACGTCAACAAACGGCTGGTGGGCCTGAAGGCCGCCGCGCCCCTCCCCGCGGATCACGACATCGTCGCTGAGGAGAAGGTGGTCGGACGCGTGACCAGCGTGGGAATTTCGCCGGAGTTCGGGGCCATCGCGATGGCCTACGTTCACCGCTCCCATGCGGACCCCGGGCAACACGTGCGAATCGGCGAGATCGAGGCCGAGATCACGATCCTTCCCTTCCGCTCCTGATGCCGACCACCGCGGCGGCGCGCAAACTGAAGTGGACGCTCTTCGGGGCGCAGGCCATGGGATCGGCCGGCTTCCTGGTGGCATCCACGGTCACCCCCATCGTGGGCGCACAGCTCTCGGGGCGGCCCGCTTATGCCGGCGTGCCCTCGGCGTTCTACTGGGCGGGCGGGGCCCTCGCCACCTTGCTGTGGGGCCGGCTGATGGACCCTCTGGGCCGACGCAAGACGCTGGTTCTCGGCCTGCTGGTGGGCGTGGTGGGCGCGAGCCTCGCTTCGGTCTTTGTGGTGCGTCAGTCGTTCCTGGGATTCATCGTCGGCCTGGCCCTGATGGGCGCGGCCAACTCCGCGCTGCAACTGGCCCGCTTCATGGCCGGCGAAGTCCATCGTCTCGAGGAGCGCGGTCGCGCGATCTCGACCGTGGTGCTCGGAGGCACGGTGGGCGCGGTCCTCGGTCCGACCCTGGTGGCCCCCATGTCGACCCTGGCCACCTCGCTTGGCGGTCCACCCCTCGCCGGCCCGTACGCCGCGAGCGCAGCCTTCTTCTCGCTGGGCGCGGTGCTCGTGGCGCTTCTGCTCTGGCCGGATCCACGTGACCTCGCTCGACAGGTCCATCGCTCGGCCGCGTCGTCGGCGTCGACGGTGCGATCGGTCCGAGAGATCCTTGGCGATCCGGGCGTGCGGATCGCCGGTCTCACCATGGCCATCGCCCAGGTGGTGATGGTCATGCTGATGGTGATCACCTCGCTGCACATGTCCCACCACCACCACGCGTTGTCCAGCATCGCCGCGGTGATGTCATCCCACGTCTTCGGCATGTACGCCTTTTCCGTGGTCTCGGGGCGCATCGCTGATCGCTTCGGGCGGGGACCGCTTATCGGGGTAGGAGCCGTGGTGCTGGTGATCTCCTGCCTGCTCGCCACCCTATCCACCGACGTGACCCCCCTCGCCATCGCGCTCTTCCTGCTGGGTCTCGGCTGGAACTTCTGCTACGTAGGCGGGTCGACCCTGCTCTCGGACTGTCTTTCGCAGGACGAGCGGGCGAGGATCCAGAGCTTCAACGATTTCCTGCTCACGAGTCTGGCGGGCACGGGCAGCGCGCTGTCGGGTCTCGTCTTTTCTTCGGTGGGCTACGCGGTGATGGGATACGTCAGCGCCGCGGTTTCCCTGATTCTCGTCGTCCTCAGCCGCAACGTCCGCCGCTATCCGTCAAGCCCCTAGCAGGGTGGCGAGTTCGTCGAGGGTGCGGGCGCGTACGCAGTCGCGGTCGCGATTCAGGTCCGTCGGATCGAGCAGGATGGCGCGCAGGCCGGCGCGGCGGGCGCCCACCACATCGATCTCGTAGAAATCGCCGACGTGGACCGTGGTCTCCTTCCGCGCTCCGCTCCGTTCGAGCGCGATCTCGAAAAAGCGCGGATCGGGTTTCTCGACCTTCTCCACATGCGAGTCAAAGATGGCATCGAAGTACGCGGTCAGTCCAAGCCTCTCGAAATGAGCGTGCAGGGTTCCGTTTGCGTTTGAAACCACCACGCGACGCAGACCACGCTCGCGCAGGCGCACCAGAAACGGGATCAGGTCCACCGGCACTGTCTCCCAGAGGTTGTGCGCGGCGTGATAAACGCGAAGGTCGGTGAGAGCCGCCTTCACCCTGTCGTCGAGTTCGATCCCGGCCCGCCGAAGCACGGTGGCGAAGTAGGCGAGACCGCGACTGTCGTCATCAGAACTGCGAATGAACGCGGGATCCTCGAGGTCGCGTTTCGCCTGGGGCTCCACCGCGCGCAGGGCCGCGCCCGTGGCCGGCACACCGTGGTCGACCAGGGCTTGAGCCACCCGGTCGAAGTTGGGGTGGACGAGAACGCCACCGGCATCAAGGAACGCGGTTTCAATCACGGGCCGATTCTCGCAAGAGATCACACCCCGGGCCGAGCGGCAAACATCTAGACTCTCACTTTCCCCGTAGAACATTCGAACCCGCCATGCGTTTCCTTCCTGCCCCCTTTTGGGGACTCAGCCTCCTGGCCCTCGTGGGGGCCCCGGCCCCGGTGGCCGGGCAGACCTGCGCGGGGTCGCCCTTCGTGAACGTGATCCGCCCGCGAGCCATCGAGGAGTCGGCCGGCGTCACTGTGGGACCGCAGATCTTCGACGTGGCCCCCCATCCGCGCGGCTTCGTCCTGATGGCCAACAACAACGGCCTGCTCACTTACGACGGCGTGGGTTTCCGGCTCTTGTCGCTTGGCCGCTCGGAGGTGGCGCTCTCGGTGGGCGTGGGCGCGGACGGACGCATGTTCGCCGGGGGGGCGAGGACTTTTGGCGAAGTGGTGGAGGACCCCACGGGCCTCCTCCTCTATCAGCCGCTCGAGGCGCGCCTGAAGCCTTCGGATCGCGATTTCTCCGACGTCTGGCAAACCCTGGTGTCCAGTGACGGCGTGGCGTATTTCCGGTCGCGCGAACGGCTGGCCTTCCTGGACAAGGGTGAAGTGCAGGCGGTGTCGCCGGTCGGCCGCTTCTCGGCCGCGGGTCTGGTCGACGATGTTCTCTACGCCCACGACACGGGAGTCGGACTGGTCGTCGTGAAAGGGGGTTCGGCCGCCCTCGCGCAGGGAGGAGGCGCGCTCCGCGACGTTCGGGTCACCGCCATCACCGGAGGCGGGCCGGGGTTCCTGCTGATCGGCACCCAGGATCGCGGACTGCTCCGCTTCGATCTGGCGAAGGGCCGTTTCGCGCGGCTGGGCGAGTTCGGGGACGGCATCGCCGCCTCAGAGATCCTGAGCGTTTCACGCCTGGCCAACGAAGACATCGCCGTGGGCACTTTGCGAAATGGTCTGCATGTTCTCGACCGCGACGGACGGCCTCTCCTGCGGATGGATCGAGACCACGGTTTGCCCGACAACGCGGTGCTGGCCCTTAAAACCGTCACCGGGTCTTTGTGGGCGGGGACCAGCGGTGGTGTGGCTCAACTGCTGCTGCCTGGTTCGGTCGAGGCGTTCAGTGCGGGGGAAGGCCTGCCGGGCATCGTCGAATCGATGGTCCGCCACAACGGTGTGATCTACGCCGCCACCTCTCAAGGCGTCTTCCGTATGACCTGCGCGGGCGCGCCCTTCGAAGCGCTTCCTTCTTTGCGCAAACAATCGTTCGCCCTCCTCTCGGCCGGCTCGTTGTTCGCCGCCACCGCCGATGGGATCTACGAAATCAACGGAACGAACGCCCGGTTGGTTCGGCCCGGACGCGCGCGCGGACTCGCTGCTTCGAAGAACGGCGAGAGGGTCTGGGCCGCCACCCAGAACGGACCCGCCGCCCTCGTTCGCACAAGCGGGCAGTGGCAGCCCGAACCGCCGCTCATCATCAGCGCGGCGGCCGAGGACGAGGAGAGCCTGGACGGCGTCGAAGCCACCAGCATCGGCGAGGACGAATCGGGCCGTCTCTGGGTTTCTCTCGCCGCGGGGCGGGTGGTCGCGGGCTGGCCCACGGCCCAGGAGAAAGAGACGGTACTTTCCCGCGCTCAGACGTTCGGGGCGAACGATGGAATCTCCGGGGGCTTCGTCGAGGTGATCGCGCTCAAGGAGGGCATCCGTATCGGCACCGCCACCTCGGTGCTGCGGTTCGAGCGGGACCGCCTCGTTCCCGACTTCCGGTTCACGTCCGCGCTCGGCGAAGGCAAGGGCGCCTTCCGCATCAAGGATGCAGAAGGCGGCGGATACTGGGTGGCCTCGGCCAAACGCCCCCTGCGTCTGGTCGAGGAGGCCAAAGGCGGCCTCACTCTGCGCAACACACCGCTGCTGCGCACGCCCGCGGGCAGTCGAATCCTCGCCTTCCTCGAAGTATCGCCGCGCGAGATGTGGATCGGCGCCGACGATGGCGCGTTCCGATACAACCCGGAAGCGGGAGTTCAGGGTCAAGGCTCCATCGCCGCCCGCATCCGCCGCGTGCGGTCGAACCAGCAGGAACTCTTCGCCGGCGGACCCACGGATGCGCTGGAGGCGGAGCTGCCGCACCTGGCTCCGCTTCGTTTCGAGGTTTCCTCCTCGAGCTTCGACGATCCCTCGCGCAACCGCTTCCGTTTCCGCCTCGACGGTCAGGACATCGACTGGTCGCCATGGACCCTGGAAACCCGAAAGGACTACACGAACCTTGGCCCCGGGGTCTACCGGTTCCGAGTGGAAACGCGGGACGTCTACGGACGCGTGGGAGACGAGGCGGGAATCTCGTTCGTGGTTTCGACACCCTGGTATCTGACGTTCTGGGCGAGAGCGCTCGCGCTGGTCGCGGTCGCCTTCCTTTTCTTCCTGCTCCTCGATTTCCGCACGCGGACGCTGAAGAAGCGGCAGCGCGAACTCGAGTCCATCGTGGAACAGAAGACCACGGAGCTGCGCGAGGCCTCCTTCACCGACCCGCTGACCGGTCTGCGCAATCGGCGCTACTTCGCGGAAGTCATCGAGAGCGAAGCGTCGCTCGCCTGCCGCCCGGACTCGCCCGCACTGCACATGTTCCTGGTCGACCTCGATCACTTCAAGCAGGTGAACGACACCTGGGGCCATGGCGCGGGCGACGCCATCCTGCGCCAGACCGCAGCCCGTCTGAAAATCGCGATGCGCACGTCCGATCTGATCTTCCGCTGGGGCGGCGAGGAGTTCCTGATCGTGGCCCGAGGCGCCGCCGACCTGCCGCGCAACGAGATCGCCAACCGTATCGTGCGCATGCTGGGCCAGGAGCCGTTCGACATCGGGACGGGCACGAAGGTCGCGCGGACCTGCTCAGTGGGCTTCGCCACCTATCCCTTCTATCAAGAGGATCCCGGCGCGGTTCCATTGAGCGGAGTGATTGAACTCGCCGATCTCTCTCTCTATCGAGCCAAACGAACGGGCCGGAATCGTGCGGTCGGGGTATCGCCACGCACCGGTGTTCCGGTGGCGGGCGACGTGTGGAAGAGTCAGGTCCTCGAGAATCTGGAACAAGCCATCGTGTCGGTGGAGGTCCTCGAAGGACCGAATCCGACGGTTTCCTGACCCGTCCGGGCGAGACATCCATGGGACGCTAGAATCGCGGCCCCGTGACTTCGGACAAGCCCTCCGCCGACCGTCTGAGCCCCGGCCAGCTCCTCGAGCTTTACTACTTCCTCAAGCTCAATCGCGGCCTCGAAGAAAAGCTCTCGAACCTCTACCGTCAGGGCAAGGTGGTGGGGGGGCTCTATCGGAGCCTCGGCCAGGAAGCCTGCTCCATCGGCAGCGCCTACGCGCTCGAGCGGGGCGACATCTTCACTCCCCTGATCCGCAACCTCGGAGCCATTCTGGTCCGCGGGGGGTCGCCCCACGACATCTTCTGCCAGTACATGGCCAAGGCCGACTCGCCCACCCGCGGTCGCGACCTGAACGTTCACTTCGGCTGGTTGTCGCCCGAAGGCTCGATGCCTTCGGTGATCTCGATGCTGGGCGACATGATCCCCATCCTCACCGGCGCGGTGATGGCCGAACGCATGAACGGCCGGCGCACCGTGGCCCTGACCTGGATCGGCGACGGCGGCACGTCGACGGGAGCGTTTCACGAGGGCCTGAACCTCGCCTGTGTTCAGAAAGCCCCCCTCGTTCTCATTGTCGAGAACAACGGCTGGGCCTACTCCACACCCACGGCGCGCCAGACCGCGAACACGGTGTTCGTGGACCGCGCCCAGGCGTATGGCTGCGCCGGCGAGCGGGTGGACGGTAATGACGTGCTCGCGGTTTACGACGCCACGAGGCGCGCGGTGCAAAGAGCGCGGCAGGGTGAAGGACCCACCTTGATCGAAGCCCTCACCATGCGCATGAAGGGTCACGCCGAACACGACGACATGAAATACGTGCCCCAGGAGCAGGTCGACAAGTGGGCGAAGCGCGATCCGATCATGTTGTATGAAGCCTTCCTCATCGAGTCCGGCGTGAACGCGAGCGACCTTCAGGCCATCGCCGCCCGCGTCGACGACGAACTCGTGGCCGACCTGGCCCGGGCCGAAGCCTCGCCCATGCCCGACCCAGCAAGCGCCCAGACCGACGTTTACTTCGCCTCGACGGCCGAGGACGCCACCCCCGAGATCGTGCGCGAGTTCAGAAGAACCGGGGGCCGTTAGGCATGGCTGTCCTCACCTACCTCGAAGCCATTCGTCAGGCCATGGAGCAGGAGATGGAGCGCGACCGGCGCGTCTTCATCCTCGGCGAGGATGTGGGCAACTACGGCGGCGCTTTCCGGGTGACCCAGGGCTTCCTCGAAAAGTTCGGCCCGGAACGGATCATCGACACCCCGATCTCCGAAACCGGTCTCATCGGCGCGGCCATCGGCGCCTCGCTCTTCGGCATGCGTCCCATCGCGGAGCTTCAGTTCATCGACTTCATCGCCTGCGGCTTCAACCAGATCGTGAACTACGCGGCGAAGAGCCGTTACCGCTGGGGCGGCGGCGTGCCCATCGTGATCCGCGGCCCCGCGGGAGCCGGCGTTCACGGCGGGCCCTTTCATTCCCAGAGTCCCGAGTCGTACTTCATGAACGTGCCCGGATTGAAGATCGTGGTTCCGGCCACACCGACCGACGCCAAGGGCCTGATGATCGCGGCCATCCGCGACCCCGACCCCGTGATCTTCCTCGAGCACAAGTTCCTCTATCGGCGACTCAAAGAGGACGTGCCCGAGGGCGACTACGTGACACCCATCGGCGAGGCGCGAATCGCCCGATCCGGCGACGATGTTTCCATCATCACTTATGGGGCCATGGTCCACGCCTCAATGGACGCTGCGGAGATAGTGGCCGGTGAAGGCGTGAGTGTCGAGATTCTCGACCTGCGCACACTGTTGCCCATGGACCGCGAGGCGATCCTGGCCACCGTGCGCAGGACGGGGCGGGCCCTGATCGTCCACGAACCCACGAAGACAGGCGGTCCGGGCGGGGAGATCGCCGCTCTCATCGCCGAACACGCCTTCCTCGACCTCGATGCGCCCATCGTGCGGATCGCCCCGCCGGACACCCCGGTGCCCTACTCGCCTCCACTCGAGGAGTTCTTTCTCCCGAACGCGGCCAAGATCGCCGAAGCCATCCGCGCCCTCGCCCGGTACTGACCGGCCGAGTCGCCTCGGCCGCGAACCGCGGCTGTCCGTTAGACTAATGGATCTCCGATTTCAAAGGCGATGCCGCCTTTCCCCGTTCGTGACCCCGCAGGGCACGCCCTTCTTCTTCGTGTGAGGTAACAATGACCGACGTGATCATGCCGCAGATGGGCGAATCCATCGCGGAGGGCACTGTCACCAAGTGGCTCAAGAAAATCGGCGATTCCGTCAAACGGGATGAGCCGCTTTTCGAGATCTCCACCGATAAGGTCGATGCGGAGATTCCCGCCCCCATCGCCGGAGTCCTCACCGAAATCCTGATCCAGCCCGGTACCACGGTCGAAGTGGGCACGGTGGTGGGTCGGATCGGCGTGGCCGGAACCGCCGTGGCCGCACCCGCGCCTGCTCCCGCTCCCGCCGTCGCTACGCCCCCGCCCTCCGCACCCGTGGCCCCGCCACCCGTCGCCGCACCGGCGCCCCCAGTCGCCCCTGTGGCCGTGGCGGCGCCCGCCGCAGCCCCAGCCCCGGCCGCCGAGCCCCGCGATGGCATGACCACCGGTGAACTGCGCATGGCCCGCAGTTCTCCAGTGGTGCGCAAGATCGCCCAGGAATACGGGGTCGACATCAATGACGTTCCCGGGACCGGCCTCGGCGGTCGCGTGACCCGCGAGGACATCCTGTCATTTGTCGAGTCGCGTAAGAGCGCCGCGATCCCTCGCGATCTGGCCCCCGCTCCCGCGCCCCGGTCCGCGGCGCCTGCGCCCGTTCCTGCCCCCGTGGCTGCTCCTCCGGTTGCCCATGTGGTTCCGCCTCCGGTGCCGAGGATTCCCGCTATCACGCCTCCTCCCGTGCCCGCCGTGGTCGCGGCGCCGATGCCGACCGCGCCCACCGTCCAGCCCGCACACACCGGCACCACCGCCCGGGCCGTCGGGTCGAGGGTGGAAGTGGTTCCGATGTCGCCCATCCGCAAGAAGACGGCCGACCACATGGTCGCCTCGAAGCGGACGTCGGCGCACGTTTCAACGGTGTGGGAAGTCGACATGACCCGGGTGGCCGCGCTGCGCACCAAACACAAGAAGGCCTATGAAGAGCGCAGCGGGGTCAAGCTCACCTACACCCCGTTCATCGTCAAGGCCGTCATCGACTCCCTCAAGGAGTTCCGGGTCCTGAACGCCAGCGTCGAGGGCGACTCGATCGTCTATCACCGGGACATCAACATCGGCATGGCCGTGGCCCTCGACTGGGGTCTCATCGTGCCGGTGATCCACGCCGCCGACGAGAAGAACGTTCTGGGTCTCGCCCGGATCGTGAACGATCTCGGCGAACGGGCGCGCATGAAGAAGCTGAAGGTCGAGGAAGTCCAGGGCGGCACGTTCACCATCACCAACCCCGGTTCCTTCGGTTCGCTGTTCGGCACGCCGATCATCAACCAGCCCCAGGTCGCGATCCTCGGAGTGGGCACCATCGAGAAGCGGCCGGTGATTCGCGAAGATGCCATCGCGATCAGAACCATGGCCTACTTCTGCCTCACCTTCGATCACCGGATCATCGACGGATCGGAGGCCGACAAGTTCATGGCCCACTTCAAGAACGGCCTGCAGAACTTCGACGAGTCGGCGCTTTAGTACGAACGCGACCACGACCAGCGAGACGATGGAGAGCGGCCGCGGACCGCTCGACATCCGTCGTCTCGGCCGCATCGCCTACGCTGACGGCCTGGCCCTCCAGGAGCGACTGGTCGACGAACGCAAGCGCGGCCTGATCAGCGACACCCTGCTCATCCTCGAGCACACGCCGGTGGTGACGCTCGGCCGCAACGCCCGAACCGAGAATCTGCTGGTCTCCGAGGAGCGGCTGCTTTCACAGGGCGTTGAACTCTTCGAGGCCGGACGTGGAGGCGACGTGACCTACCACGGGCCGGGCCAGGTGGTCGGCTACCCGATCGTCGAGATTCCCGAGGGACGCCGCGATGTGCATCGCTACGTCCGCGAGCTGGAGGAAGTGATGATCCGGGTGTGCGCCGACTACGGCTTCGCGGCCCGGCGCATCGCCGGCAAGAGCGGAACCTTCGTGGGCGACAACAAGATCGGAGCCATCGGCGTGCGGATCTCCCGCTGGGTGACGTCGCACGGCTTCGCCTTCAACGTGAACACGAACCTGTCGGGATTCGATCTCATCGTGCCCTGCGGTCTGCGTGACCAGGGCGTCACCTCGCTCGCGAAACTTCTGGGCGCCGAAGTCGACCAGACCGAAGTGGAAGACCGCCTGATCTCCCGCTTCCTCGAAATCATGGACTACCCCGCTCGCAGGGGCCGCGATCAGACGCCGGTGGCCAGCAGATAGAACCAGTTGACGATGGCCAGGCCCAGGCCGACGAAGAAAACGATGCGCGAAGAGCGGCCTTCGAGCCGGAAGATCGTTCTTTTCGCGGCGGCGGCGAGACCAGCATCAACCGCGCCCCACAGCAGCATCCCCAGGGTCCCCACGGTGACAAGCGGCTGAACCGCGAAGGCGCGCGGGACATCGAAGGCCGCCAGATGTCCAAGGGCGCGCGTGGTGCCGCAGGTGAAGCACGCGTAGCCGGTAGACGACTTGAAGAAACAAAACGCGACCCCGGCGTGGTCGAGTCCCAGGACCCGGGTGACCACCGCCGCGGCCAGAGCGAGCGCGGCAATGGTCATAGGGCCGGTCATGAGCCTTGTGGGATCTGCTGGAACCACAAAGAGGCCGAATGAGCCGCGGGACATGGGCCGCTATAGTACGCGGGCTCTATGGCCGAGATCGAAAACAAACTGCTCTCTCACATCGCCACCCTGGCGCGCCTCTCTCTGTCCGAAAACGAGACCCAGGCCTTCGCCCATGATCTGGCGCAGATCCTCAAGTACGCGGAGTCCCTCGAGAGCATCAATCTCGAAGGCGTTCCGCCGATGAGCCACGCCACCGAGGGCGAGAGGTTCCGGCCCGACGAACCCACCCACGACCTCACCCGCGAGCAAGCCCTGCAAAACGCGCCGGACCAGGAGGCGGGCCTCTTCCGTGTGCCCCTGGTGATCGGGGGATGAGCGTCCTCACTCAGATGGGCGTCTCCGAAATCGCGGCCTCGGTTCGGGCGAAGAGAGTTTCAGCGGTCGACGTGGTGGGCGCGCACCTCGCGCGCATCGCGGAAAAGGACGGAGCGGTCGGCGCTTTTCTCGCCGGAAGCAGCGAGGCAGCGAAAGCCGAGGCCCGGGCCATCGACGAGCGCGTGGCCCGAGGCGAAGATCCCGGACCGTTCGCGGGCGTGCCCATCGCGGTCAAGGACGTGATCAACGTCCGTGGCCTTCCCACCACCTGCGGCTCGAAAATACTCAAGGGCTTCCATCCTCCCTACGAAGCCACGGTCATTCAAAGGCTCAAGGCGGCGGGCGCCATCGTCCTCGGAAAAGCGAACATGGACGAGTTCGCCATGGGCTCGTCGAACGAGAACAGCGCTTATGGCCCGGTGCGCAACCCCTGGGACCCGTCGCGCGTGCCCGGCGGTTCGTCCGGCGGGTCCGCGGCCGCGGTTTCGGCCGACTTCGCGGCCATGGCTCTCGGTTCCGACACCGGCGGATCGATCCGACAGCCCGCGGCTCTTTGCGGCGTGGTGGGCCTGAAGCCCACCTACGGCCGGGTCAGCCGCTACGGGCTCGTGGCCTTCGCATCCTCGCTCGATCAGATCGGTCCGCTCACCCGGTCGTGCGAAGACGCGGCCCTGACCCTCGAGATCATCGCGGGTCAGGATGTGCACGATGCCACGTCCAGTCCGCGGCCGGTCGACGACTACCGCGCGGCTCTCACCCAGCCGACGAAGGGTCTGCGCATCGGCGTGCCCCGCGACTTTCTGAGCAAGGGCGTCGATCCTGGAGTGATGGCGGAGTTCGAGAAAACGCTCTCCGCCCTCGAGAAGGACGGCGCGTCGCTCGTCGACGTGGACCTGCCCAACGCCCCCCACGCCATCGCGGTTTACTACCTCGTGGCCACCGCGGAAGCCTCCTCGAACCTCGCCCGCTTCGACGGCGTGCGTTACGGGCATCGCGCCGAGTCCGCGACCGCGCGCGCCACCTTGAAAGACATGTATGGCGAGACGCGCGACGCCGGCTTCGGAGCCGAGGTCAAGCGCCGGATCATTCTCGGCACCTTCGTCCTCTCGTCGGGTTACTACGATGCGTACTACGTGCGGGCGCAGAAAGTCCGCACTCTCATCCGTCGCGACTTCGAGACCGCCTTCGCTTCCTGCGATGTGATCGCCACTCCCACGACGCCGTCACCCGCGTTCAAGCTGGGCGAGAAGACCGCGAACCCCCTCGAGATGTACCTGGCCGACGTGTTCACGGTGCCCGCCAACCTCGCGGGCGTTCCTGGGATCTCGGTTCCCTGCGGGTTCTCGAATGGCCTTCCCGTGGGCTTCCAGTTTGTGGGCCCGTCGTTTGAAGAGAAGACACTCATCCGCGCCGGACACGCCGTGGAGCGGTTGATGGGCGTGGTCGGGCGCAGACCGGTTTTCTAGGCCTTCGGATCTTCCGAAGGCATCGCCGCCGCGCCGCGCTCGTCCTTCGGACGGTTCCCTCGCGACTCCAGCACCTTGCGCGCCAAGGCGTAAGCGGGCCAGGCCGCGACCAGGCCGAGCAATGTGTTCCCCAGCATGAACGGCCACAGCAGCGTGCCCAGGGTCGAACCGAGGCCGCCGATGCCGGCGTTCCAGTCGATCGAGGTCAGCTGCCCGGCATCAACCCGGAGGATCCAGGCGCCGAGGAACGTCCCGAAGGTGTAGCAGGGAACAAGGGCCCAGGCGTTGATCCAGGCCCCGGCGAGCACGGCCACGCGGTTCAGACCGAAAGCGAAAGCGGTGGCGATGGCCATCACCGTGTGCAGACCGAGCAGCGGGGAGAAGGCGATGAAAACGCCGGCGCCGAAGGCAAGTGCGGTGCGGTGGGGCGGGTCCTGCAGATGGAGCAGGCCCTTGAGGGCAGCGTGCATCGGTTTAACCTACTCGAACGCTGCGGGCGCTCAGGAGCGCTTGGAGCGGGACCGCGAACTGCCGCTGAAGCCGAAGTGATCGAAGCCTTGCGACTTGAGGGGTTCGATCCATTCGCCCACCTGCACCGTGACCATCGGAGCGCCGACCACAAACTGGCCGATGACGGTGATGGGCAGGTCCCACACGAAGGCCATGTCACGCACCGCGTCGATGCTCTCGGGGGCCACCGCCATCAGAAGCTGGTAATCCTCGCCGCCATGCAAGGCGAGGGGAAGCGGGTCGCCGCCGCGCGCCCGCTCGATCATGGCCACCGCCGGATCCACGGGAACCGCCAGCGGATCGATCAGGGCGCCCACCGCGTTTTCCGCGCACATCCTGGTGAGGTCGGTGGACAGGCCATCGGAGAGATCCATCATCGCCCTTATGGTGCCCTCGGTCTCGGACATGGCGCGGGCGAAGGCGAGCGGCGGCGTGGGATCGAGATGGGCGCGAAGACAACGGCCAAGCGGAGCCTCCGACGAGGCCGTCCAGATCCCGGTGTCGATGACCACACCGTCGTCGGCGAGGCGCACGCCCTCGCGAAGAAGACGCATGCCCTCGGCCGACGCGCCGAGGCCGCCGGTGATGACCACGAGGTCGCCCACCTGCGCGCCCCGCCTCAGGATGGGACGATCGCCCATTCCGAGCAGGGTGATGGAGATGACCACCGGCCCGGTGGTGGCGGAGAGATTGCCGCCGACGATCCCCACGCCCACTTCGGCCGCGCGTTCGATGATGCCCTCGTACAGGTTGTCGACGAACTCGAGGGGACAGGTGGGAGGCAGGCACAAGTTGACCAGAGCGTAACGAGGAACGCCGGACATCGCTCCGATATCCGAGAGGTTGACGGAGAGCGCCTTGCGCCCGAGCAGGCGGGGCGGGCTCATGGCAGGATCGAAGTGGATGCCCTCGACCAGAGTGTCGGTGGTGAGCAGGGAGACCGCGGGGGTTTCAACCACCGCGCAGTCGTCACCGATGCCGACCACCACGCCCTGGGTCGGGGCGATACGAGACCGCAAGCGCGCGACCAGGGCGCGCTCCCCCACGGAGGAAACTGTTTCGATGCCTTCGCTCAAGAAGCGGTACTCTCGCAAGGACTCTACCAGCCTCTTCGTCCTCCTCCACGGAGGTATTCGAGGGTCCGGGCCGGCATGAGGTTGGGCCGGTGTATCCTGCCTCGAACGCTCGCAACAGCAAGATTTTGAGAATGGTGCACGCGACTTCCCCGAAGAGATTCTCCGCGGTCTCCGTAGCCATCTGTCTCTTGGGCCTTGTCGCCATTGAAGCCCGTGGCCAGGATCTCGATCGGGTCAATCAGGACGAACTCGCGTCCTTCTACGGGCGAATGAACGTGGTGGTGGGTTCGGGCGCGCGCGCCTTCGGCATGGGTGGCGCGTTCCTGGCTCGCGCGGATGACGCCACCGCGGCGTCTTGGAACCCCGCGGGCCTCAGCTATCTGCGACGGACGGAGTTTTCCCTGGTGGGCGTCCACAACGACTTCTCGCAGCGGATTCCACGAGCCAATACCGTGGTGGAGCCCGCGGATACCAGCATCACCACGGTCGACCAGCTCCGTGCCTCGGTGGCCGACTTCATGGGCTTCGCCTATCCACTGCGTATCGGGGAACGCAGCGGAGCCGTCCAGGTGTCCTATCAGCGCAGCTTCTCCTTCAGCGGGTCGAGAAGAAGCGAAGGCCCGGTCGGGGTGAAGGGATTTGCACCAGGTGCAGCCACCGTTCTGCCTACCGAGTTCACGGTGGAGGGGCGGGGCGGATTCGACACCGTGTCACTGTCGTCCGGGTTCGAGGTTCATCCAAAGTTGCGGCTTGGATTGAGCATCAACCGGTGGCTCAACGGCTTTTCCCAGGTGGTGAATCGACCCAACGCGCAGAACGGTGGTTATCGCCGAATCGAGAGCACTTGGGACATTTCCGGAACGAACGTCAACCTCGGCGCCCTCATCGCACCCACCGCGAAGCTCAATCTGGGCGTCGTGTACAAGACGCCGTTCGCCGCGAAAGTGCAACTGCGAAAGGTCCGCGAGGACCTGCTGTTCGCATTCGACAGTCAAACCGGAGATCGCATCGAACCCGAGTTCGTCAGCCATTCCGCCGCCTCCGAGATTCGCTTTCCCAAAGTCTACGGATTCGGGGCATCGTACCAGGCCTCCAATACGCTCACGATCTCCGCCGACTTCACCCGAACCGCTTGGTCGCAGGCAACCATCACGCACTTCTTTTCCCTCGCGCGCAAACTTCCGGAGAAAGAAGGCGAAGCGCCAATGAACCCCATCGATGCCTACGCGGAACTCCCATTCCCGGCGGTGGAAGAGGGGATCAACGGACAGTCGGACACCAGTCAGTTGAGGGTAGGGGCGGAATGGGTGCTGCGGCTCGGAGGGTCGGGCAACGTGCTGCTTCCCCTGCGCGTCGGCGCGTTCCGCGACGGTCAGCCCGTGACCGTCCGCCTGGATACCGTCGCCGGCTTTCCGCAGACCAGATACCAGGAGCAGAGGCCGACGTTCACCGGCCTGACGATGGGCCTCGGCGTCACAGTGGGGGGGGTCATCTTTGACGTCGCCTACATCCGGGAAAGCGGCGATGTTCCCGCCTCGCGATTCCAGGACAGCAGGGTCTTCGATTCCCAGAGGGAGATTCGCTACCGGCGCGTTTTCGCCTCGATGATCGTTCGCTTCGGCCCGCGCCGCTAAATCGGGCTTCCTTCATCAGGTTGGGACGGTGGCGTCCTCGATTGGCTCCGAATTCAGTGTCGGTGGACAGCCAGCGGAGATCGCAACTGCATACCTGCCATCGACTTAACATTCATGGCTTTCCGGCATGATCGTTGCTTCCTTTTCTGGCGCGTACATCGGGAGAATGCCAATGAGCTCAAGACTGACCGTCAACATCCAGAAAGCCGCGGTTGCGTTGAGCCTGACCCTCGGGGTGTTCGTTCCCACGGCCCTCGCCCAGGAAATCAAGTACCGCGATGGGCGTTTCCTCGAAACCATCGGGGGCGTCACCATCCAGCGCGCCGACGAAGCGAGTTCGGACGAGGCCATTCTGAACATGCCCTTCCTGCCCGGTGATCGGGTGTGGACCGACCAGGCGGGCCGGGCCGAGATCGTATTCGCTGAAGGCGAGATCCTCTGGATCGCCGAACGGAGCAAGGTCGACTCTCTGGGTCGCGGCGGCCCCGATCAGGACGAGCGTCTGGGCCTGCGCGTTTTCGCTGGTTCCTTCGGCGCCCGCGTGCGTTCCCGCGGACCGGGCTTCGAGTTCCGGGCTCCCGGCGGCAGCATCACCACCACAGGGGCCGCGGCTTTCCGCGTGGACGTGCGCGCGGGTGAAACCGTGGTCTCGGTGAGTGAAGGCGAAGTCCTCGTCGATCTCTCCGGCCAGCGTCTCACCGTGCGCAGCGGCGAGCGTGTGCGTTATAGCGACGGTGACGTGGAAGGCCCGTTCGGATTCCAGCGAGCTGCCGTCGATTCCTTCGACCGGTGGTGCGAAGAGCGCTCGACCGAACTCGAGCGGATGGCGCGTGATCGCGATCACGAGCGGCTGCCCGACGAGCTCGACCCTTACGGCGATGAACTCGACCGCAATGGCGAATGGGTCTACGACGAGCCACAGGGCTACGTCTATGTTCCCCGCGTCGCCTACGACTGGGCGCCCTACACCTACGGCCGGTGGGTCTACACCCTTTACGGCTGGACCTGGGTCGCCGACGAGCCTTGGGGCTTCGTCACCTCGCACTACGGTCGTTGGGGATACTCCTCACGTGTCGGCTGGCATTGGCTGCCCAAGGCCGGCTTCTCGGGCGCGTGGGTAGGCTGGTCAACTCCGGTCGGGCGGTGGAACAACACCATCGGCTGGTGCGCGCTCGGCTTCAACGATCGCCCGGTGGGCTCGTTCGCCTACGGCAGCGGCGGACGGGCGGTGCCTCGCGGCTCGCGGTCGCTCACGCCCGGCCACGGATGGTCGTTCACCAACCGCGCCGACATGGGACGCGCCAACGTCCATCGGCGTCGGGTCGATGTGCCGGTCGATGAGGCGCAGCGCGCGGCGGTCTGGAATCCAGGCGTCACTCCGGACCGGAACTTCCGGGAAACGCGCCGCGCCGGCGAAGGCCGTGGCGGCAGCCGGGCCGAAGGCGTGGTGGAAGCCGCGGGCGCCGTGGCTCGCGGGAGCGATCGTTCGGGTCGCGGGTCGGACGCCGAGCCGCGAATCAACATCCGCCCCTCCCCCGGGGACAGCACTCCCGAATTGCGCTCCGATCCGATGACCACCATTCCCACCCCGGAATCGCGGCGGCGTCGCGGCATGGGCCAGGACGGATTCAAGGAGGAACAAGATAACCGCCGCAACCGCAACCGATTTGATGAGACGAGCCACTCCGTCGATCAGACCACGCCCGCGAGCGCTTCGCCCGCGCCAGCGCCGGCTCGCGAACCAAGCACCCGCGACCCGTTGCTGAGCCGGTTTTTCCGGTCCATCACGCGCTCCGATGCCGCGACGGATTCCGCGGCGCCGCGGGGCGACGACTCATCAGCCCGAAGGC
>JAGNNV010000021.1:19040-29464 GCA_017990495.1 Vicinamibacteria bacterium
CCCGCTCCCCTCGCCTTAAAGTAGCGGGAGCATGAGTTCCGACGTTCAATCCCGCCCGTCGTTCCTGAAGCAGAACCGGGGACCTTTAGTTATAGGCGCGGCCATCATGTTCGGGTCGCTGGTGGGAGCCCTGATGGCGATCGGAAGCGATCTGCCCCAGGTCGAGGAACTCGAGGAGCTGAAGCCCAACATCGTCACCCAGGTGTTCGCCGCGGATGGCTCGATCCTCGGCGAGTTCGCGATCGAGAAGCGGGTCCTCGTGCGCTACGAGGACATCCCCGATGTGCTGCGCAACGCCATTATTGCCACCGAGGACGAGAACTTCTTCAATCACATCGGCATCAACGTGTGGCGCATCCCCGCGGCGGTGTGGGCCAACTTTCGCTCCGGCCGGAAAGGGCAGGGTTTCTCGACCCTGACCATGCAGCTCTCTCGGCTGCTTTTTCTCTCGCCCCAGAAGACCTACGAGCGCAAGATCCGGGAGATTCTGCTCGCCCTCGAGATCGAGCGGCGCTTCACCAAGAAGGAGATCTTCACCCTCTACTGCAACCTGGTGAACTTCGGCCACGGCCACTACGGGGTCGAAGCGGCGAGCCGGTTCTATTTCGGGAAGAGCGCCAAAGACCTGAACCTCGAGGAAGCGGCGCTGATCGCGGGCATCCCCCAAAGCCCCACCCGCCTGTCCCCCCTCGACCATCCCCAGGCCGCCACCCGCCGTCGGGGCCTGGTGCTGAATCGGATGGTGGCCGAGAAATACCTCACCCCCGCGCAGGCCACCGAGGCCCAGGCCAAACCTCTCGGAGTCAATGCGCGGCGCTCTCCCCTGTCGATCGCTCCTTACTTCCTCGAAGAAGTGCGCAAGTCTCTCGAGCGCGACTACGGTTTCGCGGGCATCTATCGTGAGGGTCTCAAGGTCTACACCACCCTCGATCCCACGCTGCAGGTGACTGCGAACCGCGCGGTGCGCGACGGGATTCTGAGGAACGACCGCAGCGCTCGGGGATACAAGGCGGCCCGGCCCTCGGCGCTCAAGGATGGTGCGATTCCCCAGGGCTTCTCCCTGCCCGACTGGCGGCAGCCCTTCGATGTAGGCGACGTCACGCGGGGAGTGGTCACGGCCGCCGACCGGGATGTGGCCATCATCGATCTTGGCGACACCATGGCGCGGCTGCCCGCCAAGGGCGTGGCCTGGACCGCGAAGACGCGGGTATCGGACGCAGTCAAAGTGGGCGACATCGTGCTGGTGCGAATTCTCCGGCGCGAGGAGGCCTCCGAGCGCAAGGTGGTGGAGGTTTCCCTCGAGCAGGAGCCCGAGGCCGAGTCCGCTTTCCTGGCCATGGATACACGCACCGGAGCGGTGCGGGCCATGGTGGGCGGCTTCGATTTCGAACGCAGCAAGTTCAACCGCGCGGTTCAGGCTCATCGCCAGACCGGCTCCATCTTCAAGGCCATCGTTTATTCGGCCGCGGTTGAGAGTTTGGGCTGGACGCCGCAAACCCTGATCGTGGATGCGCCGATCTCCTTCACCACCGCGGGCTCGCCCACCTGGTCGCCCAACAACTACGACATGAAGTTCGCGGGGCCCATCACGGTTCAGCAGGCGGTCGAAGGAAGCCGCAACATTCCCGCCATCAAGACCCTGCAGGCCATCGGCATCGAGAAAGGCATCGAGTACGCGCGCAAACTCGGCCTCAAGGATGAACTGCCCCCGTATCTGCCCATCGCCATCGGCGCGGGCGAGGCCACCCTCGACGAGATGGTGGCGGCCTTCGGGACCATCGCCAACGAGGGCTTGCGCATGACCCCGATGCTCATCACCAGGATCACCGACAGCGAGGGTAATGTGCTCGAGGAGAAACTCCCCGAAGCGCACGATGCTCTGCGCCCAGAAACCGCGGCCATCATGGCCAACATCCTGCACGGAGTGGTCCAGCGCGGAACCGCGGTGCGGGCGAGATCGCTGGGACGGCCCCTCGGGGGGAAGACCGGCACCACCGACAACTGGAGCGACACCTGGTTCGTGGGCTTCGAGCGAGAGATGGTGGCGGGAGTCTGGAGCGGCTTTGACGACAAGCGGAAGTCGTTGGGCCGGGGTCAGGATGGCGCGCGGACGTCGCTTCCCATCTTCATCGACTTCTGGAAGGAAGCGCTCAAGAAGCTTCCCGCCGAGCAGGCCTTCCCGCCTCCCATGCCCCGCACCGACTCGGACATGATGGAAAGCCGCGCCATTCAGTAGCCGCTCTTGGCCGTTCCGTTCGATCGGTGCTCCAGAACCTCAAGCGCGAGATCGTCGCCAAAACGCGCCGCCTCGCCCAGGTCGGCCGGGAAGTCCTTCAGGCGGGCCTCGATGGCCAGCCGTCGATTCGGCCCGAAGCCGCGCAGATGCACGATGACGTGACGGACGCCCAGGGCCCTCAACCGAGCGATCGATTGCGCGGACGGGAAGTCCTTCATCATCTCGCGGGTGACCAGGTATTCCGGGGGTTCGGTCCCGGCGTAGCCGTTGACCAGAGGTTTCCAGTGCGTGGTCGAGTGGAGGAGGTAGACGCTGTCATCAAACCGCGGGCGCTGAAAGAGACCGTCGTTCGCCAGCATGGGCAATTCGATGATCGGCCCTGCGCCTGGCTGGGCCGCGAGCCACGCGTAGATTGGAGGCGTCGGATCTCCGGCCCTGAGGCACCGGTCGGCCGCCACCACGTTGAGGGGAACCACCGCGGCCTCGAGCAGCGCGAGAATCACGAGGGCCACGCGCCAACCCGGCCGGGTGATTCGATCAAGACCGAAGGCCGCGAGCATGGCAAGGCCCAGGGCCACAAACACCGAGGCGCGCGCCGGCACACGGATCATGCGAAACACCTCGAACTCCCGCAGGGCGGCGAAGGGGCCGGGAAGCAGAGTGGTCCCGAAGAGTCGGATCTCTGGACCCAGGGCCACGAGGACCGCGCACGCGGCCAGCGATACGTAGACCGCGACGCTGCGCTTCTGCGCCGCATCGAGGCGTCGGATCGAGAATAGGGCCAGCGCCGAAAGGCCCAACACGGTGAGACCCTGGAAGAGATCGGCCTCGACGATCGACCGCAGTCCTTCAGTGAGCGAACCCCACACCCGGTTCGAGGCGGAGGTGGAGAAAAGCCCCTCGAGCGGCGCGGAGAAGAAGACCGTTTCATCCGCGGTCCGCTCGTAGCGGAGCGGCTCGAGGGCCTGACGATGCAGCCACTGAAGGGGCAGCAGCAGGGCGAGGGCGGCGGCGAGGCCAATGGGAGCGGTCTTCAGGATCGCGCGCTTCTGCACCAGAAACAGAATGGGGATGGGCAGGATGGCCGCGGCGAGGAGCGCCTGGTATCCGCAAGCCCAGGCCGAGACGCCAAAGAAGAGCCCGGCCAGTGCGGCGGCTTTGGCCGAACCTTCGCGGGCCCAGCGGTGCAGGAACAGGAGGTACAGCGGAAGGAACTGGGTGCCGAGAACGGAGATGTGCGCGGGCGAGGACACTCGATTGGACGAGAACGAGAAGATCGCCCCCGCCGCGAAAGCGGCGAGGGGAGACAGACCCAGGCTGAGACCGAGGGCGCGCACGCCGAGCGCGGTGAGGAAGAAGGTGAGCAGACGGACCAGATTGAGAAGGACGATCGGGTCGGTGGTCAGAAGCCTCAGGGGCAAGGACAAGATGGACGTGGCCACGATGGGCTCGTCGAGGAAGAGG
Organism: Vicinamibacteria bacterium; assembly: GCA_017990495.1. Lineage (GTDB taxonomy): Bacteria > Acidobacteriota > Vicinamibacteria > Fen-336 > JAGNNV01 > JAGNNV01. The sequence continues at coordinate 22,741 of JAGNNV010000021.1, forward strand.
GTGTAGCGCAGGGGATGGAGGGTGTTCGCGTGGGGCAGGCTCAGTGGGTCGGTGAGCAGAGCGCGCGTGGTCCAGGCCATGGCCCAGGCGAAGTACGACGAGTCGCCCGCCTCCATGAGCCCGAGCCTGCCCGCCATCGGCCAGGTCATGAGGACAGTCAGGACGGCGTACAGCAGTGCCGCCCCGGCGTGCGACTTGAGGCTCACTCCTCGCTCGCCGAAACGCCCTTCGACAACTCGCCCCGAGCCTTCGCCACCAGCGCGGCCTTGATGAAGATATCGAGATCACCGTCGAGCACGCGATCGACGTCCCCGGTTTCGCACTTGGTCCGATGGTCCTTCACCATGCGATAGGGGTGAAGGACGTACGAGCGGATCTGCGAGCCGAAGGCGATCTGCATCTTCGCCGCCTCCACGATGTCGAGTTTCTCGCGCTGCTTCTTCATCTCGAGATCGAAGAGTCGGGACTTCAAGACCTTCATGGCCACTTCACGGTTGCGGATCTGGCTGCGTTCGTTCTGACACGCCACCACGATGTTGGTGGGGAGATGGGTGATGCGGACCGCGGAGTCGGTGACGTTGATGTGCTGGCCGCCCGCGCCGCTCGACCGGTAGGTGTCGATGCGCAGGTCTTTGTCGAGGATCTCGATCTCGATGCTGTCGTCGAGTTCGGGCCACGCGAAAACCGCGGCGAACGAGGTGTGACGCCGAGCCGCCGAATCGAAGGGCGAGATACGCACCAGACGATGCACGCCGCTCTCCACCCACAACCTGCCAAAGGCGTATTCGCCGGAGACGAACATGGTGACGCTCTTGATTCCCGCTTCCTCGCCCTTCTGGAAGTCGGTCACATCGACCTTGTAGCCGTAACGCTCACAGCAGCGCATGTACATGCGGAAGAGCATCTCCGCCCAGTCCTGGCTCTCGGTGCCGCCCGCGCCCGCGTTGATCGACAGAATCAGATTGGCGGCGTCGTGTTCCCCGCCAAGGGTATGCGCGAGTTCCGCCTCTTCGATGCTCGTCTGCCAGGCGAGGGCTGCGGCCTTCAGTTCGGCGTCGACCGGCTCGCCACCGGCGAGCCACTCCTGCAAGACGGCGACGTCGCCTTCCTGAGAATTCACCAGTCGCACCAGCGCGAGGCTGCTCTCGATCTTCTTGCGCTTGCGCTGCACCTTCTGGGCGTTGCGCTGGTCGTTCCAGAACCCGGGTTCGGTGACCTCGCGGTCCACCGCCTCGAGGTCGGTGATCAGTTTCGCTTCGTCAAAGATAGCCGCGGACGTCCGCAGCCCTCGCTTTGAGCTCGATGCAGAGCTCGCTGGTTTCGTCTTTCAATGGGGGTGTTCGCTTTCTTCGGGGCGTGTGCTGATTGGTTCAGGAACGGGGAGTTTATTCGACCGGGAGGCCACGAGAAGCGATGCCGCCGCGATGGAGAGAGCCGCGAACGCGGCAACCAACCAGGCGAAGACGTCGCCGTGACGCGCGTAGAACGTGGTCTCGGAGATGGCCCGGACATCGCCCACCAGGGCGCGTTTCTCCATGAGGCGGGTGCGCGCCAGTTCGCGGCCGAAGGGGTCGACGATCGCGGAGATCCCGGTATTGGCGGCGCGGACGAGGAAGCGACGATTCTCCACCGCGCGAAAACGCGCCATGGCGTAGTGCTGATAGGGCGCGGCGCTCGTTCCGTACCACCCATCGTTGGTCACGTTGACGAGGAGTTGCGCTCCGTTCGCGGGGAAGCGCCGGACCAGCGAGGGAAAGATCGCCTCGTAGCAGATGAACACTCCCATGGTCACGCCGAGGGCCCGGCCGGTCACCGCTTTCGTTCCGGGAGTGAAGTCCGAGACGCTTTCGACCAGGCGTCCGATGGGCAGGACTCTCGAGACGGCCTCTGGCACCGGCAGATACTCGCCGAAAGGCACCAGTCGGATCTTGTGGTAGCGGAGGAGGATCGAGCCCTCGGGAGACAGGAGTTTGGCGCCCACGTAGCTGCGCATCGTCCCGGCGGCATCCCGCTCCCGATCGTCGTTGCCGGTCATGAGGAAGACGCCTTCCTCCTCGGTGAAAGCGGTGATCTGCTTCAGGACCTCGGGGTACAGATCGAGTTCGTAGGCGACGGCGGATTCGGGCCAGACGATCAGCCGCGCCTGCCGGCCGGCCGCCTCGCGCGACAGGGCGATGTGCTGGTCGATGTTGGACTGAAGAAGGGCCCGGTCCCACTTCTGATCCTGCGGAATCGAAGCCTGGATCACCCCCACGCTGAAACTCGCGTCTGCGATGAGCGGTTGTTGAAGCCGGCCGTGGCCATAGGCGAGGGCGGCCGAGATGAGCAAGGCGGGGGCGGTGATGCCCAGCCGTCGCTCGAAAGGCCGCGGGTTCAAGAGGGCGTGGGCCACCCCGGAAGACGCCGCGACCAGGAGGAATGACACGCCATGGACCGCGGTGAACGAGGCGACCTGGATGAACTCGGGGAAGTCGACCTGTGAGTAGCCGAGCAACACCCAGGGAAAGCCAAAGAGCAGATGTTCGCGCAGGAACTCGCAGGTCACGAAGAGAAACGGAGCGAGCCACAGCGCTCTCACCCCGAAGGCGAGATCCGCGTGGGCCTGCAGCGCGCCAAACGCGGCCGGGAAGAGGCCGAAAGCCACGGCCAAGGCCAGAGTCAGGACCAACGCGACGGGAAGAGAGGCTCCGCCATGCACGGTCAGCACATCACTCACCCAGAAGAGCAGCCAGAACCCCTGCACCGTCCCGGCCACGTGGCCGCACATGAAACCTACTCGCCGCGAGGCTCCGTGCAGGGCGATCAGGAGGGGAACGAGGGCCACGAAGGCCGCCGGGGCGAAGCCGACCTTGGGAAAGGCGAGGGCGAGGAGAACTCCGGAGAACGCCGACAGGCCGAGTCGACGACGCAGGCTCAAGGCTTGACGATGAACGGCTTGAACTTCTCCTGGGTCTCGAGCTTGGCCAGAATGCGTTCGGCGTCTTCACGCTTGGTGAAGGAACCGACACGGACGTTGAAGAGGCCTTCGCTCACCGGCACCAGATAGGCCGAGTAGCCCTTGCCCTTCAGCCGCTTGACGATCGCCTCGGCGGCCGCGCGCTCCTTGAACGCACCCACCTGAATGGTGAGACGGGCCAGCGGTGTGGCGGCGGGTCGAGCGGAGGCCGATTGCCGGGGGGAGGGCTTCGGGGTCGCCCGCGGCGTTGCCGTGGGTTTGGCGGCAGGGCGTGCCGCGGTGGCGGTGGGACGCGGGGGCGGGCTGGAAGGGGTGGCCGCGGAGCGGGGTGTCGACAAGGGAGTGGGCGAGGGCGCCGCGGCCGACGGGGAGATTTCGGCCCGAGGTGTCGTCTGCGGCACAGGCGTGGCGCTGGTTCCAGGCGCGGGCGAAAGACCTTCGACCTTATCCCCGGCGAGCGTCGACCCATAGGTCAGGGCATCGGGAGTGGGAGACGCCACCGGCTCTTCCTGAACCACATCCTGGATGTCGCGGACGGTCTGCTGGGGCGAAGAATCGACGTTGCGGCCCACCATCACCCCGGCCAGAAAGGCCGCGGACAAAGCGATGACGAGGAACACAAAGTAGACGATGAGCTGCTTCGAGCTCACCGGAATGTTGTATTGCGTTTCGCCTTCAGCCACCCACGTTTCCTTTGCCGCCTAGTTTAGAGCCCGTCGCGGATAAAGCCCGAAACCACAGCCTCTTCCTGCAGGCCGTAGTTCTGGCGGATGAGGAACTGGATGGCGTAAACGAGCTCCGCAAGACCGGTGGACACGAGCATCTTGCGATTGGCCAGAGACTCGGTGTGCAGGTTGGCGTAGATGAGATCGGGATCGATGCGCCCCGAACTGCGGAGGCTGACACCGTTGAGCAGCGAGCCGAAACTGGGGGCGATCTCGGCGATGGCCCGATCGGTGAAGGCTTCGGCGCCTTCACCGGGCCGGGAATCGACGTAGGCGTAGATCCGCTCGAAGAGCCGGTTGAAGCGGTCGACGATCTGGCCCACCTCCACCCGATCGGTGGCCTCGTCGGCCGTGGCCTGGGAGCGGACGATGTCGGCGCTCTCCGCCCGCTGGATGAGGCCGAGCACGGAGAGCATCCACAGAGTGCGGCAGGTTTCGTAGCTGGTGCCGAAGCTCAGGTCGGAGATCTGATCGACGGTGAGCCGGCCATTCACGCGGGACAAAACGGTCTGTTCGTCGTCGAGCAGCTCGACCTTCAAATGCCAGGTTTCCACGTCGGACACGCGCACAAAGACCGATTCGAGGCTCTGGATGCCCGCGAAAACCCGGCTCCAGCAGCGCAGCGTCCGCATGCCCTGGACGATCACCTCGTCGGAGGAGAGGTTCAGGGGGACAAACTCGGATTCGTCGACATCGCCAAGGGACATCTCGTAGGTGCCCGAGGTCCAGTTGAAGAGCTCGAAGAGCATCAGCCGCGCCTGGTTGGTGATGGCGGGGATCAGATCCTCGGCGTCCAGAGCCGAAATCTCGACCAGGATGGTGCCAAGACGCTTGCCGGGTCGGATCAGCTTGGAGGCTTCGACGAACTGCCGCGCGGTGATGCGGCCCTCGACGAGAAGGAGTTCACCGAGGCGCTCGTCGGGATCGTTGCTGACGATCTGGACGATCCGGCCGCGGGAGAGGAACAGGCGCTTGGTGAAGACGCCGTTTGAGAAGGACAGAATGCCGCTCTCTCCACTCTGCAGGATGCTGCGGAGGATCTTCGGGGTGCCGCTCGTGCGGATGTCGCCGCGGAAGGTGAGATCCGATCCCTCGGTGACCAGCAGATCAGAAGCGTGTTCGTTCGAAGGATCCTGCATGTCGGGGTAATGCTGAAGCACGCGGAGCGCTCTTGTCAACGCGCCCCGCGATGGCCCTTCTCCGGGGTCTTCCGATACCGGTTTGCTAACATCCAAAGGAGCATGTTTGGCACTCTTGGCGGCCCGGAGCTGATCCTGATCTTCATCGTGGGCCTGGTGGTCTTCGGTCCGCGCAAGCTCCCCGACATCGGGAAGAGCCTCGGGAAGATGATCGGCGAGTTCAAACGCGCCTCCGCCGATTTCCAGCGCACGGTGGAGGACGAAGTGGAAACCGAGAAGCTGCGCAAGGAGGTTTCGTCTGCGGAATACGTGAGTTCGCCCCCCGAGGCCCTGCCGCCGGCTCCTCCTCCTCCGATGATCCGTGAGGCCGAAGGTTCCGTTCCGGTGTCGAAAATGCTCTCGAGCCCGGCCGACCTTTCCGGGGACACCTTCACCGGGTCCGACGGGAAGAACTCCTCCTCCTGAGCCGCTTGGCAGAAGAAGACTCCGAAGCCCGCATGTCGTTCCTCGATCACCTCGAGGAACTGCGCTCGCGGCTTCTGAAGTCGCTCATCGCCCTCGCTGTCGGTTTCGGCATCGCCTGGAACTTCCGGGAAGAGATCTTCCACTTCATGGTCTCGCCCCTGCGCGCCGCCTATCCGGGCCTGCGCCTCATCGCCACCTCGCCCACCGAGGCGGTGATGCTCTACATGAAGATGGCTTTCTTCGCGGGGATCTTCATCGCCGCGCCGTTCCTGCTCTATCAGGTGTGGGCCTTCATCGCCCCCGGCCTCTACAAGAACGAGAAGTCGTACGCCATTCCCTTCATCCTGTTCGGCACCGCGTTCTTCGTGGCCGGCGCCGCCTTCGGCCACTACTACCTGTTTCCCCTGACTTTCAGCTTTCTCGGTTCGTTCGGGGGCGCGGACATCGAGTTCATGCCGAAGGTGAGCGACTACTACAGCTTCTACTCGTGGTTCCTGCTCGCCCTCGGCATCGTGTTCCAGGTCCCCGTGGTCATTTTCGTGCTGGCCCGCGTAGGTCTCGTCACCGCCCGATTCCTGCTGAAGCACTTCAAGTGGGCGGTTCTCCTCTCCTTCATCGTGGCCGCGGTGGTGACTCCCACGCCGGACATCGTCACCCAGACTCTTCTGGCCCTGCCCATGATCGGGCTTTATCTCCTCGGGGTGGTGGTGGCCGCCCTGTTCGGCAAGAAGCGCGTTTCCTCCGCGAGTCTCACTCCCAAAGACTGAGCCCTTCGCGAAATGCCCATCGTCGCCTCGAAAGGAAGCGAGATCCGGAGACTGCTCCAGGATCTGTCCGATCCGAAGCGACGCACCGGGGCGGTGATGCGGCTGCGCGCCCTCGGGGCCAGGGTGGTGCCGCACGCAGCCGACGAGTTGGGCCGGCTCGACCCCGCAGCGAGGCGCGCGTTGGTCGACGCCCTCAGGGATGTCGATACCGCGGAGGGCCGGGCGCTGAGGGATCGGTTGACCCGGTCGGAGGCTGAATTCGCACCCGCGACCTTGACGCCCGCCAGAGTCCGACCGTTGGCCGCGGGACGGCGCGCGGGGGATCGGCGAACCGAGGCGTCGGAGGCGCCGGGCGCGGAAGCAGAAGCCATGGAGGCCCTTCAGGCCCTGCCTCCACCCCGGCCGAATGAGCGCGCCACCATCTCCCGCGAGCGCGGCGAGGCCCATCTTGCCTTGGCCCGGCTCGGCTCGCGCCTGGCCCGGAAAGATCTCCTCCTCGGACTCACCACCCTTGAGGCCGCGCGGACCAGGGCTTACTCTGAAGCGGCGGGCCTCATCGGAGACGTCGAGTTCATGGCCCCGCTGGCCCGGCTCGCCGAAGCCCAGCCGGAAGCGGCCCGGGCCATTTTCGACATCGCCGCCCGGGAGAAGGTCACGGCGCGGTCCAAGGTC
>JAGNNV010000165.1 GCA_017990495.1 Vicinamibacteria bacterium
GACCCCATCGAGTTCCTCCACCGCGACAAGCGGTCGATCGTGAACCAGCGCGAGATCGAGGTCGACGCCCTGAACTTCGCCGGAGCCATCCGCGCCGCCCTGCGCCAGGACCCGGACGTCATCCTGGTCGGCGAGATGCGCGACTACGAGACCATCGAAACCGCGGTCACCGCGGCTGAGACCGGCCACCTCGTGCTCTCCTCCCTGCACACCCTCGACGCCACCGAGACCATCAACCGGATCGTGTCCGTGTGCCCGCCTCACCAGCAGAAGCAGATCCGCCGGCAGCTCGCCTCGGTTCTGCGCGCGGTGGTCTCGTTGCGTCTCGTGCCCCGCGCCGACGGCGTCACCCGCGTGCCCGCGGTCGAGGTCATGGTCTCCACGCCGTTCATCCGCGACTGCATCGTGAACGAGGAGAAGACCCGCCTCATCGCCGGCGCCATCGCTCAGGGCACCACCGAGGGCATGCAGACCTTCGACCAGGCCCTGTTCGACCTCTGCCAGAAGGGTCTCATCACTCGCGAAGAGGCGGCGCGGCGCTGCACCAACCCCGACGAGTTCCGCATGATGCTCTCCGGCATCGACACGGGCAGCCGGAGCGGCGGCATGGGCTCGATGACCGAACTCGAGATTGAGTAACGGGTCGGACGAGACCGGCTCTCCCGCGCAGGCCCGAAACGCCTTCGCCTTCGTTCTGGCCAAGCTCGGCCGACGCGACCACACCGAGAAGGAACTGCGCACCGCCCTCGCCCGCAAGGAGTATCCCGAGGAGGCGGTGGAGGCGGCCCTGGCCAAGGCCCGTCGCGAGGGGCTGGTGAATGACGAGCGGCTCGCTCGCGGCCTCGCCCGGATGACGGCGCGGGCCGGGAAACGCGGTCCACGTCGGGTTGTGGCCACCTTGCGTCAGAAGGGGGTCTCCGCGGAAACCGCGCAGGCCGTGACAAAAGAGGCCTTCGCCACGTCCGAAGAGGCTCCTTTGGGTCTGCTGCGCTTCGCGACCCGCCTGCTCGCCCGGGCAAAGGGCGACACACGCGGGGAAAAGCGGACACGCGTGCTGCGCTCGCTGCTCACGCGCGGTTTTGAACTTTCCGAGGCTCGGCGGGTGGTGCGCCTCGCAGAAAACGCTCTGATGACCGAAAATACCGGCAATGACGCAGACGAGTAGCCGATTCACCGCCGATGACGTCCGTGCCGCCTTCCTCAAGTTCTTCGAGGATCGAGAGCACGAGGTCGTCCGCAGTTCCCCCCTGATCCCCCAGAACGACCCCACTCTCCTCTTCGCCAACGCGGGGATGAACCAGTTCAAGGACGTGTTTCTGGGCCGCGAGACGCGGGCCTACAAGCGGGCCGCCTCCTCCCAGAAGTGTGTGCGCGCCGGGGGCAAACACAACGACCTCGAGAACGTGGGCCTCACCGCGCGCCACCACACGTTCTTCGAAATGCTGGGCAACTTCTCCTTCGGCGACTATTTCAAGAAGGACGCCATCGCCTTTGCCTGGGAGTTCCTCACCGGCACGATGGGGCTCGACAAGGATCGGCTCACCGCCACCATCTTCAAGGGCGAAGACGGGGTGCCCCGCGACACCGAGGCCTTCGACCACTGGCGCGCCTACGTGCCCGCCGAGCGCATCCTCGAACTGGGCAAGAAAGACAACTTCTGGGCCATGGGCGACACCGGGCCCTGCGGTCCGTGCTCCGAGCTTCATTACTACCAGGGCGACTCGCTCCCCTGCGCCGAAGTATCCGAGGGACGCGCCTGCCTGGGTGTCGCCTGCGAATGCGACCGCTACCTCGAGATCTGGAATCTCGTGTTCATGCAGTTCAACCGCGACCAGAGTGGAGCCCTCACTCCCCTGCCCGCGGCCTGCGTCGACACCGGCATGGGCCTCGAGCGCGTGACCGCGGTGGTCCAGGGCAAACTCAACAACTACGACACCGATCTTTTCACCCCGCTGATCGAGGCCACCGCGAAGCTCGCCGGCGTCACCTACGGCGCGAGTCCGGCCACCGACATCTCCCTGCGGGTGATCGCCGATCACCTGCGCGCCACCACCTTCCTGGTCTCAGACGGCGTTCTGCCCGGGAATGAGGGCCGCGGTTACGTGCTGCGCAAGATCATGCGCCGCGCCCTGCGTCACGGCCGCAAACTCGGGCTCGAAAAGCCCTTCCTCGCCGATCTCGTGAGCGAACTGGTGGCGAGGATGCAGTCCGCCTACCCCGACCTCAAGACCACCGAATCCACGGTGAAGAAGATCGTCCGGGTCGAAGAAGATCGGTTCTCCACCACCCTCAAACAGGCCTTCGCGGTGTTCGATTCGGTGGCCGCGTCCACCAAGACCGGCATCCTGAGCGGCGCCGACGCCTTCAAGCTCTACGACACCTACGGCCTCTCTCTCGACTTCACCGAGGAACTCGCGGCCGACCGCGGCCTCAAGGTCGACAACGCCGGGTTCGATTCCGAGTTCACCAAACAGCAGGAACGTGCCCGCAACGCAAGCAAGATGGGTGCGGTTTCCGGCGCGCCCGAGTACCTGACCCTGCTCGAGAAGGCGAAAACCGCCTTCGTGGGCTATGACCATCTTGAACTGGACTGCGCCAACGTCATCGCGGTGTTCAAGGACGGGAAACCGAGCAAGCGCCTCGACAAGGGGGACGCAGGCGAAATCATCGTTGATCGAACCCCGTTCTACGCGGAGTCGGGCGGACAGGTCGGCGACCGCGGCGTGATCTCCGCTCCCGGGTCGGTCGCCACCGTCTCGTCGTGCCGCAACGCGGTGCCCGGATTGTCCACCCACCTCGTCACCGTCGACGAGGGCTCCTTCGAGCCCGGCATGGTCGTCCGCCTGGTGGTCGATGAGGATCGGCGCGAAGGCGCGATGCGTCATCACACCGCCACCCACCTCCTGAACGCGGCTCTGCGCGAAACCCTCGGCACCCACGTCAAGCAGGCGGGGAGCCTCGTCGCAAACGATCGGCTGCGTTTCGACTTCTCCCACTTCCAGGGCCTCGACGAGCGCGAACTCCGGGTGATGGAGAACCGCGTGAACGGCGAGATCCTCGCGAACAAGGCGGTGAACACCATCGAGATGACGCGCGACGAGGCGCTCAACTCGGGCGCCCTCGCCTTCTTCGGCGATAAGTACGGCGAACGCGTGCGCGTGGTCGAGGTTCCAGGCTTCTCCAAGGAGTTCTGCGGCGGCACCCACGTGTCCCAGACCGGCGACATCGGCTTCTTCCTCTTCACCGCCACGAGCGGAGTGTCCGCGGGCACACGCCGCGTCGAGGCGGTGGCGGGCGGCGCGGCCCTCGAAAAAATCCAGCGCGACGTGGCCATCCTCGACGAGTTGTCCCACTTCGCCCGGGCCGAGCGCGGAGCCCTCGTCGACGAGTACGCAAAGCTCAAGGACGAGTTGAAGGCGCGCGATCGCGAGATCGAACGCCTCAAGATGAAACTCGCCTCCGGGGGCGGCGGACGCAGCGAAGGCAGCGATTCGGTGGAGATGGAGGGCGTCACGGTGTGGACGCCTCTTTTCGCCGATGTGGACCGGAAGGGCCACGCCGCCCTGGTTGACGAGTATCGTCAGAAGCGTGGCGACAAGGGCTTCATCGCGGTTTCGACATCCTCCTCGGCCGACGGGTCGGTTTCCGTCATCGTCGCGGTCTCGCGTGATCTCATGACCAGGCTCAAGGCGCCGGAGATCATGAAGGAACTGGGCCTGCGCGGAGGGGGTCGTCCGGAGTTCGCTCAGGGCGCGCTCAACGCGGGTGACGACGTTGAAGCCCTGCGCAGCAAGGCCCGGGAAACCGCGAAACGTCTGCTCCAGGGAGCCGCGGTATGAACCGAACGCGAGGTCGGATGAAGCCGATCTGCCTCGGCCTCGCCGTCTTCGCGGCCCTCGAACTGATCCCTGCCGCCGAAGCCGAGGCGCAGGTCTATCTCCGCCGCAATGCCCAGGGCGTGCTTGAAGCCACCGACGCGCCTGAGACCAGCGAGTTCCGCCTGCGTTTCTCGGCCAAGGGCGTGCTGATTCACTCCCGCGGCTTCAGACGCCGGTCGCGCCCCGAGTTCGACCCGTACATCGAAGATGCGGCGGCCAAGTTCGGGGTGAACTCCGACTTCATCCGCGCCATCATCAGCGTCGAGTCGGCCTACGACGAGTTCGCGGTCTCCTCGAAGGGGGCCAAGGGCCTGATGCAGTTGATGCCGGCCACCGCGCGTCGGTTCGGCGTGTCGAACCCCTTCGATCCCGCTCAGGCCATCATGGGGGGCACCGAATACCTCGCCTATCTGCTCGGGCTCTTCCGCGGCAACCGCGACCTGGCCGCCGCCGGATACAACGCCGGCGAGAACGCGGTGCTTCGTTACGGCGGGGTTCCGCCTTATAAAGAGACCCGGAACTACGTGGTCAAGATCAACAGCATCCTCGGCTCGGCGCCCCTCGTGATGGCTTCCTCGGAAACCCGCTCGCCGGGCGCCCCCAGCAACACCCTCGGGTTCTCGGGTTCGCTGCCTCCCTCCCTTCAGCCGCAGAACGCGCGCCCGAAGGTCGCCGCTCCCAAACCCCAGAACGCGCGGCCGCTTTCGAGGGTCCCGCCGCGGTTGTACTATCGGTGGGTGGACGGATCCGGTTCAACCCATTTCGCCGACTCTCCCCCCAAGGACGGCTCGGCCTTCCGTACCATCCGCGGTTTGCCCTGAGCCCAGCCTGATGCCGTCGGTATCCCCTCTCTCCACCGGTCTGTTCGAGACCCACGTCCAGCGCGCGCGCGCGTGTCTCGCCGAGGGCAAGGCCGATCTCGCCGAGAAAGAACTGGCCGAGGCTTATCTGCTCAAGCCTCGCGACCTCACCGTCCTCAGCCTGCTTGGCGTTCTGTACTTCAAGCAGGGGCGGCTCGAACGCGCCGAGGAGGTCTTCGGCAAGCTGGCCGCGGGCGCTCCCAGCGACCCCGCGATCCTCTTCAACCTCGGACTCATCAACTTCAAGCTGAATCGTTTCCGGGAAGCGGAACTCGCGTTCACCCAGTCGCTCGCCAACTCCACCGACAAACCACGCGTTCACTTCTATCTGGGCGCCACGTACGAGCGCCATGGGCGGATCCGCGAGGCCATCCACCAGTATCGGCTTGCCCGAGCCTCGGGCGACGGTGCGAACGCGTTTCGTGCCCACACATCCGGCCCCTCCGAGAGGGATCCGGGCGGTGACACCCTGCCCCCACCCCTGCCCCGCTCCGGCGCCACGCCCCTCGACAACGACTTCCAGGGAGCGCCCGACAGCGACGAGGACGAGGTTCTTTTCGGCGCCTCGAAACTGGTCCAGGTCCCAGGAGCGGAGATTCAGGCGAAGAATCTCGATCCCGTCCCCGATGCCCCGGTGGCCCTGCGGCCCGAAGTCCTGCGGCTCGGAGCCGAGGAGGAGGATTTGTTTCTCGGCCCCCAGACTCCGGCCGTCACACCGAAGATGACGCTCAAGCGCCGCGACCTGGTGCAGACGCCGTTCGACGGGCGGATCTTCTTCAAGCGCGGGGCGCTCGCCTCATCAGAAGGCCACGTCACCTTCTGGGTGAAGGAGGCGAAGGGCGCCTCGGGCGAACGCCTGGTCATCGCCACCGGTTCAGGCTCGCTGCTTCTCTCCGCGGCCGGCGCCGGCATCGGCCTGCTCGCCTCCGATCCCGGCCGCAAACTCTGGGTGGCTCCCGAGCGCATCCTCGCCTGCGAGGACGCGTTGCAGCCGCGTTACGTGCAGATCACGGGCATGGACGCGCACGTGCTCGAGATGGAAGGCCAGGGTTTCGCGGCCCTCACCTGGAAGGGCCTGCCCTCGTGCGTGCGCGTCCACCGCGACCAGCCATTCGAGGCTCCCCTTTCGTCGGTCATCGCCTGGTCCGGACGTCTGGAGGCGGAGATGGGCCTTTCACCCACCACCGACGAGCCCTCGATCTTCATCAGCGGCAACGGCGAAGTGCTGTACGAAGGCGACTAGCGCGACGTTTTCAGCAGCACGAGACCCGGGGCTTCCTCTTCTTCGATGTAGGCGCCGATGTCCCGCAGCAGGGCGAGGGTGGCGCTCAGGCGTTCTGAAGGAGTAAGCGCCAGTTCAAAGCTCGCGCGCGCGGCGATGGCTGCGGCCAGAGCGGTGATGCCGGTGACCTCGTCGCTGGTGGCGCCGGAGTCGAGAAAGTCGAGCGCGCGTTTCACCGTGCGTCGGGCGAGCGGCAGCGGCGCGGTGGTGCGGGCCACCACATCGAGGAACGTCGCTCCGCCCCGCTCACACTCCACATCAACCTGAAGGAACGCCCCGAGGTCGACGCCCGGCGTAACCACGCGTTCCACGCTGGGCTCGATCCGCCGGGCCTCCCACAAAGACTCCCGCAGTTCCGCTTCCAGTCGGTCCATCTGCAACAGCTTGGGGCGGACTCCCCCCATGACCACGTGGATCCCGCGCAGATCTCCCGGGTTCTTCCAGTCGATGGCGTGCCCGCCGCCTGGCCGCGGACCGCGGGAGGCGCTGATCGACACCTTGCCCACGCCCTGCGGCTCGAAGCCGAGATCGCCGGTGGTCACCACGAGATCGAGCCCGAGTTCCCGACCGAGGGTCCGCAGCGTGCGCGCGCCGTAACCCTGCGCGTTGGCCGAACGAACGTGAGTGAATCCGCGCAGTTCGTGGGTCAGCGTCATCCCCGTCGCCAGACCGAACGACGCGATGGAAAGATCGGAAACCGAGGGCGCGATGGGATGACCGCCGAGGTCGGCCTCAACGCCGAAAGAGGGAGCCACGATGGCGCCGCCGCCTTCCGCGCGGAAGCCGAGTCGGAAGTCATTCGCGCCCTCGAACACACCGGTCGCTCGCGCTCCGGTGGCCAGGCCCAGAGTGCGCAGCCGCGCCACTTCGCGTGGCGACAGGCCGGAGACTCCCATCGAGGGCCGGAAGCCGACCACTCTTACGCTCTTCGACCAGGCCGCGAGCACAGGCAGGGCGATGTCGAGGACCAGGGCTTCCCGTCCCTGAGCGTCGATTTCGAGGGTCTCGATGACTTCTATCGGCAATGGTTCCTGAAATCTGACGGTTCGGTCGGTTGAGGAGGCGTGGACAGGTTACTGCGAAGCTTCCTTGGAGAAACAGCGACGGCAGCGGGCTTCGTAGGCGTGGGCGCCGCCGACTACCACCCGATCGGTGGAGTGGACAAGGCGCTGGGTGCGGTTCGCGGGAGCGCCGCACTGCATGCAGATGGCCAGCATCTTGTCGACGTACTCCGCCGTGGCCATGAGCTGGGGCATGGGCTCGAAGGGCCGTCCGAGATAATCCTGGTCGAGGCCGGCCACGATGACCCGCACACCCTTGTCGGCCAGGGCTTGCACCACTTCGGTGATGGTCGCGTCGAAGAACTGCCCTTCGTCGATCCCCACCACTTCGGTGTCGGCTTTGAGTCCGCCCAGGATCTCGGCGGCGTGAGAGACGATCTCCGACTTGATGCGCATCTCGGAATGCGAAACCACGTGGTCGACCGCATAGCGATCATCGATCTTCGGCTTGAAGACCTGCACCTTCTGCTTGGCGATCTGGGCGCGGCGCAGGCGGCGGATGAGCTCCTCGCTCTTTCCGCTGAACATGCTGCCGACGATCACTTCGATCGATCCGGATTCGGGCCGAAAACGTGGATGAGCCATGCCAGTTTGGGGAGTGCGCGAAGTCTCTCGAGGGTCGCGCTACTTCGCGCGCTCGATGT
>JAGNNV010000166.1:0-4480 GCA_017990495.1 Vicinamibacteria bacterium
GGCCATGACCGTGCTGGTCACCGTCCTGCTCCTCGACCTGCTCCACGCGTGGGCCATGCTGGTGGCCCTCGTCACCATGTTCGTCTACCTCCTGATCTTCCGCCTCACATTGCCCTATGCCATCGCCCGACGCGGTCCGGCGCGGGTGCTGCTCACTCTCATTCGCCCCTTCCATCGCTACGCGATCCTGCTGCGTCCGCTGACGACACTTCTGCGCAAGCGCGCGGGCTCCGAGAATGGCGAAGAGGATGCCAATGGCCACGGCGCCGTCCGCATCTCCTCCTCAACCGCCGAGATCCCCCCGCCTCCCCTGCTCGCCGAGAACGAGTCCCGCATCGTCGACTCCCTGGTCCGCTTCTCGAAGACCCAGGCTCGCGAGGTGATGACCCCGCGGCTCGACATCACCGCGCTGCCTACTTCAAGCACGGTGGCCGAGGCGCGCAAGCTCTTCCGCGAGTCGCAGTACTCCCGCCTCGTGGCCTACGCGGAGACACTCGACGACATCGCCGGCGTGCTTCACGTCCGCGACCTGGTGAGCCACGACGGCGCCGAAACCGCCACCATCCAGGGTCTCGTCCGCCCCGCCCTGATTGTTCCCGACGGCAAGAAAATCGTCGACCTGCTGCGCGAGATGCAGACCAAGCGCCTCTCCATCGCCATCCTGGTCGACGAGTACGGCGTCACCGCCGGTCTCGTCTCCATCGAGGACATCCTCGAGGAGCTGGTCGGCGAGATCAAGGATGAGTACGACAACGAGACCGAGCCCCTCATCGCCACCGGCGAGGGCGTCATCAGCGCCTCGGCGCGGGTCAGCCTCGAAGCGCTCAAGGATGCGCTGCACCCGGGCTTCGAGATGCCCGACGATGTCGACACCGTGGGTGGCCTGGCCATGAATCTCTTCGGCCACGTGCCCAGGGCGGGTGAGAGGATCGAGCATCAGGGCTACGCCATCGAAGTCCTCGAAGCGACACCGAAGCGCGTGGGCCGGGTTCAGTTCGCAAGAGTGGCGGTAGAGGTCGGATCATGAGTGAGAAAGAAGACGCCGTGACCGAGAAGACCGACGCTGCTGCCATGCCTGCCGCCCCCGCGGCCACCCCGCCCGGCTTCAAGTCCGGCTTCGTCACCATCGTGGGACGTCCTTCCGCGGGCAAGTCCACCCTGTTGAACCGGCTGGTCGGCGAGAAGATCGCCATCACCTCCGACAAGCCGCAGACCACGCGCAACCGGATCCTCGGCTACGTCAACCGCCCGAACGGCCAGCTCGCCTTTATCGACACCCCCGGGCTGATCAAGCCCTTCCTCGCCATGCACACCCGCATGATGAGCGTGGCCCACTCCGCCATCGGCGAAGCCGACGTGGTGATCTGGATGGTCGACACCACCGAGCGCGACGGCCCCCACAACCGTCCCATCGCCGATCTTCTCCGTCAGTCGGGCAAGCCGGTGATCCTCGCCCTCAACAAGGTCGACAAGGTGGCGAAGGCCCAGTTGCTGCCGCTCATGGCCGGCCTGGGCAATCGGCTCGACTTCAAGGCCGTCGTGCCCATCTCCGCGCGCAACGGCGATGGTGTCGAGATTCTCCTGAAGGCGGTCCTCGACCAGCTTCGCGAAGGGCCCGCGCTCTTTCCCCTCGACGAGTTCACCGACAAGTCCGAGCGCTTCCTCGTCTCAGAACTGATCCGCGAGGCCATCATCCACTGCTGCGGCCAGGAAGTTCCCTACGCCACCGCGGTGCTGGTGCGGGCCTGGGAGGACGAGCAGGCGGACGGCGGCAAGATCGTGATCTCCGCCGACATCATGCTGGAGCGGGACGGCCAGAAGGCCATCGTGATCGGCAAGCAGGGCTCGATGCTCAAGAAGATCGGCACCGAAGCGCGGACCGAGATCGAGGCCTTCTTGAAGGCCCCGGTGTATCTGCAGCTGTTCGTCAAGGTGCGCAAGGGCTGGCGCGAAGACGACCGCGCCGTCCGCGAAGTCATCGAGGGAAGGTAGTTGGAGGGCGGGGTTGCTTCGTCGGACGCGTTGCGACGGCCTCCTCGCAATGACGTGGGGAAAAAGACCCGATAGGGCCTCCAACTATCGGCCCCTTGTGCCTCTCGTCATTGCGAGGAGCCTTTCCGTTGGTAACGCGACGAAGCAACCCCCTCCACCCACTACACGGCCTACTTCAACCTCCCCCGTAGTTCCGTCGTGATCGCTTGCAGGCTCTCCGGCGTCACCTGCTCCGGCGCTATCGGGGGGCTTACCACCAGACGCACGCTCGAGTAGAACCCCCGGCGGAAGGGCCTGGTCATGGCCTTGCCATCGACGCGGGAGAAGAACGAACCCCACAGGTTCTGCAGGGCCATGGGGATCACGGGCACGGGGTGGGTGGCGAGGACCTTCATGATGCCGGCCTTGAAGGGCTGGATCTCGCCGTCTCGGGTGATGACGCCCTCGGGGAAGATACAGAGCAGGTCGCCCCCGGCGAGCGTCTTCTCCGCTTCCGCGAAAGCGTTGGCGTAGATCTCCGCGTCCTCCTTTTGCGAAGCCACCGGAATGGTCTTGGCCAGGCGAAAGATCGCGCCCAGCACCGGAGTGGCGAAGAGCTTGTGGTCCATGATGAAGCGGATGGGCCGGGGCGAGGCGGCCATCAACAACAAGGCGTCCACGAAACTCACGTGGTTGCAGGTGAGGATGGCCGCGCCGTGCTCGGGAATGTTCTGATCGCCGCGGATCTTGAACCGGTACATGAGGTTCGCCATCACCCACGAGATGAAGCGCAGCAGGAACTCGGGCACGAGCAGGAAGATGTAGAGGGCCACCACCGCGTTCATGATGCCCACCACCAGGAAGATCATGGGAATGGACGCGCCGCCCCGGATGAGGGCCACCGACAAGGCCGCCGAGGCGATCATGAACAGGGCGCCGAGGATGTTGCTGGCCGCGAACACGCGGGCGCGGTGCGTGGGAGCGCTGCGCGACTGCACCAGGGCATAGAGAGGCACCGAGAACAGACCGGCGAAGGCCGAGAGCAGGCCCAGGTCGGCGAGAACCCTGAAGGCGCCGGGGGTTTCGATGAACTGCCTCGCGGTCAGGGCCACCGGGCCGTGAACGAAGCCGCGGGAGGCGAAGTAGAGGTCGACGGCGAAGGCGGTCATGCCGAAAGCGCCGATCGGCACGAGCCCGAGCTCGACGTGACGGCGCGAAAGCGATTCGCACAGGAGTGAACCGATGCCGATGCCGATGGAGAACACCACCAGCAAAAGCGAGGCGACGCCTTCGGAGCCGCCCAGCACGTCCTTGGCGAAGGTGGGCAACTGGGTGAGGAAGGAGGCGCCGAAGAACCACAACCACGACACTCCCATCAGCCCACGGAAGACCACCACGTTTTCGGCCGCGAATTTCAGGTTGCGGACGGTCTCGGTGAACGGGTTCCACTTGATCTCGAGATCCGGCACCAGCGCGGGCGCACTCGGCATGAAATGAACGGTGGCCCGACCGAGAAGCGCCACCGCGATGCAGCCGATGGCCGCGATCTTTGGCCCGCTTTCCGGCATGCCCACCAGCACACCGCCCACGAGGTTCCCCACCAGGATGGCCACGAACGTCCCCATCTCCACCATGGCGTTGCCCCCGGTGAGTTCGCGCTCGGTGAGGGCCTGGGGCAGGAACGCGTATTTCACCGGACCGAAGATGGTGGAGTGCAGGCCCATCAGGAAGGTGCAGGCGAGGAGCACCGGCACGTTCCGGGCGATGAAGCCGTAGCCGGCCAGAATCATGATCGCCACTTCCAGGGTCTTCACGAAGATGGCGATGCGCCGCTTGTCGTACTTGTCCGCGATCTGTCCGGAGGTGGCGGAGAAGAGCAGGAAGGGCAGGATGAAGAGCCCGGCGATGAGATTCACCACCAGGGCCGGGTTCCCCGCCGAGTTCGCGGCGGCGTGGAAGGTCACCATCACGGTGAAGGCGAACTTGAAGAGGTTGTCGTTGAAGGCGGCGAGGAACTGGGTCCAGAAGAAGGGCGCGAAGCGTCGCTCGCGCAGAAGCGCGAACTGCGAGCTGCCCTCGCCATCCGAGGCCCGTGCTTTCGTTTCGGTGTGGGCGCGGCGCCCCTGCTCGGAAGTCATGACCGATGAGTCTAAGTCGGCGGATGTTGCCTATGATCCCTGGCCATGACGAAGGCCGCGACGAAAGCCGCACCGAAAATCACGGATCCCGAACCGCGCCTGCGCAAGATCTGTCTCGCCCTGCCCGAAACCACCGAGCGCCTCAGCCACTCGGCCCCGACCTGGTTCTTCAAGGGGAAGAAGTCGTTCGTGATGCTGCTGAAGCACGGGCATCACCAGAATCAGTTCCCGCACTTCTGGTGCGCCGCCGCGCCCGGAGTACAGGAAGACCTCGTGGCTTCGAGCCCGGAGCAGTTCTTCAGACCACCCTACGTGGGCGGTCGAGGCTGGCTGGGCGTGCGCCTCGACCGCAAGGTCGCCTGGCCGCTGAT
>JAGNNV010000166.1:4580-7663 GCA_017990495.1 Vicinamibacteria bacterium
GCCTGGGTGCCGGCCTGACGGACGAACTCCTGAGCGGTGTTGATGGGCACGATGAAGTTGAAGCCCTGGACTTCCTGGTTGTTCACAGTGTCGCCGCGGAAAGTGAGCAGGCCGATGACCTCGCCCTTCTCGTTCAGCACCGGACCGCCCGAGTTCCCGTGGGTGGTGCTCGCGTTCGTCTGCAGGATGGGCGCGCCGTCGGCCGCGGTTTTCTTGGCCGAGATGTGACCATCGTTGGTGGTGGGTTCGAGTTCCGACTTCTGGTCGAGCACGGGCGAATCGCCGGCCGCGGGATAACCGATGACATAAAGCCGATCCCCCACTTCCATGGCATCGGAGTCGCCAAGCATCAGGGTGGGCGCATTCTTGACCTCGATCTTCACGACCGCCACGTCCTTGCCTTCGCCGACCGGCGCGCCGTAGGCCTTGATCTCGAAGGGATAACGGCTGCCGCTTTGCAGGAAGACGAGGTTGATCCGCTTGAACGAGGTGAGCTGGGCTTCGGTGGCGAGTTGCGTCATCGCGCTTTGAACAGTGGCCTGGGTGATGGGCTGGCCGAGGGCGGTGAGCACCTGCATGGCCAGTCGCTGAAGCAGGAGACGCTGCCCGTGTTCGTCGCCTTCCTTCACATCGGAAACGACGTGGGCGTTCGTGAGGATGTAGCCCGTGGGATGGATCAGGAAGCCGGAGCCCGAACCGATGTACTGGACGTCGAAGGCCCTCTCTTTCCACACGAACTGGCCGCTGTAGCCGGCGTAGATCCGAACCACCGCGGGCTTCGAGAACATGTGCACGCGGTTCGTCTGGTTGGGCGGACGCCCCTGGGCGGAGGCGTTGGAGACGAGGAGGGTCGCGAAAGCGAAGAGCGAGGCGAGGGCCGCGCGGCGGACAGATGGCTTCATGTCAGATCCTTGATCAATGACGGGGGGGGAATGGAAGGAGCCTAGGGGCACGCGGGCGGCGCGTCAACCGGCGGAGCGAACGCGGATGCGCAGCTTGCGAACCTCGTCGAGGATGGTGATGGGGATGTCGCTCGAGAGCTTCACTTTTCCGTCGCAGTTCTTTTCCTCGGACAGACGATCGAGCACGCCGCCCGAAGCTCTCTGAAGTTCCAGTTCGAAGATCAGCTTCGGTCGACGCACGTTTTTCGGGCAGTTCAGGAGGAACTCGGCGGAGAAGCGCATTTTGTCGGTGCTCTTCTTGATGAGCTTCTTGATGCCGGAGCGCGCGTCGCGGGCGGTGATGTAGACGCGGTCGACGGGAACGCCCTCGACCCGGACGCCGAGATCGACGGAGCGCTGAGGGACGAATCGCACCGTGCGATCGATCTCGCTGGCGTTGGTCCAAGAACGCGAGGCCTCAGGCACCGCGGCGGAGGGCGGTTCTTCCTCGCGGGTTTCTTCGACCCGGGCCGAATCGCCATCGGCCGCGGGCTGCGCGCTGCGGGCTGCGCGCGGAGTGGGAGTGGGAGTGGGTGCGGGAGCCGCGGTTCGCGCGGGGCGGGCCGCGGGGCGAGAGGGGGCGGTGGCTTTCTTCGGCTCCGCAGGGGGATCGCCGGCCGGGGCCTTCGGTTGTTCGGCCGCGGGATTCTCGGCGGCAGGATCCGGAGTCGCGGGATCAGGGGCCGCCGGATCCTGGGCCGCGGGTTCTTCAGCCGCGGGCTCTTCGCCCTTCGCCGGCTCGGCCGCGGGGGCCGGGGCGCCGGGCGGGGGCACGGGCAGGTTGGTCGCTCCACCCTCGGCCAGCACCAGCGGGGCCGCGGGGTCGCCCGACCCGACATTCCGCTGGCTCCACCACATGTAGGCGAGGCCGCCGACCGCGGTGAGCAGAAGACCAAAGCCCACCAGGACCGCCGCGGCCACCTTCAGCCCCGAGTTATCGCCACTCTTCGCCGGCTTGGCCACGCCGCTTGATGGCGCCTTCGCGTCTTTCACGTTCGCGGCCTTGGCGTCCTTCGCCGGAGCGGCGGGCGGAGCGACACGCGGCATGAGCTTGGTCGGCTCGTAGGCTGGCGGTTCCCCGCCCTTGGCCTCGGTGCTGACGCGAGGCACCAGCCGCGTGGGCTCGTAGGCGGGAGGTTCCGCGCCCTTGGCCTCGGTGCCGACGCGAGGCACCAGCCGCGTGGGCTCGTAGGCGGGAGGTTCCGCGCCCTTGGCCTCGGTGCCGACACGAGGCACCAGCCGCGTGGGTTCGTAGGCGGGGGGCTCGGCGGTTTTCGGAGCCGCGGCGGGGGGCGCGGTCACACGCGCCACGAGAACGGTCGGCTCGTAGGTCCGCTCCTCCGGCGCCTTCATGTTGTCGAAGTCCGGCCGCTCCATCACCTCAGTCGGCGCGTGATCCTCCTCCGACGACCAGGCCGAGCCCGAGGCGTTCGAAGCATCGAGCCCGTCGACCAGCGCATCGGCGAAGGCTTTCGCAGTGGGCCAGCGGTCGTCGGGATGTTTGGCCAGGCACTTCAGAAGCGGCTCGATGATGCCGTCCGGCACCGTCCCCTTGGCCGGCACGGGCACCGGATCCGAAATGTGCTTCATCAGCACGTCGAGCGGCTCCTTGGCCTGGAATGGAGTGCGGCCGGTGAACATCTCGTAGGCCACGATGCCGAGCGCGTAGGTGTCGACCCGCGCGTCGAGTTTGCCGCCGCTTGCCTGCTCCGGAGCCATGTAGTGCGGGGTGCCCGCCACCATGCCGGCCTGAGTGAGACGCTGCGCCCCTTCGGTCATGCGCGCGATGCCGAAGTCGGCCAGATAAACCCGGCCGTTCTCGTCGAGCAGGATGTTCTGCGGCTTGACGTCGCGGTGGATCACGCCTTTGGCGTGCGCGTAGTCGAGAGCGTCGGCCACTTCGGCGATGATCGAGGCGGCGCGGCGAGGGGGCAAGGGGCGCCCTCCGGCCAGCTCAACGAGGTTCCCGCCGCCCACCAGGCGCATGGCCATCCAGGGCATGCCCTTCTCGATGCCGTAGGCGAAGATCGGGATGATGCTCGGGTGTTCGAGCCGCGCCACCATCTTGGCCTCGCGGTCGAAGCGCTCATTGAACGTTTTGTCCTGAGCAAACTCCGAAGGCAGGATCTTGAGCGCGACGTG
>JAGNNV010000022.1 GCA_017990495.1 Vicinamibacteria bacterium
GTCATATTGGCATTCGCCGGCGAGTTGATGGCGACCGTCCTCACCTGGTTCTTGCTCTACTTTGGTCCGGCTGGCCTCGGATTCGCGGCGGCGGCCTACGGTGGATACATCGCCCAGATCGGTTTCGCGATTGGCGTCGCATTGGCTGTGTGGGCCCTCAACCGGCGCCGCCGCGAGGGAGCATTTGCGGGCGATGAAGCCGTTGCTCGCCTCGCGACTACGGGCTGCGCCGCGTTCTACGCGGGCTACTGTCTCGGGTGGTGGAAGCTCTGGCAATACTCCCCCGACGCGTTCCTGAGCCTCCTGTGAATGGTCTTTGACGAGTGTTCTTTGCAGCAACCGGTTCCACGGCCGCGTAGCGCGAAGCTTCCCTAAAGGGGAGCGACCTGGCCTCGGGCCAAGCAACCTCGCGGGGTGGCTTGGCCCAAGGCCAGGCTTCGCCCTCGACTGAACGCTTCCAGACGCGACTCAGCCACCGGGCGTCTCCTACTTCACCCGTCGCGCGCTCGCCGCTTTGTCCCACTCGCGCCGAACCACGAAACCGCCTCGGTGGCCACGCAGCATCTCCGGAGTCACTTGATCGCTCTTGAGCGCCCGTTGGACCGATTCGACCACTGCACCCGCAGATCTCAGGGGCAGGGTATAGGGGCCCACGCCGAAAACCACCGGGCCGCTTTCGAAGTCGACGATGCGTCCGAGGAAGACATCGCCCTGGACGAGCCGACCGCGCGTGCGCGGGTCGGCGTCGACGAAGACGCGGAACTCGCCGGTGATCAGGTCGCGGCAGGAGAACTGACCCTTCGAACTGTCCGCAATGTGCCAGGCGGAGATCCATGATCGACACTGCGCCTCCATCCACTTGCGGGCTTTCCGCGAGCCGACCTTGCTCCGCAACAACGCCTCGGCCACGGTGAAACCCGTGTTCTTCGGGTCGCGATGAAAGAGCGCCCATGCCGGAGTCAGAGAGTCAGCATCGTGCTTCTTACTGGCGCGATCGATTTCGCGGCCCGCGTCCTTGAACGTCGTCTCGGCCGCAGCGAGAAGCAGGGTCATGGCCTCGATCAAAACCTCTGCTTCGGCTGACCGCCGCGAGCGGGCCACAGCGTCCTCTGAACTCGCGGCTCCCCGCTCGTCGTCATCAAAGAGCACGCCGGCTTGGAAAGGCATGACCAGTCTGACCGTGCCGCACCCGGGCACGTCGGATTCGAAGCAGAGAGGCCACGAATCGGGATCTCCCAGCCGCCGCCCCACTCTGCGGACCGCATCAGTGAGTGCGGTGGTCACGGCCAGAATCAAAAGAAGGTCCCGCTCGGCGGTCGGACGCCTCACACCATCGGGGTCAACGCACAGGATGCGGGGATAGAAGGTGGATCGACCAGGCTTCAGGCCCATGGCCGCCGCCTCCTTCTGCATCCGTTCCGAAACCTCCTCGGCTGGATCGAAATTGACCGACAACAGCGGGACTCCGAGCTGAATCGGCTCCACCGAAAACTCAGATTGATTCGCCAGTCGCTCGCCGCGGCCAACCTGGATCAGGTAGTCCTCATGCGAGCGGAATACGAGGACACCCCTCGACTGGCCCATCTCCCCGATGACGCACACCGCGGCCTCTTTCACACCCATCTCGGCGATATCGAGGCGGATGAGATCGGAATCGGTGCAGCACTCCCATGGACGCAACTTCGCCAGCGCCGCTCCCTTCTTGATCAAATCCCGAATCAAAGCGGGAGGCAGGTCGTCGTCGAAGTAGCTGGCCTCTTCGAGATCATCATCCTCGCCACTGCCGGGTTCCCTGCCGCCACCAGCGTCCAGAAAACGCTTCATCTCCGCGAGGAACGCCGCCCCTTCGGCCAGCGGCCGGTCGGAGACCTGGACGTTCAGCTTGAGCTCGTCAGCGATGGTGTCGCCCAGGGCTTTGGACTCCACCACTACGAGAGCGGGACGCCGATTCGGTCCGGCCATGGGACGGTTGAAAGACTGGCGAAGTAGCTCCACCGCGACCGCGGGTGAGGGTTCGAGAGCGATCTCCTGCCCGATGATGAGTTCGGTCTCTCGTTCGAGGATGAAGATGAGCCACACCCGCTCCCGCGGGCTCTCGCGAACGTAGACCGGCGCCTGACGCATCATCACCAGCCAGGTGAGCGGTCCACGAAACACGCGCGGGTCGATTTCGTGCAGCGCCATGGGTGCGAACCTAACGCTTTTGGGCTCGGAGCGGGAGCGGCGGGAAGGTCTTCAGGGTTCGTCGGCGGTCGGTCCGTAGACCTGCGGCACCGTGGACCCCATCGCGCGGAGATAGGTCGTGATCTGGCCGCGGTGGTGGATGATGTCGAACAGGAAGCCCCACGCTTGAGCGTAACCCGTCGACCGGTTGACCTCGTGGGTCCCGAACATGAACGGGATCTGGGCCTCCAGCTTCGCGGTGTCGAGGGCGGTCAAGCGATCGGCGAACGTCGCGAGGTGCTTGTCGTAGGCCTCGACGATCTCGCGCATCGTGGCCGGTGCTGGAACACTCACCCACTCCATGACGCCCTTCTCGAGGCCGTCGATGAGCGTCTTCTCCTCATGCACGATCTGCCACGCGATCTCCGAAGCCGGACGCGACTTCGGGTCGGGCGTGTAGGTTGATCCCTCAGGAATGCGGGCGAGGACGTTCCGAGTGGTGCGGCCTTCCTTCTTCCAGAACTTGATGATCAGATCTTTCTCTTCCATGGGGCCTCTCTTCTCAAATCCTTCCGGGGTTTCAGCGCTTTTCTGACGGACCGAGAATGCCGCGCTCGATAAGGGGTGAGACCCTGGCCAGGCCAGAATAGTCCCGATCCTTATGCAGCACGGCGACCCCGTTCTGAATGGCGCAGGCCGCGATCAGGCAGTCGACCCCAGACCTTACTGTGATGCCGGCGCGCCGAGCGGCCCGGTAGAGGGCGGCGGCCTCATCGAACCGCTCAAGCGGGAGCGGAGACTCAATGCATGGCAGCGACAACATCGCTTCCCGCGCCGTACGAAACGCCTTCTCGTCGCGGAAGCCTTGAAGAACCTCCTGAACCACCGGCAAGCAGGTCACCACCTCATCCAGACCGCCGATGCGAGCGATGTCGAAGCCCGCGGGTTTTCGGAAGATCTCGATCCAGACCGAGGTGTCAAGAAGCAGCATGCGTCCGTCGCCGGGGCGCACGGGCATCGCGGCGCATCTCCGCGAGGTCGCCCTCCCAGAGGCCGGAACCCGCCAGGCCGAGAATCTGCCCGGCCCGCGCGCGGCGAACGAACTCAGCGAGGGCCAGGTCCACCGTCTTCGAGTAGGTCCTTTGGGCCGAGAGCCGCGTGGCCTCTTCCAGCAGCTTCTCGTTAAGCACAAGATTTGTACGTTTCATGTGTATGAGGCTACAGGCGCCAGACCTCAGCGGCAAACCTCCTTGTCAGGGCGCGAGGCGTTCGCGGATCCACACTCCGCCCTCGAGGCGGTAGCGCAGGCGATCGTGCAGGCGCGACTTGCGGCCCTGCCAGAACTCCCACGTGTCGGGAGTTAGACAGTAGCCGCCCCAGTGCGGGGGGCGAGGCGGGCCGGTGCTGACCAGTGTGGAGAGAAACTGCGCCCCATAACGCGCGGCGTTTGCGACCAGGACCGCCCGCGAGGAGATCACCTGGCTCTGCGGAGAAGCCCAGGCCCCGATGCGGGAATCGAGGGGCCGCGAACGGAAGTAATCATCCGACTCCTGCGCGCTGACTTTCTCCACCCGGCCTTCGATCCGCACCACCCGCTCGAGTTCCACCCAGTGAAACTGCAGCGCGGCCAGGGGATTGGCCGCCAGTTCATGACCCTTGCGACTTTCGTAGTTCGTGTACCAGAGGATGCCGCGGGCGTCGTAGCCCTTGATCAGAACCACACGGGTCGAAGGTCGCCCGTCGGGGCCTACGGTGGCCAACGTCATCGCGTTCGGCTCGGGCAGTTCACCGTCGAGCGCCTGCTGGAACCACAAGGCGAACTGCTCCATGGGATCCGACTTCGACGCGCTCTCGTCGAGTTCGGCCCGTTCGTAGCTCTTGCGGAGGCTCGCGATGTCGTTCATGAGCCTAATGCTGCCTCAGACGGGGATTAAGCGTCGCCCTTGACCGCGCGGCCTCCCCGCGCGAAGGCTTGTTCATTCAGGGGAATCATGGCGCACTTCGACTTCAGGGCCTGGCGTATGGCGGTGAGGAACGTCTCTTCCGGGAACATGCCGGTCGCGGCCTGCAGCGCGCCGAGCGCCACCACGTTCTTCACCACCGGACGCCCCAGCTCCGCGGCGATGAGGGTCATGGGCACTCCCACCACCTTCACCCCTTCGGGCAAAGGAGGAACATCGGCGATCACCGAACTGTCGTAAACGATCGTTCCACCCGACACCACGGTCGGGCCGAAGCGCGCAAGGCTCGGGGCGTTGAAGGCCACGAGGACATGAGGCGCGGGCGATGAGGGGGACAAAACCTCGGTTCGTGCAATGTGGACATCGGCGTACGAAGTGCCGCCCCGCGACTCGGGGCCGTAGCTTGGAATATGGGTGGAGTCGAAACCCTCGTTGATGCCGGCGCGGGCCACGAGCAAAGCCGCGGTCTGGGCGCCGTCGCCGCCCGCTCCCGCGAACTTCAGGGCGATGTCCTCGGTTCCCCAGACCGATGGGAACGCGGTGCAAAAGCGGGGCGCTTTGTCGGTGGAGCCCTCGAACACTTCAACGAGGTGAGCCGGATCGAACTCCGGCATCCCCACCGCAGCGCGAACCGGCGGATCCTTGATTTCCTTCTTCACCCCCAGGGGGAAGACCTCGGTCATCTTCTCCTTGACCCAGGTCTCAGCTTCGGAGGGAGTCAGACCCAGATGAGTGGGACATTCGGCGAGAACCTCGACGAAGGCAAAGCCGCGGTTCTCGACCTGGAGGCGCAGAGCCTTGTTGATGGCCTTCTTCGCGCGCTCCCGCTGCTTGGCGTCGTAGAGCGCGACGCGTTCGACGTACACCGGCCCGTCGAGGCCGGCGATCATCTCCGCCATCTTCATGGGCGCGCCGAAGAAGGCGCTGCGGCCCTCGGGGGTGGTGCTGGTGCGCTGGCCCATGAGACTGGTGGGGGCGAGCTGCCCTCCGGTCATGCCGTAGATCGCGTTGTTGACGAAGATCACGGTGATGGGAATGCCCATCTGGGCCGTGCTCACGATTTCGGCCAGGCCGATCGAAGCGAGGTCGCCGTCACCCTGGTAGCTGATAACGATGGAGTCGGGATTCGCGGTCTTGTGCCCAATGGCCACCGCGGGCGCGCGGCCGTGCGCGGCCTGGGTGTTGCCGACATCAAAGTAGTAATAGAGGAACACGCTGCAACCAACCGGGGACACCGCCACCGTGCGGTCCTGCACCCCGAGTTCCTCGATCGCCTCCGCGAGGTACTTGTGGGCGAGACCATGGCCGCAGCCCGCGCAGTAGTGGGTGGACTGGCCCTTGAGGCCTTCGCCGTGGGCGTGCCGTTCGAAACGGTTGTAGAAGACGTTCATGACATCACCGCCTGGCTCTCGCTTTTTCCACCGCCTTTTAGGACGCGGTCGACGATCTCATTCTGCTGGGGAAGGATCCCGCCGAAGCGGCGGACGTGTTCGATGACCGGCGGTCGCGCCACTCCGGAATAACTGATGGCGAGCCGCAGTTCGTCTTCGAGCTGACCGTTCGAGGCCTCGACCACCACGATGCGACGCACGCGATCGAGCAGCGGCCTCAGTGCGTCGATGGGGAACGGCCACAAGGTGATGGGACGGAAGAGGCCGGCCTTGATTCCCTGGCTGCGCAACTCGCGCACCGCGCCCTTGGCCATGCGGCCCGGAGTGTTGCAGGCCACGAGGAGGACCTCGGCGTCGTCGGTCTCATACAGATCGGAACGCTGCTCGGCCACGGTCATCGCCGCGTATTTCGCGTTCAGCTTGACGTTGTGGGCTTCGAGATCGGACTCGCTCAAGTAGATCGAGCAGACCAGGTTGTTGCGGTGGGCGCGGTCGCCCCACACCGCCCACGCGGGCAATCCCGGCTTCACCGCGGTCTCGGGGAGGCGCACGGTGCCCGTGACCTGGCCGAGATAGCCGTCGCCGAGGATGACCACGGGATTCCGGTAACGGAACGTGATGTTGAACGCCTCGATGGTGAGGTCCAGCATCTCCTGCGGTGTCGACGGAGCAAGGACCACGGCATGGGTGTTGCCATGGCCAAGGCCGCGACAAGCCAGCTTGATATCGGCCTGTTCCGGCCCGATGTTGCCAAGACCAGGGCCGCCGCGCATCACGTTCACGAACACGCCCGGCAACTCCGCGCCGATCATGTAGGAGACGCCCTCGAGCATGAGGCTGAATCCGGGAGACGAAGTGAAGGTCATGGCGGGAAGACCGGCGCCGCCGCATCCGTACATCATGTTGACGGCCGCGGTCTCGGAAACCGCCTGCACGAACACGCCACCGAGCTTGGGCAGGAGCTTCGCCATCAACTCCGACCCCTCGGTGGAGGGAGTGATGGGATAGCCGTAGAAATGCCGGCATCCCGCGGCCAGAGCGCCAATGGCCGAAGCGTAGGTGCCTTTCACCACGAGCGGCTCGACCTGGGGCATGGCCAGCAGTTCGTCGGGAATCGACTTGACCGCCGGCGTCGCCCCACCGCGAGCGCCGAACAGAGCCTTGGGATCCTCGAGCACGAACTCGGCTCCCGGCTCGGCACGCAAGCCGTAGGGTTCAGGGCAGGCCGTCATGCAAAGGCCGCAGCCGTTGCACGCGTCGAGATTCAGTTCCACCGGTATCAGACCGGTGGCGGGGTTGATCTGCGTCCCCATGGTGATGCAGTGTCTGGTACAGGAGTCGATGCACCGACCACATCCCTTGCAATACTCGGGAAGCAGATCGGGCTTGGGACGCTCGCGAACGGTGCTCATGAACTTTGACCTCCGACGTTGACGGCAGGTGCGATTTTACTGGCCGCGCTCGCAGGGGAAAGGAAATTGAGGTAGTCCATTTGACTCATGCGCGCCCGCAGGGCCCTGTGTATGTTGACGGTGTCGCCAGGGAGCGCCCGCGCACCGCCTCCACTCCAGGGCGTCTGGAGGTTCAGAAGATGACACACCCGCCTGAGAGGAAGACTTACCCCATTCAAGTCCTGTCCGCCTGCTGCCCCGAGGCCCAGGCCGACGGCGTTCCCTGCACCTCGCTTGGTCGCAGTTGCGACGACTGCCAACGCGCGATCTCGGTGACCCCGCCTCCGCCCGAGGAAGATCCCGAAGACCGCAGCGACTTCTGGGGCGTCTGATCGGCGTTCGCACCAACTCCGAAGATCGCGACGACGGCGGCGGCGTGGTACGTTCCCGCCCATGCGCCGACCAGCCGGGAAGATATAGCCGTTGATGACCAGCCTCCTCCTGAGTGCCGCGACTCTGGGCTTCGTGCTCGGCCTGCGCCACGCCCTCGATCCCGATCACGTGGTGGCGGTGTCCACCATCGTGAGCGGCGATCCGGAATGGCGTCGCTCTTCGCGCATCGGGATCTTCTGGGGCCTGGGCCACGCCACCTCGCTCCTCACCGTGGCGGGTCTGATCGTGGCCTTCCGGATCAACATCAGCGAACTCATGGCCTCGCGGCTCGAGATCATCGTGTCGATCATGCTCGTCGGTCTCGGGTTCTACGCGGTTCGCGCCGCGCGCCGGGGCTTCCGCCTGCACGCCCATCGGCACACCCACGGGGGTGAGGGCGACCGCGACGCCGCTGTCGGCGACCACGTTCATCTGCACGTTCACGAAAAGGCGGCCCCTCCGGTCCATCAGCACGCGCACGGCCTCTCCGCGGGCCTGCGGCCCTACGCCATCGGCCTCGTCCATGGGGTGGCGGGAAGCGGAGGCCTCGCCCTGCTGGTGATGGCCACCGCGCAGTCCGCGGCCGCGGGCTTCCTCTACATGGCGGCCCTGGCTTTCGGGGCCATGGTGGGCATGAGCATGCTCTCCGCCCTGCTGACCCTGCCTCTCACCGCCCTGCGCTCGCGCTACGAGACCATGCACCTGCGATTCCAGTACCTGTCGGGTGTGGGAAGTGTCGCGTTCGGGCTGTGGCTCTTCTCGGAACACCTGGCGGAGTTCATGTGACGAGGCCGGCCCCGGAAACACCTCGCCGCCTCATTGTCGGCGTCACCGGCGCCACCGGCGCGATCTACGCGGTGCGGATGCTCGAGGCGCTGCGTCACACCGACGTGGAGAGCCATCTCGTGCTGAGTCGCTGGGGAGCGCGCACCCTTCTCCACGAAACCGACTACACCCTCGACCAGGTCCGCGCCCTCGCCACCCACTCCTATAAGGAGAACGATCAGGGGGCGAAGATCTCCAGCGGTTCCTTCGTCACCCTGGGCATGGTGATCCTTCCCTGCAGCGTGAAGACGCTGGCCGATATCGCCCACGGCCATAGCAACGAACTGGTGCACCGCGCCGCCGACGTGGTGCTCAAAGAGCGACGGAGGCTGGTTCTCGCCGTGCGCGAGGCGCCCTTCACCGACATCCATCTCGAGAACATGCTGAAGCTTTCGCGCATGGGGGTAGTGATCTCTCCTCCCATGCCCGCCTTCTACCAGCGGCCGAAAGCGATCAACGACATCGTCGATCACACCGTGGCCCGTCTGCTCGACCTTTTCGGCATCGAACTTCCCGAGGCCAAACGCTGGAACGGGGAGATGGGCGTGGGCTCCGCTCCCAAGCCCACGAAGCGCAAGCGCGAAACACAATAGAAAAGCCCTCCGCGTTGCCGTCTGAAGCCGGTGGCGCTCACGGAACCTGAGCGCAAAGGGTGGGGTCCTGCGCTTGCTTCAGGCTTCCTCAACGCGGAGGCATGCACACCACAAGACGACAGTTGGACCCCGGGGTAGCGACATTGGTTCCTCGGTCCACCGACCCCAAAAACGCACAACGCAGGGGGCCGCCAGGGATCATATGCGAGCGCCCCGGACCGCCGGCAAGAACACCGACGCAGTAGAGTCAAAGCTCCATGGGTCGCGCCCTCGCCACCGCCCTCATCGCCATGCTCCCGGCCTGCGCCCAGGTCGAAGCGCCAGGGCTTCCGCAAAACGCCGAGAGCGCTTTCGTGAAGCGCGTGCGTCAGGTCTTCGCGCGCGTGCCCGCCACCCTTGCGAAGAACCACAAGACGTTGGCGGTGCCCGACGGCGTGGTGAGCGGCTTCGGCGCGGGCGAGGCGTATCCGCAGATCTGGCTGCGCGACAGCGCCTGGATCGTGCCCACCGCCGCTTCCTACTACGATGCTCCCGTCCTCACCTCATGGCTCGACCTGCATCTGGCGGTAGCCGCGAAGAACGGAAGGCTGCGCGACTGGGTGGCGGCCTCATCACCCGAGACGTTCCGCGAGTGGGCGCCGCAGGTGAGCGCCGTGGGCCCCTTGGCCGTCGACACCAACACGAATGAATCGGATCAGGAGCCGAGCGCCGCGCTTGCCTACTGCCGCGCCCGCGAGGTTCCGGCTGGAGCCGAGGCCAAAGACCCCGCGCATCTTTCCCGCCTCGCTCGCCTGGTCAAGGCGATGGACGCCCTGCTGCGCGATCGCACGGATCCGAAAACCGGCCTCGTGTGGAGCGGTCTGACCGCCGATTGGGGTGACGTGAGTCCGCTCTACCCCGATCAGCGCGCGATCTATCTCGATGCGCAGACGCCACGCACGCTCTCGCTGTACTCGAACGTGATGACGTACGCGGCCCTCAACTGCCTTTCCATGCTCGAGGGACCGAAGGCGACATCGGCCCGCCTGGCCGCGCGCGCCACCAAACTCCGCGACGCCGTCCGCAGCGCCTTCTGGATGAAGAACCGCGGCTACTTCCGCATCCGCCTGGCCCTCGATCCCACGCCCGAGGCATTCGCGGCTCAAGAGGACGAACGGTTCGCCCTCGGCGGCAATGCCCTGGCCGCGCTCCACGGCGTGGCCGACGATGACCAGGCCGCGGCGATCTTCGAGACCGCGGAGCGACTGCGGAAGGCGCACCGTTTCTCCACCATCTCGACCACACTGATTCCGCCTTACCCCGCTTCGGTCTTCCAGCATCCCGCGATGCGCGAGCCCTTCCAGTATCAGAACGGGGGGCAGTGGGACTGGTATGGCGCGGCTCTGGTGGAGGCCGAGTTCACGCGCGGCCATGCGCGATCGGCCCGTGCTCACCTCGATCAGATCCTTTCGCGCACTCTCGCGGCCGGACCGGGCATTCACGAGTGGTACGCCCAGGATGGTTCGCCCAAGGGCAGCCCCGCCTACGCCGCCTCGGCAGCCGCTCTTCACGGCGCGATCCTGCGCGGCCTGCTCGGCCTCACGAGTTCCAAAGACGGCTATCGCCTGGCCATCAGGGTCGGGGACACGCTCGAACGCTTCGAGGTTCCGCAACGCGCCGCCGGCGCCGACCTCGCTATCTCTCAGATCGCCGGGGCCTCGTCGATCGAGGTGACCATCGAGGGTCGGGCCGCGGTTCACGAGGTGTGCTCCGTCCTTCCCGTCGGGGCCACGCCATTGACGAGGCCATCGGCCGACGTGGCCCTTCTGATCACGGTCCGGCCGGTGGGAGCCGACACAATGATGTGCGCCGACGTGGCGACGTTGCCCCGACCCATCCGCGTGCGCTTCGCCTTCACGCGTACACGCTGACACCCCGGAATCGTCCGGCGGGGAGCCAGGCACGCAAGTGACCAACGCGGCGAGTAGAGTCTGACCCGTCACACTGTGCTCATGAGTCCCCCTCCATCGAGAGACGATAGCGGTTCGCGACGTCCGCGAAACCGGGGCTTCCGCGCGTCTCGGCCGGCCGTATTGGTAGCCCTGGCGCTTCTCATGGGATCACAGACCAGCGCGCAACCCGAAGCACCGAGGAAGGACGGAACGGGAGCCGAGCGCCGTCGCCTGGTCTACGCGGGCGACGCGTACTTCCCTCCCTTCGAATACAAGGACGCCAAGGGCCGGGCCAGGGGCTTCAACATCGAGGTGGTCACCCTGGCCGCGGAGGAGGCGGGCTTCGACATCGAGTTCCAGCTCGGCGCGTGGCCCGAAGCGGTGGCCAAGCTGAACGACGGCCGGGCCGACCTCGCCGCCGTGGCCTACTCCGGCGAACGCGCCGAGCGCTACGACCTGCTTTCGCCCATCTGGAACATGCACCTCTCCTTGCTGTTCCCGCCCGGGCGCGCCTCGTATCCAAACGGCCTCGACGATCTCTCGGGCGAACGCGTGGCCCTGCTCGAACGAGGACTGCTCCACGAAACCCTGCTCGACCTGCCCGCCAACAAGCAGCCGAAGTTCCGACTGTGCGCCGACCAGTTCGAGGCGGTGCAGAAGCTCCTGGCCGGCGAAGCCACCATGGTGGCCGGCAATGGCCTGACCCTGCGCCATATCGCGGCCCAGTTCGGCAAGGGCGATTTCGTGGAGGTGGACGTGGCTTCGACCTCGTACTACCTCGTAGCCCGCAAGGGGCGCAACACCGAACTCGCCCGCTTCGTGGAGGCGCTCGAACGCATCCGCGCCTCGCCCCAGATGAGCGGAATCGTGGAGAGCACCCTCACCATCCCTCCCCCGCCCGTGCCCTTCGCCGAGCAGCTGCGAAAGTACGCGTACGCCGTTTTCGCTCTGGTCCTGCTGGCCGCGGGGGGCCTCGGCTGGTCGGCGCTGCTCCGCCGGGAGGTGCGCGCGCGCACCCTTGAACTGGAGCAGGGTCTGGCCGAGCGCCAGAAACTCACTGCGGAGCGCGATCGCTTCTTCGAGGTGTCGCAGACCCTTCACGTGGTCCTCGACGCGCACGGGGCCATCCGCTGGGTCTCGCCCGCCTCCAGGCGCATGCTGGGCCGGGCCCCCGAAGAATTCACGGGAACCAAGGTCTGGGAACACCTCGACCTCGACGAGGCGGCGGCGGAGCGTGAGGTGCTCCCGCGCCTGCGGGGCGGGGCCACCGACATCGAACTGCGCCTCCGGCACCGTGACGGCTCCACTCGATGGACGCTGTGGAACGCCGTGCCCGATCCTCAAGGCGGGCTGGTGTACGCCGCGGGACTCGATATCTCCGAACGCCGCAAGGCCGAGAATCAGATCGAACATCTCGCGTATCACGACGCTCTCACCGGCCTGCCCAACCGGCACCTCTTCGTCGACCGCCTCGACACCGCCCTCACTCGCTCTCATCGCACCGAAGAGACCCTGGCCGTTCTGTTCGTGGACATCGATCACTTCAAGTCGATCAACGACTCCCTTGGACACACTGCGGGCGACACCCTCCTGCGCACCCTGGCCCTCCGCCTGCGATCCACCCTGCGCACCGAAGACACGGTGGCGCGCCTCGGAGGCGACGAGTTCACCGTGCTGGTCACGGGCATCAAGGATCCGAACGACCTGCTGCGCCTGGCTCAGAAGATCCACTCGACCATCAAGGTTCCCGTCGAGGTGGCCGGTCGGGAGCTGACGGTATCGGCCAGCATCGGCGTGGGCCTTTTCCCCCAGGACGGCGAGACCCCGGAGCAGTTGCTGCGCAACGCCGACCTCGCCATGTACCGGGCCAAGGAACTGGGGCGCGATCGCACCCAGTTCTACACCGCGGCCATGAGCGCGCGGCTGCTCGAACACATGAACCTCGAGGCGCGGTTGCGGCGCGCCCTGGGCGCCTCGGAACTGTTTCTCGCCTATCAACCCATCGTGCGCCTCGGCACCATGCAGGTGGAAACCCGCGAGGCCCTCCTCCGCTGGCGCGACCCCGATCGCGGCACCGTTCAACCCTCGGAGTTCATCGGCATCGCCGAAGCCACGAACCTCATCTCGGAAATCGGGCACTACGTGATCGGCCTCGCCTGTGCGGCCACGGTGGCGCGTCCTCGAAACGAACGCGTCTCCATCAATCTCTCCGGCCGCCAGTTCCACGACCCCTCGCTGCTCGAGGTGGTGGACCGCTCCCTGCGCGAGTCCGGCCTCGAAGCCTCGAGACTGGAGTTCGAGATCACAGAAACCGTGGCCATGCAGGACCTCGAGCGCGCCGACCTGATTCTCGAAGCGCTCCGCCAGCGCGGCATCCGTCTGCTCATGGACGACTTCGGCACCGGACACTCGTCGCTGAGCAACCTGCGCCGCCTTCCCCTGCACGCGGTCAAGATCGACCGGTCCTTCGTGGCCGACCTTCCCGGAGAGAACAGAGCCCGGGGGATCGTCACCGCGATCATCGCCATGGCTCATCAGCTGGGTCTCGAGGTCATCGCCGAAGGCGTCGAGACCGAAGCGC
Organism: Vicinamibacteria bacterium; assembly: GCA_017990495.1. Taxonomy (GTDB): domain Bacteria; phylum Acidobacteriota; class Vicinamibacteria; order Fen-336; family JAGNNV01; genus JAGNNV01. Next base: position 13,269 of record JAGNNV010000022.1, read on the forward strand.
AACTCGACTTCCTCCGCGCCGAGGGGTGTGATTCCGCCCAGGGCTACCTTCTCGGCCGACCGGAGTAGGCCTCACGTGGCCGAAACCGTGACCGTGCCTGACCCCTCCCGGAATCTGACCGATCAGGTCTTCTCTCGCACCGCGGGCGCGCAGCTCATCCCCGGGAACAGCGCGCGCATCCTTCAAGACGCGCGGGAGAACTATCCGGCCTGGCTCGAGGCGATCGCGGGAGCGCGGCGTCACGTCCACTTCGAGAACTACATCATCCACGGAGATGAGGTGGGCGTGCGCTTCGCCGACGCCTTCATCGCGAAAGCGCGCGAAGGCGTGCGGGTGCGCGTGATCTATGACTGGATCGGCTGCATCGGGCGCGCTTCACGTTCTTTCTGGCGGAGGTTGCGCGCGGAAGGGGTGGATGTGCGGTCCTTCAATCCGCCCCGCCTCGACCAGCCCCTCGGTTGGGTGGTGCGCGATCATCGCAAGTGTCTGGTGGTCGACGGCACCACGGCCTTCGTCACCGGCTTGTGCGTGGGCAAGATGTGGGAGGGCTCGCCCGAGAAGGGCCGCGGCCCATGGCGCGACACCGGCGTGGCGATCCGGGGGCCCGCGGTGGCGGAAGTGTCCCTCGCCTTCGCGAGCAGTTGGGCCGCGGTGGGCCCACCCCTGCCCGTGGATGAAATCGTCGGTCCTGAAGCCATCCCTCGAGAGGGCTCGGTTGATCTGCGGGTGGTGGCCTCCACCCCGGGAAGCGCCAGCCTCTATCGGCTCGATCCCCTCGTGGCCTCGCTCGCCCGACGCACCCTGTGGCTCACCGACGCCTACTTCGCCGGCGTCTCCATCTACGTGCAGGCTCTGCGCGCGGCCGCGGAAGACGGCGTCGACGTGCGGCTGCTGGTTCCGGGACCAGGTAGCGACATCCCTTTGATGCAGACCATTTCCCGCACCGGCTATCGCGCGCTGCTCGAATCCGGGGTCAGGGTTTTCGAGTGGAACGGCCCCATGCTTCACGCGAAAACCGCGGTGGCGGACGCACGTTGGGCCCGCGTCGGCTCCACCAACCTGAACCTCTCGAGTTGGGTGGGAAACCGGGAACTCGACATCGTGGTCGAGGACAAGGGCTTCGGCGAGGCGATGGAAGAGATGTTCGCCCTCGACCTGACCAACTCCACGGAAATCGTGCTCAAGACACGGCACCGGGTGCGGCCGGCCGGTGAAGTCCACAAAGCCCGTCCTCCTCGGGCGGGGGGAAGCGCCACCCGGGCCGCGGCCGGGGCGTTGCGCATCGGCAATGCCATCGGTTCGGTGCTCGCGGCCCGCAGGGTCCATCGCCCGACCGAGCGCATGCTGATGGGCCAGGGTGGAGCCAGCCTCGCCGTTCTCGCCATCGTCGGCCTTGTCTGGCCCCGAGTCCTCGCCTGGCCCCTGGCCCTGATCTTCATGTGGTTCGCCCTCGCCCTCATCGCGCGTTCCCTGCGGCGACCCAAAGAGCGTCCGGCAACACCCGCGGACGAGGAAGCCGGTTCGCCCACGTCATGAAGTTCCGCGTCCTCTCGTACAACATCCATCGCGCCATCGGGGTCGACCGGCGATTCCGTCCGGAGCGCATCGCGCAGATCATCGGCCACTACGACGCGGACATCGTCCTGCTCCAGGAGGTGGACGAAGGCGCGCCACGCTCGCGCGAGCTCGACCTCGCCAAGGAACTGGCGAACGATCTCGGGTTCGCCTACTTCGCGGTGGGCCACAACGTGACCCTGAGGCGGGGCCGGTACGGCAACGCCACGCTGAGCCGGTTCCCGATCGTGAGCGAACGCAACATCGATCTCACCATCGCGGCCTGGAAGCGGCGGGGCTGCCAGCACACCGCGATCTCTCTCGATGGGCGTCCCGACCGGCGACTCGACGTGTTCAACCTCCACCTGGGCCTCTCCGCCGGCCAGCGCGCGCGCCAGGTGGAGCTGCTGGCCCGGTCCACGGAGATGACGGGACTCGCTCCTTCCGCGGCCTGCCTGGTGGGAGGCGACTTCAACGACTGGCGTTCGCTGCTCGTGCCCTTCCTAACCAGGGGCATGAGCTTCAAGTCGGCTACCGAGCTCGCAACCGGCCGGCACCTCCTCACCTACCCCTCCTTCTTCCCGCGTGGTCCGCTCGATCGCATCTACTATCGCGGGCCGCTGACTCTGCACTCCGCCTACCGCTGCCGACAGAAGCTCTCGCGCCTGGCGAGCGACCACCTCCCCATCATTGCCGACTTCGAGATCAGGAACGTCTAGTCAGCGACGCCGCCAGATCGGGTAGGGGTCTATGGGCGCTCCGCCCCACCAGCGATCCTTGGTCTCGACTCGCGCGATGGCAAAGTGCAGATGGGGCGTGTTCGGGGGCGCGTTGCCGGTGGTGCCCACGAACCCGAGCACCTGACCACGCCGGACGGAGGCGCCTTCTGCGAGACCCGGCGCGTAAGCCTGCAGGTGAGCGTAGAAGTAGATGAACTTCTGGTCCGAACTGCGCTGATAGACGGAAAGGCCTCCCGCCGTGCTCGTCATGATGCGGGCCACGGTGCCATCCGCCACCGCCACTACATCGGCATGACGGGGGGCCAGAATATCGACGGCGTGATGCACACGGGCGCCGCGACGGTCGAGAAAACTATCGGCCATGGTGGCGGGAGACACCGCGGGCACGGGGAACAGGAGTTCCGACGGGTGCGGATCGAGGTTCTTCGCGGGACTCTCTGCCTTCGTGACGGGCGCGCGCGCGGGCGAGACGCTCGCGTCAAGCACCGACCCCGAATCCACGGAAGGCGACGACAACGACGCCTCGCTCGCCGCGCCCTGGAGGTGACGCAGGCCGATCACGAAGGTCAGAAGCAGGAGAAAGCCCGAAACCGCACCGGCGGTCATCAGTTGCTCCACACTCCAAAGGCGACGACGCGACCAGGTCATGCCGCCCACCTTAACGGATGTGGACTTCGCTACCGGCGACGGCTACTCGGCGAGCAACTCCTCCACCTTGCGAACATAGGCCCGGGTCTGGCGGTACGGCGGAATGCCGCCATGGCGGGCCACCGCGCCCTCGCCCGCGTTGTAGGCGGCCACGGACAGAGGAATGCTGCCGTCGAAACGGGCCAGCAGGAGCTTCAGGTAACGCGTTCCGCCGTGGATGTTCTCGCGCGCGTCGAAGCAATCAGTCACCCCGAAGCGACGCGCCGTGCCCGGCATCAACTGCATCAGCCCGCAGGCGCCGCGGGCCGAGAGCGCCAGAGGATTGAACGCCGACTCGGCCTGGATGACCGCGCGAATCAGATCGTGACTGACTCCGTACTCGGTGGCGGCGGACTCGATGTGCTGATCGAACTGCGCGGCGGAGACGCTCGCGTGGGTGCGACGCACGCTGGCCGGTTCGACCGTGTGACGACCGTCCATCCAGGTGGCCTGTCGCGCCGCTGTGGCTGTGGTGAAGGGTGCGAGGTCTTTAGAAATTTCGGCGTCGATTGACAAGGCGACAAGAATCCCTAGCGACGCGATGAACGGATTGTGACATCGTGAAAACTGCATTCACCGCGCAATAGGTGCAAAGAGCGAGCCAGAGTGGCGTTCGAGAGCCGCAAAATCAGCGCTGACTCGAGGGACCCACAGGTTTTGTCACCTGATTTGAACGGGTTACATCACGCTGATGACAGGGACAAACCCCTCGCGCGCAGGCCGTCACCACACTATTTTGTGGCGGACTGCCCACAGTGTGATGCATCAATTGAAGCAGGAATCTATAAATCGTCGTCCGGGGAGGGGCGACGCGATGGGTGCGGCCCCTTGGTCGCATCGCCCGATCTGCGGATCAGAAACGTGGTCAACCCGCCGATGGCCGCGATCACACCGAGACTCAACAGGGGCTTCTTGCGAATGAATCGACCGGCGGCCGCCGCGTATCTCTCGGTGAGGGGATACGACGTCCGACGCGCGAGGATCACCGCCTGCTTGGCCTCGGGCGTGCTGTCGCCCGAACGGCTCGGAACCAGAGGCACCACTTTGGTGGCGAAACGCTCGGCGCGCGATCCATGCTGATGTGAGTAGACCCAGGTGAATTCCGCGCCGAGCAGAAAGATCTGGGCCGAGAGGTAGACCCACAACAGGAACAACACGAGCGATCCCGCGGCGCCGAAACCTGAAGTCACAGTGGACCTGCCGAGATACATACCGATGAGCAGCTTGCTCGTCTCGAAGAGAAGGGCCGTGACCATGGCTCCCACCGCCACATCGCGCCAGGCGATGCGGGCGCGCGGCATCACCTTGTAGATCATGGCGAAGATCACGGCGTTGATGGTGAACGACACCACGAAGTTCGCCAGCTGAAGCAGGGTCTGCCAGCCGGAGATCCAGCCGTTCGACCATCGTCCCATCACAGAGAGGAAGGTGCTGAAAGCCAGGGAGAGCACAAGCAGAACGCCCAGACCGAGAACCATGGCGAAGGAGAGCAGCCGCGTACGCACGAGATTCGAGAGAATGCCGCCGCTCGCCGGATCGGGCATGCGCCAGATGCGATTCAGCGCGCTCTGCACTTCACTGAAGACGCTGGTGGCGCCGAGGAAAAGGGTGAGGATGGAGACGATGGTCGCGATAACGCCTTCGGTGGGTCGGCTCACGCTCTTGATGAGGCTCTGCACCACCGCCGCGGCATCCGCGCCGATCCGACCCCGCAACTGGGCCACGATCTCGCCCTGCGCGGCGTCCGCGCCGAAGATGAAGCCGGCCAGGGCGATGATGAAGATGAACAGGGGCGCGATCGAGAACAGGGTGTAGAAGGCGAGGGCCGCGCCCATGCTGGGGGCGTAGTCGTCGACCCACGCGTTCACGGACTTGTCGATGAGGAGGCGAACGTCCTTGACGGTCATCGGCGGGCGGGTCGAGGTGGTCGTCATGCGGCGGTGCCCCTCCATTATGAGTCCCCGGGGCGGCTCCCGCGGCATGCACTATCCTCCGCCCCACTTTGTGGAGGCTTCCATGGTCTGTCGACTGATCTATCGGATGCGTGGCGTCGCTGCCATCCTTGTCGCCTCCTTTGGCGCGACCGTCGCCGCAACGGCCACCGCTGCCGCCGACGCACACACCAACCGGATCGACATCGTGACCCCGGCCGCACCCGAGCTGGCGGAGCATGGGCCGCATCCCATCGGCGTGCGCACCCTGCAGCTGATCGACCGAGGCCGGGCGGATATCCTGAACACCCGGGAGGGCGAGCCCACCGCGCGCTACGATCGACCGCTGACCGTGGAGGTCTGGTACCCCGCATCCCTCGCCCCCGGTCAGAAACCAGGCGGGGAGTATCAGGGTGTCATCACCCGCGATCCGGCGGTGGTCGTCACGCTGCGTGGCCGGGCGGTGCGCAACGCCGCGCCGCTCGCGAACGAAGGCGGGTATCCGCTGATCATCGTGTCTCACGGATATCCAGGAGACCGCTATCTGATGAGCCACCTCTGCGAGAACCTTGCCGGCAAGGGCTACGTCGTGGCGTCCATCTCGCACAAGGACAGCACCTATGACGATCAGAAGGCCTTCGGAAGCACGCTCTACAACCGGCCGCTCGATCAGCTCTTCGTGCTGAACGATCTGGATCGCGTGGGCCGAAAGGGCTCGGGGGAGTTTCTCGAAGGCCTCGTCGACGCCTCCCGCGCCGGCGTCGTGGGTTACTCGATGGGCGGGTACGGTGTGGTCAACGTGATCGGCGGCGGTTTCCGACCCGGTGTGGAGAGCCGGCCTTTCGCTCCCCCAAACCGTCTCCTCGCCGAACGCACGGCCGCCCACCCGGAATTCGCTAAAAGCCTCGATCCGCGGATCAAGGCCGCGATCGCCATCGCCCCCTGGGGCATGACCGAGGGCGCCTGGGACGTCGAGGGTTTGAAGTCCATCCGCACGCCCGTCCTCTTCGTGGGCGGAAGCGCCGACGATGTTTCCGGCTACGAGAAGGGAACCCGCGCCCTGTACGAAGGCGCCGTGAACGCCGACCGGTATCTCCTGACTTTCCTGAACGCGGGCCACAATGCGGCCGCTCCGATCCCCGCGCCGGTCGAGACTTTCGCCTCGGTTGAGGGACGCCCCGCGGGTTTCAGCCACTACGCCGATGCGGTGTGGGATACCACGCGCATGAACAACATCCTGAACCACTTCGCCACCGCGTTCTTCGGAACGCGACTCAAAGGCGAAACTCAACTCGAGGCCTATCTCGATCTCGCCCCGCAGGGACGAGAGGGGGCGTGGAAGGGATTCAAGCGCAGGGCCGCGGTGGGTCTGGTCCTCGAACATCTTTCGCCCGCGAAGTGAAAATTGCGGCGGCGCCGGCTTGACACCGGCACGGTCGGGCGACGACAATCCGCGGCCAATGAACGTAGCGAAGTCGCGCGGTCGGTTCGTCTTTACCAGCTCCCATGGAGCGGGTGGAGGCGTCGTCTAGCACTTCACTCAAACGCTGAGCCGCACTGGCCCGCTTCCTTGACCAACCTCAAGGAGCGGGCCTTTTGCTTTTCTGGAGACTCTTGAATCATGGATCTGACTTCAATTCGCGAACGACTGAGCGCCGCCGACCGTGCCCTGGTCGACGCCCTGGCCGCGCGCCAGCGCCTGGTGGCCGAAGTGGCTCAGGTGAAGGCCGCGGGATCATCCGCTCTGCGCGATGTCAGCCGGGAGGAAGACGTGCTGACCCGGGTCGGCGAACTGGGGCGTGAGAGCGGCCTCGATCCGTTCCATGTGACGCGCGTCTTCCGCGAGATCCTCGGCCACTCGCTGCGGACGCAGGAGAGCCTGCTCGCGCCCGGGTCGGACGAACGCCCCGCGGTTCTGAGCGTGGGCTACCAGGGCAGCGAAGGCGCCTACTCGCACCTCGCCGGCCAGCGACACTTCGGCGCGTGGACGGGCGGCGTGGTCTATCGCGGATACCAGGGCTTCGAAGCCCTTCTCGAAGCGGTCGAAGCGGAGGAGATCGACCGGGCCATCCTTCCCCTCGAAAACTCCACCTCGGGAACGATCACTCCGAACTACGACCTTCTGGCCCGTATGAACCTGTCCATCGTGGGCGAGGAAATCCAGGAGGTCGATCACTGTCTGGTGGCCCTCGAACCCACGCCGCTCTCGCAGCTTCGTCTCATTCTGTCCCACCCCGTGGCCCTTGCCCAGTGCGGACGGTTCCTCGCCACCCTTCCCCACTGCCGGGTCGAACCGTTCACCGACACCGCCATGTCGGCGCGGCGGATTCGCGAAGAGGGTGATGCCACACAGGCCGCGGTGGCAAGCGAAGAGGCGGCTCGAATCCACGGCCTCGTCATCCTGCGCCGCGGCATCGCGGACAACCGCGAGAACTTCACCCGCATGGCCGTGGTGGCCAAGCGACCCGAACCCTGCGACCCGCGAGTGCCGGCGAAGACGTCGTTGATCTTCGCCACCCGTCACGAAGAAGGAGCCCTGCTTCGTTGTCTCACCGTTCTGGCCGAGCACCATCTGAATCTCACCAAGCTCGAGTCCCGGCCGCGACCAGGGGCGCCCTTCGAATACCTCTTCCATCTCGACTTCGAGGGCAACCTCGCCGAGGCCGAAGTGTCGGGAGCGGTGCGCGAGCTGCAGTCCCGCGCCAGTTTCGTCAAGGTCCTGGGCTCGTACGCTTCGCGAACCTCGGCCGGGAATCGACCGGCGCAGCCGCGGCCGCGGATCACGATCACGAGCGGACCGGAGCCTGTGGCTCCGGCGCCCTCCGGCGCGAAGACGGGAGCCGAAGCACCGGCCCTCGCCTCGCGCGCCCATCGACCCACGGATACCGTCATCACCTTGGGTCCGGATCGGGCGCTTGGAGGAACGAACCGTGCGGTGGTGATCGCCGGGCCCTGCGCGGTTGAATCGTTGGCGCAGGTGCGCGCCTGCGCGCGGCTGGTCAAGGAGATGGGCGGCGCGATGTTGCGCGGGGGTTGCTTCAAGCCCCGGACTTCGCCCTATTCCTTCCAGGGCCATGGTTACGAAGCTCTCGAGTGGCTGGCCGAGGCGGGTGCGGAGGTCGGGCTGCCCATCGTCACCGAGGTGATGCATCCCCGCGACATCGAGGCGGTGGCGGAGCGGGCCGACATGATCCAGATCGGGGCGAGGAACATGCAGAACTTCTCGCTCCTGCGCGAGGTGGGCCAGGTTCATCGCCCGGTCATGCTGAAACGGGGGATGATGTCGTCGATCGACGAATGGCTGAGCGCGGCCGAGTACATCCTGGCCCACGGCAATCAGATGGTGCTGCTCTGTGAACGCGGCATCCGTACCTTCGAGACCGCCACGCGCAACACCCTGGACCTGAGCGCGGTTCCGGTGGTGCGTGAACGGTCGCACCTGCCGATCATTGTCGATCCATCCCACGCCGTGGGAGTGCGGCGTTTCATTCCGCCCATGGCCCACGCCGCCCTGGCGAGCGGGGCCCACGGCGTCATGGTGGAGATCCATCCCGATCCGGGATCGGCGCTTTCGGATGGACCCCAGGCCCTGACCTTTCCCATGTTCGAGGCCCTGATGAGCGAGCTGAACCAGAGTCAGTCCGCGGAGGCAAAAGCGGTCTAGACTCCGGCAAGGAGCCATGGCCAAGATCAAGACCGAAGAGCTGTTTCAGACCAACGAGCTGTCACGGCCGGCTTCCTCGCGCCTGGTTCACGAGGCGCAGCTGCTGGTGGACAAGGGCGATCTCCACAGCGCGGCGGAAACCCTCCAGCGCGCGGTGGAGCTCGACCCGCAACCGACCGCACTGACTCTGCTCGGGGATCTCTGGGTTCGGCTCAACCAGCTCGAGCGGGCCATCGTTCCCCTCGCCGCGGCGGTGACTCTCGATCCCAAGGGACGCGCGGCGGCCGCCCTCGCCCACGTCTTCATGCGGCTGCGTCGGGAGCGAGAGGCCTTCGCCATGGCCACCCTGGCCCTCACCCGACATCCAGGCGACCGTCACGCGCTCGAGGTGATCGAGGCCACGCGCGAGGGCGAGTAGCTTCGGTCGGGCCGGCCTATCTCCGCGAGGGAAGCAGTCGGCGGCGATATTCGGACACGGGAACGGGCCCGAGTTCCATCATGCCGTCCATGAATCGGCGCAGCACGAACCGCGAGCCGCGCGCGACCCGCACGTCGTCATAAAGACCCTTCACCTGGTCGTAGCCCAGGAAGTAGGTGGTGATCTGCGGCGAGGTGGTGAGCGTCCTCATCCACATGTTCCGGGCCAGCTGCTCGCCCTGAAAAGCCTGCTCGGTGACGAAGGCACGCACCTCGGCCTCGGTCATGCCCGTGGTATGGACACGGATGTCGACGATGGTCCGGGCGATATTCTCGAGCTGCTTCTTGAGATGAGCGAGTCGCGCGCGGGGATTCCCGAAACCGAGATCGAGGATCAGGCGCTCACAAAAGGTCCCCCACCCCTCCACATACACGGGATCGGCGAAGAGGGCGCGTACCTTGCTTCGGTGGTGGGCCGCGTACTTGAGCTGGGTGTAGTGGCCGGGGATCAGTTCGTGGGCCACGATCATCCGGTTGAATCCACGATTGAAGTCGCGATAGAAATTGGCGGCTTCCTGGGCTGACGCGCCGGTGCGGGGCACGGGGAGAAACAGGATGGTGCTGGCCTCGGGCGACCAGGGCCCCGCGGGAAACACTCCCCCTACGCTCTGCCCGGTGAAGTACGACGGCGAGATCTCGATCTTCAGGGTCAGAGGATCCTTGAGAGTCATCAGACGTTTGCCCCGCACGAAGCGCTCGACGTCCACCGTGTTGCGCTTCCATCCCGCGGCATAGGTCTCGACGTCGGGATCGCGATCCTCGCTCACCGCGTGAAACACGCGCCGGATCACTTCCGCGTCCGCGGCGGGCGGCGGGCCGCTCTCGCCCGTGACCGCGGCGAACACTGTTCTGGCGTAGCGCGCCACCTCACGCTTCTTCGCTAGAAGCGCCTTCTCCGCGCGGGCCAGGACTTTGGCCGGGGGCTCGGACAAGCCGGTGCCGGCACGGAAAACCTCGGCATAGCGTGCGCCCAACTGCGCGCGGCCGGTGGCCTTGGAGGCCAGGTCGGCCAGGGCCATCGAGAGATCACGAAGCGCGAGCGATGCGAACTCGGCCTCCCGCTGAACCTCCTCACGCTGGCCGGGTGGAAAGGCCTGAGCGAAGCCCGAGGCGTAAAACCGCGCGAGCGACTCAGTCTGAGAAGCGGCGAGCCGCGCGTGTTCGGGCGCGATGGTGGCGGGGTCCGCGACCTCGAAGACTTCGCGCGCGGCGCGGGCCAGAGGCGGGATCAGACTCGCACGGCCCCGGGCGGCGCGCAACGCGGCCTCGCGGTTCAGATCATCGCGGACGAGCAGGAAGACCGTGGCGTTCGAGAGCGGCGCCGTCCAGAACAGCGGGTCGCGATCGCGGCGTCGCAGGAGATCGTGATCGAGAAGCTCTCGATCGATCTGACCCTTCAGCACCAGGGCGTCGAGGCGATCATCGGGCGAGGCGATGGAGAGCGGCTTGGCCAGGCTCGCTCGGATTGCCCGGTTGAACTCAAGCCACGCGCTCACGCGCTCGGCGGAGAAGTCCTCGATCGCGGCGTCCCGGTCGTGGCGACCTGCTTCCGTCGCGCGGGTTGGGTACATGTCGAAGTAGCGCTCGACGTAGCTCTCGACGATGGCCGCAACCGCCGAAACTTTGTCCGCGCTCTGAGCGGAAGCAGGGGGGAGGGCGCCGAGAAGAAGAAGAGCGGCGAGGAACGCGCGTCGCAGATCGCCGGACATGAGGGTCAGACCGCCGCGGGCTCGGCCGGGGTGGTGGGCAGGTTCTGGGCCTTCCATTCGGCCATCCCTCCCTTCACATCGACGATGTCGCGGATGCCAAGTTCACGGAGGATTTCGACGGCCATGGGCGAACGATAACCTCCGCCGCACACCACGTAGGTCTTTCGCGTGGGGTCGAGGTACGCGGCGTGGTCCTCGAGTCGGTGCAGCGGGGCATGGATCGCCCCCGCGATATGGCCGCCCGTCCACTCGCCGAGGCGACGCACATCGACGACCTGGATGGACTCGACCTTCGCCGCAGGGGCGCTCAATTGATCCTGCAGTTCGCGCACCGTGACCTGGGCGGTGGTGTCGACGGGATAACCCTGGGCCCGCCAGGCCTCGACTCCACCTGCGAGCCACCCCGCGACCTTCTCGAGACCCACGCGGGCAAGCCGGACGCGGGCCTCGCCGGCCGCGGCTTCATCCGCGGCTACGACAATGAGATCCCGCTGAGCATCGACGAGCGTGCCGGCCCACGAAGCGAACTGGCCGCCGAGACCGATGTTGAGGGACTGCGGAACGGAGCCTTGCGCGTAGTCCTCGGACGAACGAACGTCGAGAACCACCGCGCCGCCATCGCGAAGCTTCCTCACCTCGACGGCCGTCAGCGCCTTCGGAACCATCCCGGGCTCGAGGGTGGGCGCGCCCTGTCGGTTGATCTCCACGTCCATCGGGAAGTACCTGGGGATCTCGGGAGCGTCCTTGGTGAGAAAAGCGACGAACTCGTCGCGGGTCATGGGTTGCAGCGCCACGTTGCTGACTTTCTGCCGCCCCATGGTCGAGAAGGAGTCTTTGGAGAGGTTCTTTCCGCAAAGCGATCCCGCGCCATGCGCCGGGTAGACGAGCACATCGTCGGCCAGAGGGAGGAGCTTTGCGTGCAAGGAGTCGTAGAGGAGTCCGGCCATGTGTTCGGCGGTGACGCCCTTGCTGCCCAGAAGATCGGGCCGGCCCACGTCGCCGATGAACAGGGTGTCGCCGGTGAGAACCATCTGGGGCTGATCGGAGACCCGCGTGTCCGTGACCAGGATCGACACGCTCTCGGGGGTGTGGCCCGGAGTTTCGAGGAACTTGAGGCGTAGGGCGCCCACCTCGAAGACCTCGCCGTCCTTGACGCCGCGATGGGGGAAGGCGGCGGTGGCGCGATGGGATATCAGGACGGTGGCCCCGGTCCGCTCCGCCAGTTCGCGGTGGCCGCTCACGAAGTCGGCGTGCAGATGGGTCTCGATGACGTAACGAATGGCGAGGCCCCGCGCCTTCGCCTCCTCGATATAGATGTCGACATCGCGGCGCGGATCCACGATGGCGGCCTGCCCCTCTGAGCCAAGCAGATACGAGGCCTGGGCCAGGCACCCGAGGTAGAAGTCCTTGAACTCGAAGGTGGGTTTGGGCAGGGAACTCGTGCCGGAGGGGTTGGCGTCGGGAAGAGTGCAGGTCATAACGTTTCGCAATATAACCGATGTCGCATATAGTCACCGAAGAACATGAAGAACTCGTCCCGACTTCAGAACCTCACCCCTGACGGCCTGGCCCTCGTCGCGGGCCGGTTCCGCCTGTTGTCCGAACCGTTGCGTCTGCAGATCCTGAATCGACTTCAGGCCGGAGAAACCTCGGTCTCGCAGCTGGCCGAGGATATCGGCACCTCCCAGCCCAACGTCAGCAAACATCTGCGCCTTCTGATCGAGGGCGGCCTCGTGGCGCGGCGCCAGGAAAAGACCTCCGTGTTCGTGCGCGTGGCCGATCCCTCCGTATTCGAATTGTGCCACGTGGTCTGCGGAGGGCTGGAGAAACACCTCCACGCCCGCGCCCGATCTTTCGCCACGCCCCACGAATAGCGGGAAACCGCCTCGGCCCGACCCCCGACAAGTTCCCCCATCGCCTCTTTCGCTTGCATCTTGTAATAGTGCGCTATTACACTATGCCGGATGAAACACCGGGCACCTCTTCTCCCGCGCCGACCCGCCGGAGCGCGCACCGCTCCGGCGGATGCCCTGAAGCCGTTGCTCGAGGCCATGCTCGCGATGCGAAGCCCCGCCGAGCTGCGGGCCTTCCTCGACGACCTCTGCACCCCGGCCGAGCTCGAGGCCATCGCCGACCGCTGGCGTGTGGTCCCGCTGTTGCTCAAAGAGACCCCGTACCGCCAGATCCATGACCAGACCGGGGTGAGCGTCACCACCATCGGCCGCATCGCCCGCTGCCTCGCTTTCGGGGCCGGCGGTTATCGCCTGGCCGCCGAGCGCGTTCTTCCCGCCCCCGGCAGAACGCGGGCCGCGCGATGAACGAGAGCGCTGTCGTGCCGAGGCGTCTCGAGACGATCCGGTGGCAGACCCTCGACGCGGGAGGCCGCGCCCGGGTCCTTGAACGGCCAGGCACCCTGGACCGCGCAGACCTCGATGAGAAAGTGCGCCGGATCATCGATGACGTGCGCCTGCGTGGCGACCGGGCTCTGAGCGCCTTGACCGAACGGTTCGATGGCGTTCGTCTGGAAACCTTCGAGGTCAGCCTGGCGGAGTTCGACGAAGCCGAACGCTCGGTCCCCACGGAGATCCGCGTCGCCATGACGGAGGCCCGCGAGCGGCTGATCCTCTGGCACCGCGCGGGCATGGCCGCGGAGTTCCAAATCGACACCGCCCCGGGAGTTTCGTGCGGCCGGATCCTGCGCGGCATCCGCCGCGTGGGCCTCTATGTGCCGGCGGGGTCCGCTCCCCTCCCTTCCACGGCCTTGATGCTTGGCGTGCCCGCGAGTCTGGCGGATTGCGACGAGGTGATCCTCTGCACCCCGCCACGGCGTGATGGCCGCGCCGATCCCACCGTGCTCGTGGCCGCGCGACTCTGCGGCATCACTCGTGTCTTCAAGGTTGGCGGCGCCCAGGCCATCGCCGCGATGGCCCAGGGGACCACATCGATTCCGCGCTGCGACAAACTTTTCGGTCCCGGCAACTCCTTCGTCACCCGTGCCAAAGAACAGGTCTCCACCCTCTCGGGCGGACCAGCCATCGACATGCCCGCCGGGCCTTCCGAGGTGCTCGTCATCGCCGACGCGGGCGCCCGACCCGAGTTCGTGGCCGCCGATCTGCTGGCCCAGTCCGAACACGGCCCGGACTCTCAGGTGCTCCTTCTCACCGATGCTCCGGATCTCCTCCCCGCGGTGCGGGCGGAGATCGATGCCCAGCTCGAACGCCTTCCGCGCGCCGACATCGCGCAACGATCCCTCGACCATGCTCGGCTCATCCTGGTGGACACCATCGACACCGCGATCAGCATCAGCAATGACTACGCCCCCGAGCACCTGATCCTTGCCCTGCGTTCACCCGCGGATCACCTTCCGAAGATCCGGGCCGCGGGGTCGGTGTTCCTCGGCGATCACACGCCCGAGTCCCTGGGCGACTACTGCTCCGGCACCAACCACGTCCTGCCCACAAACGGCGCGGCACGCGCTTTCAGCGGGGTGAGTGTGGCGAGTTTTCAGAACTCCATCAGCGTGCAGTCGGCCACCCGCGAAGGCCTCGTGGCCATTGGTCCTTGCGCCGTGACCCTGGCCCGCGCCGAGGGTCTGGAAGCTCATGCCCAGGCGGTGGTGCGGCGACTGGAGTCCCGCTCATGAGCGTTCTCGATCTGGTGCGCCCCGACCTCCGCGCTTTCGCGGGCTACGCCTCCGCCCGGCGGGAGAAAGCGACCGGCCATGTCTGGCTCAACGCCAACGAGAGCCCATGGACCTCCGTCGCGGACCAGGGCCAGGGGCTCAATCGTTATCCCGAGCCGCAACCGGCCGCACTGCGCGCCCGCCTGGCCGCTTTGTACGACGTATCCCCAGAACGCCTCATGGTCACCCGGGGAAGCGACGAAGGCATCGACCTGCTGGTGCGCGCCTTCTGCCGAGCGGGGATCGACGGGGTGCTGATCGCCCCTCCCTGTTTCGGAATGTACGCGGTGAGCGCACGGGTGCAGAACGCGCCGCTCGTGGAGATTCCCCTTGAGGATGACGAGGATCGATCACGCTTCTCCCTCGATCTCACCGCGGTAGAAGATGTCCTCACCCTCGGGGATGTGCGCGCGGCCTTCCTGTGTTCGCCCGCGAACCCCACGGGCCAGGCCCTCCCCATCAAAGACCTGCGCCGGTTGGCTCGGATCGCTGAGAATCGGGCGGTCCTGGTCATCGACGAGGCCTATGTCGAGTTCTCCTCGATCGGCAGCGCTCGCGCTCTGCTCGACGAATTCCCCCACCTCGTGATCCTCCGGACGTTATCGAAGGCCTACGCCATGGCCGGGGCGCGCATCGGGGCGGTGATCGCCGATCCGGACGTGATCGGTGTGCTGCGCAGTCTTCAAGCCCCCTATCCGGTCCCCGCTCCCTCGGCCGCTCTCGCCCTCGCCGCGTTGTCGGAAGCGGGCATCGCCGAAGCCCGCGACCGGATCGCCATCACCCTCCGCGAACGCGCCGTCCTGCTGAAGGCCATCCCGAAGAGTCCCGGCGTGCTCCGGGTGTACCCCTCCGAAGGCAATTTTCTCCTCGTCCGTTTCGCCGACGCGGACGCGGCCTTCGCCCGTCTTCTCGCCGCCGGGGTGGTCGTCCGCGATATCCGCGCCATGCCCCAGCTGGGCGATGCCCTGCGTATCTCCATCGGCACACCCGAGGAAAACGCGACCATGATCGAGGCCCTCAAGCGATGACGAATGCTCCCTCCGTGTTCGCTCGCCTCCGCCGCATCCTGTTCATCGACCGGGACGGCGTGCTCATCGAGGAGCCCGCCGATTTCCAGATCGACTCGTACGAGAAGTTCCGTCTGGTGGAAGGCGTGATCCCGGCCCTGATCCGGCTGCGCGACGCCGGGTTCGA
>JAGNNV010000023.1 GCA_017990495.1 Vicinamibacteria bacterium
CAATGGCTTGATCGCTGCCGACCGCTCGCTGCGCAAGACCCACGTGGGGCGCGCGCTCGGTGGCGAGGATGAACGCATCCAGGTCTACCAGGACGACACCTTGCGGGCTGACGACAAGGCCTTCTTCCTCAAGGTGCGCGACGTGGTGCAGGCGGCAGTGTCGGAGGCGACCTTCCGCCAGACGGCGCAGAAGCTGCAGAAGACGCTCGCCATCCCGCTGGTGGGCGACCCGGTGAAGACGGTCGAGGTGCTGGCCCAGCGCTACACGCTGAACGACAACGAGCGCGCCGGTGTGCTGCGCCATCTGATCGCCGAAGGTCAGTTGTCCGGCTACGGCCTGGTCAATGCGGTCACGCATTACAGCCAGGAGGTCGAAGACTACGACCGCGCGACGGAGTTCGAAGCATTGGGTGGCCGGCTGATCGACTTGCCGGCCCATGAGTGGAAAGGGTTGTCGGAAGCGGCCTGATCCTGAAGATCGCTGAAAGCCGGCCGGGGTATGTGCCCCGGCGCGGCGTTCAGCCATTCCACGATGTCGTCATGACACTGCATCCGACCTTGGCATTCCGCCAAGCGTATTCGCCAGAGTCCGCTCTACGGCGGCGCGATTCCCCAAGCGACGGCTTCGATCGGACCTTGCGTGTGGCAAGAAGACCGGTACCCCTCGCTACCCTGCAAATGCTATTGCCATACAGTGTTCACGGTAACTATTCTGATCCATTCCGCCCGCACTGCAAGCCATCGCGCCGATCGTCCACGAGGCCTTCCGACGTCGACGCCGGAGGCACCGATTGCACGAGGGCTAACCGGAGACCAGGACCATGAGCCACGTGACGCTTACCGATGCCGAATGGATCAACTTGAACGTGCTCGTCGTTATACGCGCCGGTCTTCAGTATGACATGGCTTCGACCTGCTGCCGGTACGGGCTCACCACGGAGCAAGCCAACTATCTCCGGAACTTGAGCCTCGACGATCTGTGGTCCCTGGTGATCCACGTCGGCGACACGACCCTGTTCCCGCCGCGCGCTGATCTGGTGACGCTCTTGAGGGCCCCCCGGCCACTGGCAGGCCCCATGGCACTCGTTCATCCACCCAAGCCCTTGGAAGGCCGGCGGTAGGAACCGTTATCCATGCCGACGCGCGGCGACCGGCACCTGCGCGCCATGCAGCTGGCGAAGCAATTGGCGGCGCTCGGCGCACGGCTGAAGACGATCCACCTCATCACCGGCATCCCGCCGCGGCAGGTGCAGTCTCTCTTCTTTCCCGATCCCCGATCCATCCCCCGTGGACGCGCTCCAGATTCGGCCGAGTGGTACCACGGCGCCAACCTCATTCTGCGTAGCGACGCCTGCCTCATTGGCGCCAGATACCGCCAGTTGCGCAACCAGGGACTCCCGGCCGGCGAAGCCCTAGTCTTCGCCTACCGCGCCTACCAGGCTGCCACGCTCCCGCCTCACCGCATCAGCCTTGATCGGGCCTTCAACCTCGTCTCCTATATCGACGGCATCTGGCTGACCAATGCACCGGCGCTGTCCGTGCTGACCTGCTCCCGGTGCGGCTGCGAGTTCATTGCTGCGGTCGGCACCGTGGCACACCCCGGTGAGGCTTGCCCCTTCTGCAAGCTGCTGGAACGCTTTCACCTGGACCATCGCATCCAGGCGTCTTACCCGGCACGCCACGCCCTCGACATGACTGAGCGGCAGACGGGCATGCTGGCGCTCTTTCACATGCTGAGCCCCGGGGCCGAAGGCGATACCCCTTCCGAATAGGCCTCGTTTCGGCGGGACAGGCAAGATAGCCGACCCGAGAATGGCCATTGCCCATTCTCTTCGGCATCGCCGTACCGCCATGCCCGCCACGCCAACGCCTGTCACTTCCTACCCCGCCTCCGACCCGGGCTTCGCCGCCGTGCCGGTCGAGGATCTGCTGGCCGGCGAAGGGGACCTGATCGCGCGCATCAAGCTCTGCTATGGCGTCGACAGAGACAGCTTCGAGCGCGACGTATTGGCGCTGGTGCGCCGCTACGCCGCCTGCGTGCACCTGCTGCCGGCGACCGCCGACAACTACTTCAGCACCCCTGGCGGCCTCCTGCGGCTCGGCCTGGAGACCGCCTTCTACAGCCTGCAAGGCACCGATGCGCATATCTTCTCGGGGCGCATGAGCATCTCGGCACGCCGCCAACTGGAGCCGCGCTGGCGCCATGCGACCTTTATCGCCGGGCTGTGCTGCGAACTGCACCGCCTGATGAGCCATGTCATCGTCACCGATGCCGCTGGCGAGACGTGGCCGGCCTTCCTGCAGCCGCTGGCCGACTGGCTGGCGACTCGGGGCAGCGAGCGCTATTTCCTGCGCTGGCGGCCCCAGGCCGTCGAGGCGCGCGGACTGGGACTGTTCGCGCTGCCCCATGTGGTGGCACCTGCGGTGATGGCCGACCTGTCCGAGGGCAACACAGTCATCGTGCCGCATCTGCTGGCCAGTATCGGCGGCATCCCGGTCTATCGCGACCACAATATCCTGGACGAACTCGTCCGCCGCTCGCTGGCACTCGTCATCGATCGCAATCTGGCCGCCAGTACCGACCGCTACGGCTCGCCACAATACGGCTCGCACCTGGAACGCTATCTCGTCGATGCCCTGCGGCGGCTCGCCCGCGGTAACTCGGCCTGGGTGCCCAACCGCGAGAAGTCCCGCCTGTGGTTCGGCCAGGACGGTCTGTTCCTGATCTGGCCCGGCGCCGCCGACGATGTCCACCAACTACTCGAGGCCGACCAACTGGCCGGCATCCCCAAGGCACCCGAGACCATGCTGGAACTGCTGCTGGCCGCCGGCGTGTTCGAAGCGACAGCGGCGGGCCGCGCGACCTGGCCCATCCAGCCGCCCGGCGCCAAAGCTCCGCTCGAAGCCGTCAAGCTCTCGGCCCCGGCCATTCTCATCGCGGGAATCGATCCGCCCCCCGTCGCCCTGCCCCAAACACTGGAATTCAAGCCAGCGTCGGCGTCTGCGCCAGCTGCGCCGCAGACGCCTCCCTCCATGCCACCACCGGCACCGGTGAAGAGTGGCACCCAGTTGTCGCTCATTCCGCCGCCCGAGCCGCCCGCCGAGCGTGACGTCTGCGCGGCACCGGTCGAGAAAACACCTGGCTCCCCCTCGCCGGAAGCGGCGACGACACCGCCTTCGGCGTCATTCACCCTGCAAGCCCCGATGCGTCTGAACCCGGTGGTGCGAGACGCCTTGGCCAATGCCGTTCGCACGCTCAACGATGGTATGGGTCCGCCCACCGTGTGCACCGTCGCTCAGGGAGTATTCGTACCGCTGGAGGAATTCGTGCGGCGCGGCGTCCAGCCATCCCTTGCCATGCGCGCCCTCACCGAGGCGAACCTGCTGGTGAAACCCAACCGAAACGGGCCGCCCACGCTGTCGCGCGAATTCAACGGCCACCCCACCGTCGGTATCGTGCTCGACCCGCACTGCGTGAGCGGACTCGATCTGGCGGGCTTTGCCGCACCACCGGCGAAGGGAAGCTGAGATGCTGGTACGCCGCTACGAGATGCCCTGGCGCCGGGCCTACGAGGTCTATGCTGGCACCGCCTGGTGGCTGGCGCTGGTCTATTTCGTCGGCGTCGGCGTGACCGGCGCCCTCCCCCGGCAATTGGCACTGCCGCTGGCGCTCGTCTGCTTCGCAATGGGCGTCCTGCGGGTGGCCCAAGCCCTGCGCATGCTGGTCTTGCGGGCGTCGCTGTGCGGACGTGGCATTGAGGTCATCGGCACCGATGACCTGGCTCGATGGTGCCATGATCCAGCCGCGGTGTTCCTGGGCTTCGGCTTCGAATGGCAGCCCGTGCATTCGCAGCGGCTCTACGAGCTCGCGAAGATCGACTACCGCGAGTACGCGGTGTCGCCGCGCCTGCTGCGTCTCTTGGGCTACGACCACAAGCCCCAGCCGGACGCCGAGATCGGCCTGCCCTATATCCACGGCGTCGAACCGACGGAAGGCCCCTTGCACCGGCCACTGCAGAACTTCGAGGGCGGCACGCTGCTGGTCGGTACCACCCAGTCCGGCAAGGGCGTAGCGCTCGCCAACCTGATCACCCAGGCGATCCGGCGCGGCGACGTGGTGATCGTCATCGACCCGAAGAACAGCCGGCGGCTCAAACGGGTTGTGGTGCGCGCCTGCGCGGACTACCGCGAGCCGGACACCTTCATGGAATTCCACCCGGCCTTCCCGGAACGTGGGGTAAGACTGGACTTCACCTTCAACTGGCAGAAGCCCACTGAGATCGCCTCGCGTATCCAGTCCATCATGCCGCCCGATACCGCGGGCGCCTTCTCGGCCTTCGGCTGGGATGCGGTCAACGTCGTGGTGCAGGGCCTGGTCGAGATCGAGGAACGGCCGAATCTGGTAAAGCTCACCAAATACATCGAGGGTGGGATCGAGCCAGTCCTGGAGAGCTCGCTACGCCGCTACTACGACCAGACCGTGGGCGCGGGCTGGCGCGAACTGCCCGAGATGAAGAAGCTGCTCCACGACGCCCACCGCGGCAACCTGAAGCGCCCCTCGGAGGCGGCCAGCGCCGACTTGATGGCCTTCGTCGCCTACTACGAGCACCACGTTGCGCAGAACCAGCGCAACAAGGTGATCGATGCCCAGGTGCGGACCTTCCGCCACAACCGGGAGCACTATCAGAAGATCACCGCCAACCTGCTGCCCATCCTGTCGATGCTGACCTCGGGTGATCTGGGTAAGAGCCTCTCGCCCGATCCCTTCGACGCCGACGATAGGCGACCCATCATGAACTTCGAGAAGATCGAGCGCGCCGGCCACGTGCTCTACATGTGCCTGGACTCCCTCCCCGATCCTTCCGTCGCCTCGGCCATCGGCGCCCTGGCACTGGCCGACCAGGCGGCACGCGCCGGCATGCGCTACAACCTCGGTGGCTATCGGCGCATCGCACTCTTTGTCGACGAGGTCTCGAACGTCATCAACCAGCCGCTGATCGAGATTCTCAACAAGGGCGCCGAGGGCGGCATTTTCACCACCTGCGCGATGCAGACCCTGGCCGATCTGGCCAAACGGCTGGGCAGCGAAGATGCGGCGCGCATGGCACTGGGCAACCTCAACAACCTGATCGCCCTGCGCACCAAGGACCGGCCGACCCAGGACTTCGTGGTCGAGACCTTCGGCAAGACGGCGATCCACACCGTTCGCGTGGGCTTGAGCCACGGCTCGGACGCCCACCTCGGCGACTTCTCGTCGAGCTATTCCACCCAGCTCACCGAGAGCTTCGAGGAGATGGTCCCGGCGGATGTGCTGGGCAAGCTGCCCAACCTCCAGTACTTCGCCTCGGTGTCGGGTGGAAGGATCATCAAGGGACGGTTTCCGATCCTCGATCCCGATCCGGATTCGGATTCGCGCCGCGCCACGGAAAAGGCGGTCGCTTGATCCGCGCCGTCGCCGTGTTGTCCTTGCTCGTCCTGCTGGTCCTGGTGCTGTACGTACCGTCGGCCCATCCCCCGGAGCGCTTCCTTGCGCAGCTACGCGCCGAGCATGAGGCGGCCGCCGCCTACTGGGGCGTCGAGCCCGCCACCCGCATGCTGGATCGGGCGATGAGCATGCAAGATTCGACGGCCCAGGTCACGCCGATCCCTGCGGCAAAGGATGCGCCTTCGCCAGCGGGCGTGAATGGCGCAGTGTCTCGGGAGATGTCTTCAGTCAACCAGCGCCTCTTCAACAACGCCTACTTCCGCGCCGTCGATGCGCTGCTCCTACTCGCCAGCTATCGACTCTCCACGCTGCTCGAATGGCTGCCCTGGCTGGCGGTATTTGTCTTAGCTGCAGTCGTCGACGGCGGATTGGCACGGCTCATCAAGGCCAAGGAATTCCTTCAGCACGATCCGGAAATGTTCGCGCTGTACGCCAGCCTGGGGATCGTGACACTTTGCGCCACGGTGATTGGCTTCGTGGTGCCGGTGAAGCTGCATCCGTTGCTGTTGCCTTGCGTACCGCTGGTAGTCGGGGTGCTGGCCGGGCGGGCGGTGGGGTGTTTTCACCGGAGAGGGTAAGGAGCAAGCCTCGCGTTTCTCGATTGACTCAGCTCCAAGCCTCATATTTTATGGACCACATTCAGGCGTCCGGCAGCGCCGGAAGGGACAGAGGCGCCTGGCTTGCCGTCCCCATAACTCTTGCCGACAGGTCTGCCCCCGAAACATCCTCGTAGCGCGCGGGAATTTTGTCCTTCAGACGAAAGAGTCGCTGGTGAGCGGTCCTCGTTAGTTGGCCGTAGGTCGTGGCGACCACCCGTCCTCGCAGCACGCCCTCCTCCTTGATTTCCTTCTCGCGCGACGTCTTCTGAGCGATCTCGTGTCCCACTACGAAAGCCCTGAACATCGGCGTGCCGTCCAGAGCGCCACTTCCGAGGAAGTCCTGCACGTATCCATCGGCCTGGTTCATCTCTTCTCTACCAATGGTCGATTTGCCCTTCTTCAATTCAACGATCAGCACGTCTCGAATGCGCATGAGGCTCGAATCGCCCGCGTCGAAGGACTCTGTGCCCACCACGGAGCACGTGGCGTCGGCCAGGACCACGATATCAGGACGCTGGCGTGAGTTGGCGAACGCAGTCGTTGACACCCTCTTGGCGAAAACTTTCTCTGTGGCCGTCTTGAGGCTGACGTTCGAAGCGTATTCGCTACTGTCGAACTCCGGGCCGAAAAGCCAACGGGCCTGGGTAACGAGAGGGTGCAGGGTGTGCAGTTCGTCCGTCGCAGGATCGCCGCAAAGTTTTTCGATGGCTGCGATAACGGCTAGACGGTGGTCTATCTCGTCCAGGACGGACAGCGCGTCCCTGACCGTCCACTGCCCGAGAAGCCTGTCCAGCCCCTCGATGTCAGCATCGTCGAGTTTGGTAAGTTTCTCGAGCAGGGCGGCCCCGCCCCGGGAGCGCTCCAGATTTATGACGGCCTGGACGGCCGCCGAGAGCGTGTCGGGGTGGATGGCAGGGTTGGCTTTCACCAGTTCCTGGGTGAAACTGGCGACCTCGATTCGCCCCAAGGGCGAGAGTTCCCTGAATTGCTCGCGGTTGCGCACGAGCACGTCCTCGGAACTCTCCTCGACGAGCGTTGCGGAGAGTTTGGCGAAAACCTCCTGTGCGTACATGCGCACCGCAGCAAACAGGGCGTCAGTTCTCGGCCCCGCCTTGAACCGCGCCCAGTCCGCCTCGACCTCGCCCATCCATTCGTCTTCGGTCTTGACCACGATCGAATAGCGCTTGGCGAAACGCGCCCTCCCGTCCACGACGGCCTCTGTCCCGACGACCCAGCCAGGCGTCCCAACCAAACGGCCGTTCACCCAGAAGGCTACGCCTTGGTAAAGCGTCGATTTCGCCGCCCGAGTTGAATCGACCACGAACGCCTCCGCGACAGGACAATCGGGTATTTCGAGGACAGCCCGCTCGATAAGGCCCGATTGATCAGCCAGCGACACCGATTGGCCGTTGACCCTCACGACGAATTGCGGATCGTGCAGGAAGCGGGCCGACAGGATTTCCCGAATACGGTCCGGATCCGGAAGATGGCGCGCCACGACGACCGAAAGCCGGGTTCCGTTTCCGGTCCGAAGGAAAGACGACTCCTTTTCGATCATGAACGGGTTCTCCCGGCTCTGCGTGCCTATCTCGAACCCAGCCCCCTTGCCCTCTCGCCAGGTTTCGACAGAATAGGAATCGGCGAAACAGAGAAGCCCGTGGCGCCCCACGCCGTTTCGGCCGTAGGCGCGTCTGCGCCAGTTCTTTCGCTCGGCGGGAAACTCAACGTTCGCCCCCTGGTGGCGCAGCCGATCATAGCCAAGAGTCATCCAGCGCCCCTTGAACTGCGCGGCGCTCATTCCGTGACCGTCGTCTTGGACGACCAAGGTCGCGTCCCTCAGAGGGGGAATCGTCAGATCGACCAGGGAGGCTCCAGCGTCCCACGCATTGGCCACCAATTCGGTAAGTGCAGTCTCCGGATCGTGGGCGATGCGCCCGAGCGTCCTGACGAGATAGTCCTCCTCGAACAGCGAGCCGAAGCCAGCCTCCTTTTTGCGTGACCTAGCCATTGTCAGGGCGCTCCGTCCTTGAAGCCGGGTACCGTGAAAACGTCGATGTCCGTCTTGCGCACGCGCCGGCTCGCCGGACGGTGCGAAGCTAGGCCCATGGCCGGCTTATAGATATCCAGTCCTCGACCAAGTTTGAACAACAGGCCGTGGTTGCACACCACGTATCGGTCGTGAATCGTCGCGTCGATCCTGATGGTGAGGCTCGTTCCGAACGAACGGAACAGGTCGGCACCGACTTCGTTCATGACTCGCACGTTCGCACCGGTACCCTCGTTCCAAGTCCCGGACGTGACCACGAGCATCTCCTTCGGTTTCGCCGCCTCGGCCACGACGAGTAGGAACTCCTTGAGATTCCGAACCTGGTGGGGCACGGCCAGATACGGGTCGATGAGTGCGATACGGGAACATCCGGAAAGAAGCGACCGTTCGAATATCTTTTCGAAGGGCCACTCAGTGTCGCCGTCGTTGAGTCTCAACCGCTTGCGGGTCTTCGTAGCCTCCTTCTGGATCGACTCGAACCATTCCCCGACTCCGAGGCCATCCTTGCTCGTCTCGGAAACCCTTTCCCTGGCAGGAACATCCGCCGGCTGCAGCACCGAATCCTCCGGGGTCTCCAACAGCGGAGTGCAGGCCTCGACGACGCCCAAGAGGGCCGAGACGATTCCGTCGCATTCGCGCTCGAAGGATTCCCGTTCGCCGCCAATATGCGCCATGGCCGCCGCCTTGATATCCTGCTCCGCGCCGGCGAGGGTAGCCTGGACTTCGGCCAAGGCGTTGCGCGGGACGCCGTCCGCCTCGACCGCGAGGAATTGTCCGAATGCGTCCCCGCGCTCCCGCAGATGGCTGGTCAGGGCCTCTTGAAGCAGCACCCGGACCTCACCATAGAAGGAGCGGACCTCGGACGACTGGTAATGGGTCGTTCCCTTGCCGAATATGTCGGAAACCTTCTCCCTGGCCGCGGAAATCTTTTCCGACACCTCGTCCGAAACGAAGTCGTCGAGGAACGAGACGATGCGCTGCTCCTCCGCAGCGATCAGGTCGCTGGCGGCCGCCAGCGACCTCCGGAGCGAGTCAGCGAGCGTCTTGTTCAGATCGAAGGGGAGCGCCGCCCCGAGTTCCAGCTTCTGGGCCAATTCGGCGCTCGACGAGGAAAGCGCGGAAAGGTGCTTCTCGAAATGCTCGACGAATACCGCGAAGTGGGCCGTCATGTCGGAAAGCAGTTGCTGGACCCGTGGGAATATCTTGTTCGCAACCCGTCCTTGCAGGTCGTGCATATAACCCCAGTAGCCGGATCTCCTGGTTTTCCAGTGCTTGCCAACGTCGCGCGTCTCGAACTCCCCCAGTTCCCTGTCGGCGAGCAGCCCTATCGCCTCGACAAGGTGATCGTTCCTCTTATGGGCATCCTCAAGGTTCTTGCGGAGCGTCGCGACGTCGGATTCGGCTGCGGATTGAAATCTTTCCCTAGCAGACTCAAAGTCGCGGCGAAACGTAGCGAGCCTTTGCTCAGCCACCTCCCCGTCCTTGATGTCGCGCATGGCGGCCCGGCGGTTCGCTATCACCCCGAGCAAATCGTCCAGGGCGGATTTCGTCCCCGCCGCGATATTCCTCGCCACCAGGGCAAGGCGCGACTCTGTCGAGAGCAGACGGAGCAACTGCGACTTCATCCGTTCGATGCCGCCCGGATCATCCTGGTGGATTCCGTGCCTAATTTCCTTTCCGTCCTTCCAGTCGCGATGTTTTCGCGCCGAGGTGAACACGAGGCCGACGACCCCGAGTTGCTCCCTGTATCTGCGCATGGCGGGGGAATCCTCCGCCCCAAGTTCGGCGAGGGTCGCGTCGATCTCGGCGCGGATGCGGCGCTCCTCCTTGAGGATGCGCAGGGAAATCGTCTCCGGATCCTCATCGTTGTCCTCGGCTGCCGATAAATGCTGCTCGTAGGTCTTGTCGACCTGCGTAATCACGAAGATGAGTTGCTTGACCGTGCCTCGGCGCAGCAGCGTGAGCATGAATTCCTTTTCCGACTGCCCGTAGGCGACGCCGGACTGTGTCAGGAACAGGACCGCGTCCACGTCCTCGACCGCCTTTTCCGTCAGCGTCACCCGAAATCTCTCGGTGTCGTCGAGTCCAGGCGTGTCGACCAGCAGTACCCCCTCGTCAAGCAGATGTGAGGGCGAGGTAATTTCGATGCCCTCAACGAGACAGTGGTGGGGACGGGTTCCGGACGTGAATTCCTTCAGGCGCCGCCGAAAGTCGTTTTCGGCCTTCTTGTCCCCGGCCTTGTCGAGCACGATCTCGATCCTGTGTCCGCCCGGCTTGACGTACGCGCTTTCGAGGGTCGTCAGATCGAACGTCTCCAATACCTCCCCGTCCGAGTTCTTTCTGTCCTTTCCGTCGAAACTGAGCCACATCTTCATGCGGTGGGCGTCGACGTGTTTGGGATCCCCGGCGTGCAGGAGGCGCAGGCCCTCCCACGCCTCGTGCCCGACGAAACGGATCGTCGCCTTCACGCCCGTCCCGTGGGTGAAGGTCGTCACGGCCGCCGTTTCGGGACTGGTGTCCTCCCCAGCCAGCCGCGCCCCGAGCAACTCGTTAACGAACGACGACTTCCCGGCCTTGAAGCGCCCGACCACGGCGACCTTGTAGTGATCCGGGACGATCTGGGATTTCAACACGTCGCCCAGTGCCTCCGCGGCCTTCGCACAGTCCCGCCCTATCCCCCATGCGGGTTCGGCTGCGTCCCTGACCTTCCGCAGGAGGACGTCGCGGATTTCCTCGACGCTCGATCTGAGGATCTGAATCTCGTTTCTCAGTTGCTTGGGCGACTTCATGTTGTTTCCCCCCTTTTTTTGCTTGGTATTCCTGATCTTGGATTCAAACGGCCTCGATCCAGCCGATTAGTTCGGCCTGGTAAGGCTGCCCCTCGCGCACGGCCCCGCGATGGACGAGGTCGCGTAACAGCATCGGCTCGATCGTCTCCGAGAACAGATGGGCGGCCTCCTCGCGCGAGATCCGCGGTGGGGCGAGCTCGGCTCGGAACAGTTCGTCGGCGGCCTTTTCCAGCGGAGGGCAACGCTTTCCCTCGGCGTCGACCGCGAGCGCCACGACGGCGGAGGTCCTGTGCCCCTTGTCGTTCGTCGCGACCACGTGCCAGAGAGAGAGGACGCCCTCCCTGCCCGCGCGCCTCACCGAGACACCCAGCGTCTCTGGCGGTGTATCCCTCGACGAGCGCAGCCAGGCGTCGACGGCCGGATGGTCGAGCCCCATCAGGGCAAGCCCCTCGTCGGCCATCGCCCGGTGCCGGTCATGGCAGAAGACGGCAGCGGTTGAGCCGTCCGGATCGACGAGCCTCGAAAGACCGCACCCCATGGGTTCGAGCCTCCCGCCATCCTCGCGCGCTGCCTCGGCCACGAAGCGGTCGAGCGCCCCGAGGCCGGTCTCGACGTCGGAGAACGGCTTGTATTCCTCGACGGAGAATCCCGAGAGGTCCTGGAACAGTTCGAAGACGACGGCCCGCGCCTGGCTAGCGTTGCTCATGGCGGCCTCGACTTCGACGCGGGTGCGTTTGAGTTCGGGGTCGCCCAGTGCCTCCGAATAGAGGCGGTCGTAACTCAGGCGCTCGGAAAGCTGTCCGAGGATCTGCGAGCGCAAGTCCTCCGCGACGGCGCCGGTCTCGTCGACCTTCCCCAGCGTGCGGGCGATTTCCGTCAGCTTGCTTTCGAGGAGCAGGAAAATCCGGCCCTCGATGGTGTCGGAGAGGACGAGGTTGTAGACCTGCGCCGTGCTCTTCTGCCCATAACGGTGGATGCGCCCGATGCGCTGCTCCATGTCCATCGGATTCCACGGCAGATCGAAATTAACGAGGATCCGTGCGTGCTGCATGTTCAGGCCCTCGCGACCCGCTGCCGTGCAGATCATCACGCGCGGACCGTCCGCCGCCTTGAAGCGCTTCTCTGCGGCAGCCTTGCTACCATGGTCTCCGCCCTTAAGGACGACGACGCCCTGCCCGGGATATTCCCTTTCGATTTCGCGCCCGAGCATCTCGACCGAGCCCAGGTATGTCGCGAAGACCACGATTCGCTCGGACGAATCCTGCCTCCAAAGCGCGCCGATGGCGAACAGGAGCTTCCTGACCTTGGTCTCCGCGCCTTCCGGCAGCCGCGCGAGCAATTCCTTGATGCGCATGCGCTCCTCGGGAAGAGCGAGCGTTACCGATTCGGCGGCGGCGTCCTCGGCGGCGGCCGAGACCATCTCATCGTCCGACGCCCTGGAGACCAGTGAGACGGCCTCCTCGTCCAATTTCTTCAGGATGCGCCGTTTCACCTCCCCGAGAAGGCGGTCGCATTCGAGGTCAGCGAGCCTCCCCTCCCCGACGGCATGTTCGGCGCGGATCAGTTCGCGGGCCTCCGCGAACGCCCCGTCGCGCCGGTCAATGTCCCGGTTCTCGTCGTGGGCCAGCCCTTCGTGAACGGTCAGCGCGATGAGGCGCCTGCGCAGGGTCCTCGCGACAGCGGCGAACGAGGAGGCAGCGATCTTCTGGAAGATCGTCATCACGAAGCCGAGGGCCACACCTTTGCCGCCCTGCCTTCTGGCCAGGGCGAAGCCATCCTGGAGGTATTCGTTGAGCGCCGCGTAGAACGAGCGCTCCGCGTCGTCCATGACGAACGCCTCGGTGTGAACGAGCCTTCTGGCGAACAGGGGCGAACCATCCGGGCGGCACGCATCGGCCTTGGTCCGGCGGACGACGACTGAGTTGAGACGGTGCCTCTGCTCGATCATCTCGTCCGGCCCGCGGAACAGAGACGGATCAAGAAGGTGGATGAGCATCCAGAAGCGGAAGTGGTCGCCCTGGTGGGGCGTTGCAGACAGCAGGATCATGTCCCTGCTGCGGTCTTTCAGTACCTCAGCAAGTTTGAAGTTCTCGGTCTTCTTGACCTTGCCCCCGGAACGATAGGCGGTCAGATGGTGCGCCTCGTCGAAGACGACCAGATCCCAGGGTGGCGCCTCCTCGAGCTTTTTGATCCGGGCCTTGCGTTTGAGCGTGTCTACGCTGGCGATAAGTCTGTGGTGCTTGGCGAAGGCGTTCGTCTTGCGGTCGGTTACGTCCCCCTCGGATCCAAACACCTCGAAATTGAGGTTGAACACCTCGTTGAGTTCGCGGTGCCAATTGTTGACCAGCCCGGCGGGGACGACCATGAGGGCCCGCTCCAATTCACCCCGGCTCGCCAGTTCCCGGAGGATCAGGGCCGTCTCGATGGTCTTCCCGAGGCCGACCTCATCTGCGACGAGGAACCTGCGCGGCGAGGCCGTGGTGACCCGGTGCGTGAGGACGACCTGATGGGGAAGGAGGTCGATCTTGGCCGAAGTCAGCCCGGCGGCGCCCTCCAAGAGTGGAAGCACGTGGGCCTGCCAGCAGAGCCATGCCCTGCGGGCCCTGGCCTCCCCCGGCGCGACCGCGGAGACGATGCGTTCGGAACGGCCGAGCGCCGCAGAAAGGGAGGCGACGGAGACCTGCCGCTCGCCGCCCTCGAAGAATACGCGCGCGTAGCCGCCGGCTTCCGGCGAGACCACGACGCCGGAACCGAACTGCGGATGGGAGACGCGGGCACCCGGGACGAGGCCGGGCCGATCGGAAACGCCCGCCGTCATGCCGAGATTTTCTGGACGTGGTAGCCGACGTGGACGACCTTGCCCTCGGAGTTCTTCACCCGGATCTCCTGCATGCTGGCCGAGGAGCCGTTCCACACGCCCCGGGTGAGCGGAATCTGCCTCTGCCCGAAAGCGAGGCTGCAATCCCACCAGGCCACGAGATCAGCCATGCTGTGCTTGAAGCGCCGGCCGTCGGCGAACCAGAAAACCAGGGCGGCTTGGCTGCCCCCGAAGGCCACGTTCTTCTCGAACGAGATGACGGCCGGATACACCGTCTTCTCAAGCCACGCGAGGGCGTCGTCTGGATCCAGGGCGTCGAGGGCCGCGTCAAGGCCGGCTACGACCAACGCCCTGCCCTTGACGAGGGTCGCGTCGAGTTCGGCGTCGGGCCATCCGGCCGCGTGCATGCGAATGAAGTGGCGCAGCGTCACGGCTTTTTCAGCATGGCAAAGCGACGCCAGGCTCGCGGCGTCCCAGAGGATGGTGTGCCCCTGCCGTTTCCAGGAGTCGATTTCGAGTGGCGCCCTCATTTGGCGAACTCCAGCGGCAGGTCGAACTGGGCGTGCATGGCGTCCGCTTTGGCCTTGTGCTCGCCGAGCCATCGCGAGTAGAGAGTCTTGGCGGTCCTCGCGCCCGCCCTGATTTCCTGCGACGCCCCGCGCTCATCCATCCAGTCCAGAAGGTCGGGGATGGCCGGGTGCGACTCGAAGTTAGGGTTGTTCAGCGTGTCCTCGACGCGGATCCCGCTGTCGGGGAAGCAGGCGCCTATCAGGAACAGCGTCTGGTCGAAGTCGCGCGACATGCCCTTGCGCTGCCTACCCCTCCATCCCAGGGCGAATTCGAGCGGCGAGACCATCGAATAGATCTTCTTTTCCTCCCTGCACCAGCCAAGCTTGTCGAAGACGTCGTAGTCCATGCCGGTGCCCCGCAGATACTTGATCATCTGGTCGCGCGGGACCCCCATGGTCCCGTCGAACACGCGCAGGAACTGGCGCGTGTAGGGCTCGGCCAATACCGGGGGAACGACGCCGCCCTCCGTCTCGTCGTCAAGCAGTTGCCTGATTCCCGCGAGGGCCTCGCGTATCGTGAAGGGCTGGCCTTTTTCGACGTAGACTTTCCCGTAGTGCTTGGAGAAGTATTCGAGGGCCTTCCCCCGGCGAATCACCTCCAGATCGGCCCGCGGAAGCCCGCCCTCCTGGTGCTGATCGAGCAGATCGCTGATTTGCTTCACGTCGTCGGATATCCGGCGGCGCAGGCGCGCCCAGCTTATGGCCTCGGGCTCCCCCATCCGCTTGCGGCAGACGTGGATGATGTCGTATTCGACCTTCATCGATCCGAACTGGGCGTCCCCCTTCGACTCGTCGCCGCGGATCGGGAACGTCGCCTCGAGATAGAAGCCCGCCTCGAAGAGGCTTTCAAGGACCTGCACCCAGGGGCCGTCCTCCGAGTGGTGGAACGTGAAGGCCAGAAGGCCTCCGGGCTTGAGAATCCGGTAGGCCTCGTGCCAGCAGCCCGTGAGGATCCGCTGGTAGAAGGCCTTGGCGTCGTCGCCCTGCCGGTAGGGGTTCTCAACTGCCTCCAGCGCCTTGGGCGTGTAGGTGCCGCCGAACACGTCCGGATATTTGTCCTTGAGGACCGGGGCGAGCCAGACGTAGAAGAAATCCGAGAGTTCCGAATACTGGACCAGTTCGCTGAACGGGGGATCGGTAACGACCATGTCGATTTCGCCGGTCCCGATTTCCGTCAATTCCGTCGAGGATCCGCAGGAAAGACCCACCCGGTCGAGCACCGGATCGCCCACCCCGATTCGCAGGCTCTTGCCCTGCTTAAACTGTTTTGCCAGATCCTTCGAGCGGCGCAGCAACTCCGACTTGGTGACGCGCTCCCAAGGGTCGCGCCGCCACTCGAGCGATTCCATCAACCCCTCGACGCAGGAGCGCCAGTTTCCGCGCCCGATTTTCCCAAACACGTTGTTTTCGACGGGCTTCGATTTGAGCGAGTAGTTGTTCCCCGAGAAGTGGGGGACAAGCTTGTCGTATCCCTCGTCCCAGAAGCACAAGAGGTTCTGGTTCCGGACGTATTGCTGGAACGCCCCGAGCAGCGCTTCGCGCGCCTCCCATGGCGCCGTCGCGTCGTCGACTATGGCTTTGAGGAGCTGCGAAAGCGTCAGAAGCTGGCGCGAATTGAACATCTTCCAGTAATGCGTGTAGCCATGGTCGGGGATGCCCCACTTGTGCGTCTTCCATCCTTCCGAAATCGGATCCTCAGGCCACCGCCCTTTGAGGTCCGATTCCTTCCGAGCCTCCCATTCGGCCTCGGCCGCCACGGCGGATCGGACGTCCCTCGCGGCGACGAACCATCTTCCCGAGTAGGACTCCCCTGCCGCCTCGCACTCAGGACAATGGACGTGATAGGCGAACGGCGCCATGGCGCCCGCCCTCCCGCTCGCGCGCACCGCATCGAGCACGCCCGACTCGCGCCCGCACGTCGGCTCCTGGCAGGCGAAGGACGACTTTTTCGCCTGCGGCCCGGAAGCCGTCTGTTTCATTGCGGCCGTCCCGACGGCCGTGGACTCGGTCCTTCCCGTCGCGGGATTGACCACCTCCCGCGGAATCTCCTCGCCGCGGATCTCGACGAAGGAAATCGTTTCCGCCCGTTCCTCATACCAGCGTCCGGTCGAGGCAGCATCGTCGCCGGGTCTGCCTCCGAACGGGCGCCCCAATTCGTCCGCCCCGGCGCTTCCCTTGAGCCATTCCCTCGTCACCGCGAGGGACAGGAATACCTTCTTGTTCACTCCTTGGCTGAGCGTGGAGGACTCGCCGCTCATCCTGGCCTTCTGGTCCTGGCGCGACGCGCCGCAATGGGGGCATGAGTAATTCCCCTCGTCGTCCATCACAGCGTGGGGCTTCTCGTTAGCTGCCACGACATAGGCCTCCCCGGGGGACATCCGGGCGGGCCGCTGCTCGACGTCGAACGTCTTGCCGCAGGATCCGCACTCACGGTCAAGCCAGGCGGTCACGGTGAGCGTCTTCCTCGCGAACACCGGGGCCGACATCAGCGGCGTGCGGTGTCCGCAGCCCTGGGCTTGGCAGGGACCGTGTTTTGCCCAGAAGGTGTAGATGATCTCCGGACCCTGATAGGAATAACGGATCCTGTCCCCGGAGGGCACGGAAAGCGGGTCGAAGTCGTCCGGCATGCGCCGCCCCGAGGAGACTTCGGTCCATACGCCCTTGTGTCCCTTCGGACAGTCGTGCGCGTAATACGGCCTCGTCGTCGCCTCCATGACGCTGTTAACCCGGGAGAGAAGCGCCTCGACATCCTCCCTGCGGGCGTTCGCCAGTTCACTCTTGACCACGAACCACGCCACCGGATTGAGATCGTTGCCGCGCGCCTCCATTCCGAGGCGGGCCGCCTCGACCAGCGTCGTGCCCCCGCCCATGAAGATGTCGGCGACCTTGAGCTTGGAAAACGCCTCGTTGCCCTGGTGGTTGCCGTAGAAGCTTTGCCAGACGAGCGCTCCGGCCTGCCTGTCCGAATCCGGGGCCTTGGCGGCGCCCGCGATGAGCATCGCCCGGAACACGCTCGAAGAACGCCGCGCCCAGTATTTGCTCACCTGGTAGATCGGCTTATCGGCGTTGCCCTCAATGACGGCCACCTCGTTGATCGGGAGGATCGGAAAATCAACCTCGAGGCAGGACTTTGGGCGATTCGGATCGGAGAAGTCGACGCCTTCGAGAACCTTTTTTTTGCGGGCGCCGACGAGGGTCGAAACGTCGTCCAGGAGGATCTCGGCCTTCGATTTCTTATTTGTGGTCTTTGCCATGTCTATGCGGAGCCGGTTTTCGTGAGTTCAATGAAGGGCACGGCCGTCTCGAGGACCGAGAGCCCGCCGTGCGAAAGGTTCTTGCGGCCCGACTGCACGCGCCATCCGCGCCTTCCGAGCGCGAAGCGGTGCGGCCCCCTGGCCGTCTGCAGGTGTAGGTCGACCGGCGGCAGCCAGTGGGACGGGGCGGCGCCCGGCGTGGCCGAATGGCGCTCTGCCCCGAAGGTCTGCTGGAAATAGGTCTTCTGCGCGTCGTCCGGGACATCGGCGAAGAGGCCCGAGGCCGCGTATCCGTGATCCGAGGTGATGACTAACCTGCGCCCTGTCGCCATGCGATCGACGAAATGCCAGAAGTCGTCCCCGACGAGGACCTTACGCGCGTCCTCGGCCAGCTGTCGGAGGCCGGGACCCGCCCCGGAGAGGTCGTGCATGAGCGAATCAGGCCAGTCGTGCCAAGCCAGGACGTCGGGGGCGTTCGGCAGCGTATCGGCGCATTCGCGCCAAGGCTGCTCGAAGAAGGCCGTGGCGGCGCCCGCCAGGCGCAGGGAAGGCACCGATCCCGCTGATAGCGAGGAGCGCTGCGGAAGCCCGAGAGCCCTGGCGAAACTCGTCGTGTCGCTCGGAAGGGCAGAGGCCGTCGGCCGCGCGGATTTGACTGTGTAGCCCCTCTTCGCTGCCTCCCCGAGAATCCACGGAGTCTCGCGCAGAGAAAGCGCGTCGAGGATGAGGACCGCCCTGCCCCCCGACGCCGAGTCCCACCACGCGGCCAGCGCGTCGGCCGTGGATTCGACAGATTCCTCGAATGAGAGCCACAGGTCCCAGGCCGCCCCGGAAAGCAGTATGTCGAGGCTTTCGAAGGACTTGTCCCTGCGGATCATCTCGGCCGCCACGTCGGGCGCCTCGACCGGGGCCGACAGCCCCTTCCAGAGCAGCGAGAAAACCTCGGCCCAGGCCTCCTTGGGCTCGCCCCCGAGGAGGCGTCCGAGCGATTCTGCGGTGACCATCAGGAATCCTCCTTGTCGGCTTCGAGACCGTAGAGCAGGCCGTCGGGAAGCTTCTGGACCAGCGCCTTCAACTGCGCGCCGGTCATTTTGTCGATCCGGATGGAGACGTTGCTCACAGGCGTTCCCGGATTGACCCGCCATGCCTCGAGTTTCCCGAGCAGCGTCAGGCCCGAGGTCGGCTCGGTGGCTACGCGCGTGGTGGACGGGACACCGTCTCCGCCAGAGGACGGGCCGAAGATTCCCCAGGGCGGCGTCGGCCCGGCGGGAGGGGGAACCTGCGGACCTCCCGTGTTCCCCGGAATGCCGGGAAGTCCGGGAGTGGCCGGCGGCTCACCCGGCGTCTGCCCCGAACTCGCGGGGCTGGCTCCCGGAAGCGAAAGGAGCGTGTCGTCCAATTGCCGGCCGGAGGCGTCGAAGTCGCGCTTCATCCGGCGCAGGGCCGCGTCCTCCGTCTCGCCGGGGACCGTTTGGAGCGATTTGAGACCGCGCACGTTGATGGCGATTTTGCCCGCCGCGCACACGCGCAGGATCGCATCCTTGGCCTCAGCCTCGCCCAGCCACGGGATGCTCTCCTTGCCCCCGCCCCTAGGCTCGCGCAGTTCGGCCAGCAGTTTGGACATGGAAAGGTTCTTCTCGGCGAACGAGACGACCATCTCATCGAAGTCCTCGTCCACGAAGAGGTTCTGCCGAATCTTCTCCTGGACGGCGACGGGAATACCCGCGCCCTTGGTCCCGTGCGGCTCGACGCTGAACTCGCATTTATCGGCTTCCTCGTGGTTCCAGATGCGCAGGATCGCGAAGCGGTCAAAGCGGTCGGACACGCGGGTCTTGATCTGCCCGGCGAAGTCGGAGGCCAACGCCTTGTAGACCGGTTCCGAGGACTGCCACTGGCGCGCAAGGAAGGCCGCCCGCGCCGCCAGGATCAAGTCCTTGTCATGCATCACGTTGCCGTGATGGACGTCGGCCGGGTTCTTCTTGGGCAGCAGGAAGCGGACCGTATTGCGCCACTGCGGGACGAAGCGCTTGAGCCATGATCCGAGGACAGGACCCGGCTTCTCCGGATGGACGGGCAGGACGATCAGCGGGATGCGCGCGTCCCACGCATTCGGGCGCTCGCGCTCGTCGATTTCCTCCCACGGCCCGTTATTCCATTCGCGTTTAAGGACAATCGTCCGGAATTGGCCAGAGACCTGGACGTCCCCGCCGATGGCATGGCGGATCTCCGAGGCCAGCGTGTCGGTGTCCTCGCCGTTCTGGAAAAGCTTGTCGTTCCGGGCGTGTGCGAGCAGGCGCGTCCTTGCGTTCTCCTCGGTCTTGAAGACGAGCCTGGTGCCGATCTTGTGGATGTTGTAGCTGTTGCCCTCGACGGTCGCCAGCTCGGCCTGGAACGCGTTGTCATCAACCTTCGCGCCACGCGTGACGTCCGATTGCAGGACGGACGGCTCCGCCCCGACGCTGTGGTTGTCCAGCGAGAGCGAGCGCAGCCAAAGCGCGGACACAATTTCCCGGAGGTGCGGGACCTGCGACAGATCCCCGCCGAGGGCCTCCTGCACCGCCATCAGGTTGCGCAGGGCCTTGTCGCGCAGCTGCTTGTGGTGGTCGATGCCGACCGTGTCGATGAGCGAGGCCGCGCTGCCCGCGTCGTCGCCAGACAGTTCGAAGTCCGCGGGCGTTAACACGGGCGAGAAGTCGCCCTTGGCCTTGAACAGTTCCACGAGGATGCGCACCAGATCACGCGTGCCCTGTGCCTGGACGGCGAAAATCACCTCATCGTCGAGCAGACGCAGCAGTTCGGGCGAATACGGCCAGGACTCGACGAAACGGTTCCTGAACTTCTCGGATTCGGAGGCCGGCCGCTCGTAGAGGCGCATGAATTCGGCGAAGTGCGGCTCGACCAGGGGGGCGATCTGCGACTCGGGGATGTTGATTCGGTTCTCGAAGATGCGGTAGAGGAGCAGGCGACGCCGATCGGCCTGCGCCTGCTCACCCTTGAAGTCGACCCGCACCGGATTGACCCGGAAAAGCTGCTGGGCCGCGTTTGAGGCGCCCTCGCGCACCGAGACGACCAGCGTGAGCAGTTCGGGATTCGTCTCGGCGATCTCGGAGAGGATCTGGACGAAGTTGAAGGCCCAGACCTGACGAGGCTGGCCGCCCGTGTCGCTCAGGCCGTCGAACCACGTCTGGAATTCGTCGAGGAGCAGCGCGGTCGGCTGCGCCTTGAACATCTCCAGAAGGACGGCCTTGCCGGGGACCTCGGTGCCCGCTCCCTGCCACTTGCCCTTGGCGAATTCGCCCTTTGGATGGCGGGCGAAAAGGATGTCCCAGAGGAACGCAAAGCGGTGCTCGTGCAGGGGCTCGGCGATGACGTGCAGCGCCGAACGCAGCGAGACACCCTTGAGTTCGGGCTGGCCGAGCCTATCGGCCCATCCGCCCAGCCATTCCTCGCCCGCATCGGGATCCGTGAAGAGGTGGCATAGGGCCGCCATCAGGTGCGATTTGCCCTGCCCTCGGTTTCCGATGAGGACCACGGCCCGGTTCTGCCCCGGGGCGACCGACTTGATCGTCTTTATCAGGTCGATGGACGGATAGGTGATGCGCAGGAAGTCCTTCGCCCCGATGTCCAGAGCGCCGGTTCCCGCCGCGTTGTTGAAGTCAATGGTGGTGCCACGAAGTCGCGCCCCTCGAAATTCCGCTCTCAATTGCAAACCGAGCATGTGCTTCCTTCCAGGTATTCAGTTGATTCGTTCTGCGACCGCGTCGCCCCTGCCCGGGGCCAGCGCCGCACTATCTACCCCGTATAGCGTCTCGGGGTTCTTAAGCCAAAGATGGTGTTCGACAGGATCCATCCGGTGATCCGGGGTGCAGTCCACCTGCCAACGGTGGAGGAAGTATCCAGCCAGAGCGGCCCTGATCCGCGTTCTCAGAATTCCGCCCTCCATTCCATAGTCGGCCACGATGCCCTCCGGCCACTTGGCCCTGGGATGCGGAGCAAGTTCGAGATCCACGATGCGAGTCCACTGTTCGTCGCAGTCGAGGGTCTCGCCCTCGCTGGCCCTCTCGTCGAGAATCTCGGCCTTCTCGATCCGCCGCAGAGCGAAATCCGAAAAGCGCCTGTTCCTTCTGTCGAATGCCCTGACATGCCAACGCACGCCGGTATCAGCCAAGGCAACCGGAACGACGATTCGGGCGGATCTTCCAGAGGAAACCGATAGGTAGGAAATCCTTAGTACACGACCAGCGCAGATCGCCCTACTCACGGCCGCTAGAACGTCGAGATGCGGCTGCCCCATGCCTCCGGGACCCTCACACGGCGCCGGCTTCTTAGGCCTCGGATCCAGGCCGTCACCGAACCCGGTTTGAAGCCATGACAGAACGCGGTCGACCGAAAAACCAAACACGGGTTTGAAGGCGGACGAAGGGCGGTAGCAGCGGGCGGCCGAGTCATATTCAAGGTTACGAGGCGCCATATCCCGATAGGCCGTCAGATCGCGTGAAGCCGCAGCGGGCTTTACTCCGAATCTGGCCTCGATGTCAGGTCGGCGCACCTCCCCAACGAACCATGCCCGCATCTCGATATACGCAAGCCGCTCTCTTTGGGCCTGGGACACCGCCCCTACCGCGAAGCGGGATATTGCAGCCAGTTTCGTCATCGTTTGCGAAGAACCGTTTATCATGAGAGTTCGATAAGAATATCATGCGCATATCAAAATGATAACCACAGAATACGCACCCGTTCCCGCCAACTAGGTTGGTCGCAGCACGGTGCGCCTAAAGGGGGCCTCGCCTTGAAAGTCGTACGTCTTTCCATCTCCAACTTCCGGGGCGTTAAGTCCGCGGAGATCCACTTCGACGGCCACACGCTGATGGTTGGGCCTAACAACGTGGGCAAGAGTACGGTGTTTGAGGCACTCGATCTCGTCCTCGGACCGGATCGCCTCGGACGGTTCCCACCGGTCGAGGAGTTCGACTTCCACAACGCCGCCTACCTAGCCGCGCCCGAAGACGAAAGCGGCGAACCCCGGACGATTCCCATCCGCATCGAGGTCGTTCTGACCGAACTTACGGAGGAGGTCGAGAACCGCTGCGGAGGCCACATCGAGTTCTGGAAGCCCACAGAAAGTCGCCTTCTCGAACAAGGGGAAGCCGCCGAAGCGAATCCTCCAGAAACGATGAGTTGCCTGCGTCTCGAAACCGTCGCTCTTTACAGCGCCGATGAGGACGAATTCGAGGCACAGACGTGGTTCTCACACAGCCCCGACGCTCATCCCGGAGAACTCGCGCCGGTGAGGAAGGACGTCAAACGGCTTTTCGGGTTTCTCTATCTCAGAACTCTCCGCACTGGGTCTCGTGCGCTGAGTCTCGAACGCGGATCCCTGCTCGACCTCATCCTCCGGCTCAAAGGAGTACGCACCGGCCTTTGGGAGAAGGCCATCTCACGCCTGAAAGTCATGGATATCGGGGCCGATGCCGCTGATCTCGACCCCATCCTCGCCGACATCGAAATGAGACTGTCGAGATACATCCCTTCGAACGCCCAGGGCCGGGCCACGAAGCTGCATGTCTCCCAGCTCACGCGGGAGCACTTGAGAAAGACCATGTCCTTCTTCTTGGCGATGTCGGCCGATCAGGATCCGGTCCCTTTCCAGCAGGCTGGGACGGGCACGCTCAACACGCTGGTTCTCGCCTTGCTCTCCTTCATCGCCGACCTCAAGCCCGAGACTGTGATATTTGCGATGGAGGAACCGGAAATCGCGGTACCGCCCCACACCCAGCGACGAATCGCTGACTATCTACTCCAGAAGACCACCCAGGCGTTCGTAACCTCCCACTCCCCGTTCGTGATCGAACGCTTCGAACCGGCGCAGACACTGCTGCTTTCCAGATCCGACGAAGGGGCGGTCGGCGCCATGCGCGTATCGGACGCCACGGGCCTTAAGGACAACGACTACAAGAGGTACGCCCGCAGGGGGCTGACCGAGTGCATGCTCGGCCGCGGCGCAGTCGTGGGCGAAGGGGTCACTGAGTTTCACGCCCTGCCCGTGGCCGCCAGGAGACTCGAGGAGGCCAACCCGGATCTGCTCCCTCTGGACATCGCTGGCGTGGCCTTCTTCGACGCCGACAGCGATGGCTCCATTCCTAAGTTCGGAGCATTCTTTAAGGCCCTCGGACTCAAGACCTTCTCCTTCTACGATCACAAGACGCGCAAACCCGAAGAAAAGCAGAAGTTCGCCTCGGCGTTCGATGTGGATTGCGAGCACCAGTACGCTGGCTTCGAGGAACTGGTCGCTGCCGAAATGCCCTCGGACCGGCTGTGGACGTTCCTCAGCGCCCTAAGGGACTCGGGAGAGAACGGCCAGGTCGGAATACCGGCTGCGAAGCCGACCGACGACGAGGTTCGAAACGTCGCCAGGAAAGCTCTGGCCAGCGGTAAAGGGGCAGGCTGGGCGGCTCGGCTCTTCGAGGAGTGTGAACTGGCCGAGCTCCCAGGCGCGGTCACCGGCTTCCTCATGGCGGTGCACGCGCATTTCCCGAAACTCGTAGACCCTGCGCCGCCCCCGACAACCGGGGAAGACGAGGCCCAGGCGGTTCCCGCCGCGGACACACCTACGTGACGGAAGCGGAAGATCCGCGCCAACTCCTCATGGAGCACGGTGGTCACGCCCTCGTGCTCGGCGGACCTGGTAGCGGGAAAACCGCGGTCGCTCTCGGCAAGGCGGTTTGCAGAATCGGACAGGGACTGCGCCCGGGTCAGACGATCATGTTCCTCAGTTTTTCGAGGGCCGCGGTCGCTAGGCTGGCTGAGGCGGCCAAATCGTCCATTCCCGGGGAGCAGGGTAGGCTGCTCTCCCTTCAGACCTTCCATTCGTTCTGCTGGGAACTGCTCAAAGGGCACTCCTACCTCCTGGGGGCTCCCAAGCGGCTTTCCATCCTTCTTCCCCAAGACGAGAAGGCGCTGTCCGGATTCAAGAAGCCAAAACCAGAGAACCCGGCCTGGCAGGAATGGCTCGCCGAGCGCGAAAGGCTTTTCTTCGAGGAAGGGAGGGTCGCCTTCGATCTTTTCGCCCGCAGCGCATCGGCCCTTCTCGAAAGAAGCGCCCATCTGCGCCGCCTTGTGTCCCAACGGCACCCTCTGATTGTCGTGGATGAAGCCCAGGACACCGGTCCCGAGGCGTGGCGCTGCATAGAACTCCTAGCCCCCCACTCCCAAGTCTTGTGCCTGGCAGACATGGAACAGCAGATATTCGACCATCTGCCAGGCGTAGGCCCCGAGCGCATCGCCGCCATACGCGCCGCGCTCTCCCCACTTGAGATCGATCTCGGGTCGCGCAACCATCGCAGCCCGGGTACCGAAATCGCCGTCTTCGGAAACGACATACTCACACTCAAACCGAGAGGCGCACCTTACAAAGGGGTGTCGAAGTTCGTCTACCCGCCCAAGAATCCAGACTGGGGCCGCATCGTGAGGGTCGTGCTCAGCGTCCTTCACCGCCAGGTGAAAAAACAGGCCGGCGCATGGGCCAGAAGCGTCGCGGTGCTCGCCCCCTCGGGGGGATCGGCGGCGAAAATCTCCGCGGCCCTCGGAGCGGGAGAAAAACCCGTGAGACACAGGCTTCACTTCGACGAAAGCGAGGCGATGCTCTCAGCCCGCTTTGCGGCCTTCCTCCTCGAACCGAGAAATCCCGACAACGTTTCCACCGACGTGGCGACCGCGCTGGACCTCCTTGCAGACGTAAAGAAAGCAGCGGGTTTGGCGAAGGCGAAAGAGCGCCAGGTATGGGCGGCCTCCCTTCGTTCCGGGAAGACCCTCAGGGCCGGACTTGTCAAGTCCCTGTTCTCGTTGCTGGCCCGGTTGAACGGCTTATCGTTCTCGGGAAGCCCCGGCAAAGACTGGCTCGAGGTGAAACAGGCCCTACGCGACAGCGGACAGGATGAACTCCGGGAAGTCGCCCGCCATCTTGACTATCTCGTGGCGTTCAACAGGGGCAAGAGGATTTCTGCCAACCTGGCGGCCGAATGGTCCCGCGACGGACGATACACGTATGCCCGATCAGCTCTC
The DNA here is from genome assembly GCA_017990495.1 of Vicinamibacteria bacterium. Classification (GTDB taxonomy): domain Bacteria; phylum Acidobacteriota; class Vicinamibacteria; order Fen-336; family JAGNNV01; genus JAGNNV01. The sequence goes on from JAGNNV010000023.1 coordinate 25,623, forward strand.
GACTCCGCTCTCGCTCAGGATCAGCTTCTCGACGGTGCGGACGCCCCAGAGGGGCTGCAGATCATGACGATACACAAGTCGAAGGGCAAGCAATTCGACGCGGTGATCGTGCTCCGGGAAGGACGGTACGACCAAGAGTCGGGAAGGTTCGTTTCATCGTTCGTCTGGTGGGGCGATAACCATCCTCACACCCGGAGCCGGAAAATCCTTCGGGTGGCCGTTACGCGAGCTAAAGTCCACACACTCATTTTGGAACCGGCTTTCCCAGCATGCCCCATCCTCGGCGGCCATGACCTTTAAGTGCCGTGCTACACCTCCGCTTCGATTAACGGTATCACCCTGCTGAAATCCCACACCGACCGCCAATTGCGGATCAATAGTGCCTCCAACGAACCCGGGGCGACGGCAGCGAGTACGCGAAAATCTCATGTAGATCCCTTCCTATCGATCTCCGCCCTAGTCACGAAATCCCCCTCGTAAGGTGCCCATTCCCGGGGGACGCCATAGCTGCAACCGCCTACTCTTCGGTCATGCGCTCGTAAGAGCAATATCCCCACCGATTCGAGGTAAGCAGCATGTTCACCGCCACACCGACTACTCGCCAGCACGACGTCGCATCGCCCTCGGAGTATAGCGAAGCTCAAGATGTCATTGAGACACGCCTGTGGCTCGACGAGCATGACTGGCTCTACCGCCTGCTGCGCGGCGAAGGCAACGTGTCGCCGACCTTCCGCTTTCCCGATCTCATCAGCGCCAGCGTCTCGCTGGTCTTCACCCATCAGGATGCCTCTGCGCGCATCTTCCAGTTTCTCGGGACCGAGCTTGTTCTGCGCTCTCCCCAGACACCGCGCCGCCGCGAATCGATGTGGCGGCGCCAGTACCAGTTGCTGTTGGACCTGCAACGTTCGCCTGCTAACCGGCACCCCAACCCCAAGTTCCAACTCGACCAGTTAACCACGGCCTGCGTCGCCCTGTGCCGGACAGAGGATGACTCGGGCGCCGGCATCCTGCGGCAAGCACGCCGCAACATGGCTGAACGTTCCCATCGCGGGCGGGTTGCACCGCCCGGCTGAGGCTTGCATCGCCTCAACCGGTGCCCCTGACTGGCATCCACCCGCTCCTGACCCGCTCGCTCACCGTCACCCTGCCCGGCTAGACGCCGGGCCGACCCGAACCCGACCCTGACCGTCCGCGCACCGCCGACGGCCCAGACCCTCGCTGCCCGCCCCCCCGGCGGGTCGTTCCGGTTTCGTTGGAGAGGTGACTAATGCGTCTGCCGCTGCACTTTGCTGGCCTGGCTGCCCTGGCCGTCCTGGCGACCGCGCCCACCTGGGCGCGGGCCTGCTGGGAGGAGGCGGCCCAGCGCTACGGCATTTCGGCCGACCTGCTCCATGCCATGGCCCGGGTCGAGTCGAACCTGAACCCCCAGGCCGTCAACCGCTCGCACCTCCAACGCACCGGGTCCTACGACATCGGTCTCATGCAGATCAACAGCAGCCACCTGCGGACCCTGTCCCGTCACGGCATCAAGGAAGCCGATCTCTTTGATCCCTGCACCAACATCCGGGTCGGCGCCTGGCTGCTGGCCGACAGCTTTTCTCGGCGGGGTGCGACGTGGGATGCCGTCGGCGCCTACAACGCGGCCTGCTCGCAACTCAAGGGCAAGGACTGCATCGAGGCCCGCGCCCAATACGCCTGGCGGGTGTACCGCCAGTTACCCGCGCAACGCAAGGCGCAGTTGGGCAAACACTTGGTAGCGACGGCAACGACGATTCCCGCCCTGATGTCGGTGAGGGTCTCGCCATGACAGCCCACTTCCTGCGCCGCGTCGCTGCGCTCGGTCTCGTTGCCAGTTGTACCGCCCTCGCATCGTCGTGCAGCCTGTTCCGCACATCGGTGCCGGCCGAGGCCACATTGGGGATGCACGCCGGAACGCCTGCGCAGTTGGCCCAACTCGACTTCGGCCGCCGGGCCAGGTTCGCGCAGTGCGTGCCCCCGGCATGCCCCACCCGCACCCCCAAGACGCTCGCGCCGGAAACGCCCAGCCAGCCGATCGCGCGCGAGGCCGCAGTCACCCCGGCCGAATCCATCGCCCCCGCACCCTTGGCGCAAGACCCTGCGACGGAGGCGGAAAGCTCGCGCACGGTCATCGTGCAGTTCGGCCTGGGCAGCGCCAAGCTGAGCTTCGCCGCGCGTTCCCAACTGAACGGAGCCATGGGCGACCCGCTCCACGTGCGCCGCATCAAGATCGTCGGCCGCACCGACAGTACCGGGCCGTTGGCTTTCAATGAATCGCTGGCCCTCGCCCGCGCCCTCGCGGTTCGCGACCACCTCCGCAAGACCCATCCGACGCTAGCCGCCACGCTGATGCTGCAGGCTCGAGGGGCGTGCTGCTTCATCGCCTCGAACGATACCGTCGCCGGCCGCACGCAGAACCGGCGGGCCGAGGTGGTCTTTCAGATGAGCGGCGAGGACCTGCCATGACGCCGCACCGGTCGCCCGCCCACATCCCAGTCCTTCACCCGTCGAGCGCTCGCGCTCCCACCCGCAGGCGCATCCGTACGCCGACCCGCCCTCCTACCCCTATCCCATCTTCAACGCTCCACCCATGCCCGGAGGTTTTCATGAACACTGCAGTGCTTGTTTCTTCCCCCCGCGTCGCCACCCGCAAACCGATAACCGTCGCGATGCTGCTGGCGATGATCGTTGTCGGCCTCGGCACCGCTTTTCCCGGCTACGCCCTGGACCTGGTCGCCTTCACCGGCATCACCGGGCCGCTCACTTCGGCCCTGACCCAGATCGCCGCGCTCGGACCGGGAATCAAAGCCCTGGTCGGATTCGTCGGTTTCGTGGTCGCGCTCATCTCGCTCTCCGCACTACGCAACTTCGGCCCGGTCCTGTTTTACGTGGGCCTCGCCATCTTCGCCGCCGTGGGTCTCGTGATTGCCGGCGCAATCATGGGCGCAGTGGTCTGAACCAGCGGCATCGACACCCAGGAGACCGATATGCAAGCGGACACCTATATCCCGCGGCGTCTCGATGACCAATGGAAGATCGGCTTCTGGGATGTCGATGTCGCCGCGCCGATCCTGTTCATGTTCTTCGTCGGCTACCTGTCCGGCAGCAGGCTGTCCTTCGCCGTCTGCATGGCGATGGGCATCTTCGTCTCGCGCTGGATTTCGCGCCTCAAGGCGGACAAGCACCCGGCCTTCGCCATCCACTGGCTGTACTGGCATC
>JAGNNV010000167.1 GCA_017990495.1 Vicinamibacteria bacterium
TGGCCGCAAGCTGGGCATCGGAGAGATTGCGCCGGTTGTCGCAGGTGCCGCGCACTCCGGTGTGAGACACCACCATCGGACGCGTGGCCATGCCCAGGACATCGTCGATGGTCTTGGAGGACGCGTGCGCGAGGTCGATGAGCATCTTCTTCGCCTCCATGCGCTCCACCCACTGGCGTCCCAGAGGCGTCAGTCCGCCCCCGCTCTCTCCGTGGGCCGAGCCGCCGATTTCGGTGTCGAAGAAATGCGTGGGCGCCATCATGCGCACGCCCGCATCGAACAGTCGGTCGAGGTTTGCGAGGCTCCCCGACAAGGCGTGGGCGCCCTCCACACCGATGAAGGCCGCAACCACCTTCCGATCCTGCGACCGACGCGCCACGAATGCGTCGAGATCCGCGGCGGTGCGGATCACGCTCAAGCGTCCCTCCGAGTGCGCCGCCGCCTCCGTGATGCGGGAGGCCTGATAGAGCGCGCGCTCGGTCAGGTTGTTCCAGGTGCGGGGCGGCCACAACTGCGCCACCGCGAGGAGGGTGATGTTGTCGCTCTTCGCAGTGTTGCGCTCGATGTTCATGTTCCGCGGGGTCTTGGTCACGATGGTGAACGCCTGCAGGGCCAGGCCGCCCTCGATCAGCCGTGGCACGTCCACATGCCCGCGCGAACCGCGGACCAGCACGTTCCGATTCCACAGCGTGGTGTCGGCATGCAGGTCGGCCACGAAGAGCGAGGCATGGATCTTCCGCGCATGGTCGCTCACCTCGATGGACCGACCGCTGACCCGGTTCATGCGCCGTTCGGCGAGGCCCGGGGCGAGACTGAGAACGACGGTTCCGCCCAGAAACAGCAGGAGAACCACCTTGACACCACGTTTCATGGATCAAGCCTATCCCGCGCCGATTCGCGGCGATAGACTCCCGCGACCTTGAGGAAACACGAAGTCCGCACCGAGGACGACTTCCGTTCGTTCCTGCGGAATCCGGATCGCGACTGGTCGCGGGTGATCCTGCTCGGCCTCGACCTCCAGGCCGCCGATCTCGACCACGCTCTCCTGATCGAGGAACTCGACGCTCGCGCATCCTTCCTCGGCTGTCGCATGAGCGCCGCCTTGTCCCGCAAGCTCGCGTCGTTGGGGGCGCTGGTTGTGCCCGGCCGCCCCGGCCTCGAGTTCGATCCGTTTCGCACCACGGTCTACGACGCCTCCGAACTCCTTCGCGGTTATCGCCCGCAGGAGCCCGACACCTATAGGACCTCTCCGGACTGGCGACGTTACCTTTCGGCCATGGACCCGGTGCGCAAGGTGAAGCGCGATGATCTCGGCATCGATGAGGCGGTTTTCCTCCGCGTGCACGATCTCGCCATCGAGGACGCGCTGGACGAATATCTGAAGCCGCAGGGCGGCGAGGCGGCGGCGCGCAAGCGTGTGGTCGGCATCATGGGCGGTCATGATCGCGAACGTCTCGAGAAGGTTCGGGACGAAAGTGGCGCGCCGACGGAGGCCGACGCGCCGTATATGCAGATCGCCGCGCTCGCGCGCCGGCTGGCCTGCGCGGGTTTCACCGTGGCCACGGGCGGGGGCCCTGGAGCCATGGAGGCGTCGAATCTCGGCGCCTGGTTCGCGAGCCGCCCCGAAGAGGATCTGCGCGCCGCGGTGCGCATGCTCGAACGGGTTCCCCGGGTGAAGGCCCTCACCCCCGGTTCGCCGGAATGGAACAGCGGCGAGTGGCTGGCTCCGGCGTTCGAAGTGATGGAGCGCTTCCCTCGCGAGTGCTTCGATCCGCGCACCGAGAGCGTAGGCGTGCCCACCTGGTTTTACGGTCACGAGCCGCCCAATCCTTTCGCGAGCCACATCGCGAAGTTCTTCGAGAACTCCATTCGCGAGGAAGGCGTGCTGGCCATCGCCACCCACGGCGTCATCTTCGCGGAAGGGAACGCGGGCACCGTCCAGGAGATCTTCCAGGACGCCTGCCAGAACTACTACGCCACCCACGGGGCCGCGGCGCCCATGGTGCTGCTGGGGGTTTCGTACTGGAATCGCGCGCCCGATGCTCCGGGTAACACCCCCGGCAAGAGCGTCTGGCCTCTTCTCCGCCAATTGGGCGCGGAGAGGGGCTTTGCTCACCTTCTGCTTCTCTCCGACGACCTCGATGAGATCGTCGCTTTCATTCGGGATTCCCGCCATGTTTGAACTGTCGTACCGTTTCGAGGCCCGGCCGCAACTTGTCTTGGCGCTTGTCGCCCTGACCGCATCGAGTTGCGCCCACGGCACGGTAGCGACGACGGCCCAGGCCACACCCTCCGACCGCACCGCGGTGATCATGGCCATCAACGACGTCTACCGCATCGAGGGCCTGAACGGCGGTTCGATCGGCGGCCTCGCCCGGGTGCGGGCCCTGCGTCAGGAACTCGAGAAGCAGTCCCCGGATCTCCTGTTCCTGCACGGCGGTGATTTCCTTTTCCCCTCGTTCGCGAGCCGGATGTACCGAGGCGAGCAGATGATCGCGGCCATGAACGTGCTTGATGGCGACGCCGCGGCCTTCGATCCGCGGATGTTCGTGGTCTTCGGCAACCATGAGTTCGAGCGGGCCCGTCTGGGTGATGCCGCGTTCCTCGATGAACGGATCGAGGCCTCGCAGTTCGGCTGGCTTGGTGGCAACGTGTCTTTCGTGAACGGTCCCGATGGCGAGCCCGTCATCTCTGCCCGACAACTGAGGCCCACCGCCCTGGTTGAGAGCGGCGGCATCCGCATCGGGATTCTCGGAATCACCATTCCCACGGTGGGCGTTGAGTACATAAGAGACATCGAGGGCGAACAGGCGTCGGCCCGCGCCCTCACCGCGGAACTGCGCGCACGGGGAGCCGAGGTGGTGGTGGCGCTCACTCATCTGAACGCGGCCAACGATCGCGCCCTTCTCCAGGCCCTGGGCGATGCCGGGCCCGATCTGCTGATCGGAGGTCACGATCACGAGGCCATGGTCAGCGAAGTCAACGGTCGCTGGTTGCTCAAGGCCGACGCCGACGCGCGCACCGCCACCGTGGTCCGGCTGACCAAGCGCGGCGACGGGTCGCTGGCGGTCAAGCCGGAGCTGCGGCGGCTCGAGGGCGATTCACCAAGGCCCGACCCGTCGACGCTCGCAGTGGTGAACGAGTGGCAAACGCGGCATGCTCGCGCGTTCTGCGCCGAAGCGAACGCCGCGGACACCTGTCTTGAGGAGGTCTATGGCCGCACCCGCTCCGAACTCGGGGCCGATGAGAACAAGATCCGCGGTCGCGAGACCACGCTCGGAAACTGGATCGCCGACGCGGCGGTTTCGGCCTTCCGGTCCTGTGGCGCTCAGGTGGCCTTCCTGAACGCCGGCTCGCTGCGTCTTAACCGTGACTTGCCTGCGGGCGCCGTGATCACCCGTCGCGATGTCGAGGAACTGATCGCCTATCCCACACCCCTGCATCTCTTGAAGATCGACGGGACCACGCTGATGAAGGTTGCGGAGCAGGCGGTGCGCGGGTGGCCGGGGAGCGGCAGCTGGCTGCAGATCTCCGGATTCGCCTTTCGTCACGACACGGAGGCCCGGGCCGCGACCGATCTGACCTGGCTGCTCCCGAGCGGGCCGCGCGCGGTGCGGTCCGGCGACGAGGTGCTGGCGGTCGTCGGTGACTATCTCGTCAATCCTGAGATCGGAGACCAGGACGGCTATCAGATGCTGAGCCGCGATCAGATCGTGACCGCTTGCCCGACCGAGGGTCTCGATCTCAAGACCCTGGTGACCCGCGCGCTGCGAGCAGAAGAGCCTGCAGGCATCGCACCGCGGATCGAAGGCCGCATCTGCCAGGGTTCGGGCGGGCGCCCACCCTGTCTGATTCCGTCGCCCTGACCCGTCGGCCGCCCCCGGGGACCGCGTGTTAGCATCCCCGCCGTGCGGGTGCCCACGCTTGATGAGCTGACGGGGCTGACGGTAGCGCTCGTCCTGGCCCCCGCGCCCGCTTTTGCCTACATCGACCCGGGCACCGGCAGCTTCCTGTTCCAGGCGATCGCGGCGGCCGTCATCGGCGGGGCCTTTGCCGTCCGGCAGTTCTGGGGTCGTATTCGTGAGGGCCTCAGGCGCCTCTTCGGGCCGCGGCGTGCCGGCTAGCGATCCGGCCGCGGATCTTCCAGAGCCTGCTTCATTCCGCGATCCATCCGGACACGTCTTTTGGCGCGAAGGCGTTGTCCATCGCCGGGTGGAGGCGCGCTACGCCTCACACTATGACCGGCTGATGGGCAGTGGCCTCTACGAGAAGCTCGTGGCGGGCGGGCAGCTGGTGGCGCACGAAGAGGTTTCCCTCGGCCTGGCCGACCAGGGCGCCTATCGGGTGCTGCGCCCGCAGGCGCTGGCCTTCATCTCCTACCCCTACGAATGGTGCGCAGGACAGCTTCGGGCGGCCGCTCTCCTGACCCTCGACGTGATGCGGACGGCGCTCGATCACGGCCTGGTCCTGAAGGACGCGAGCGCCTACAACGTTCAATTCGTGGGGAGTCGGCCGGTGCTGGTCGACACCCTGTCTTTTGAGGCGTACGAGGAAGGCCGGCCTTGGGTCGCCTACCGACAGTTTTGCGAGCACTTCCTGGCGCCGCTCGCCCTCGCGTGCGCCGGTGATCCGCGGGCCTTGGGGCTGCTGCGGGCGCATATCGACGGCGTTCCGTTGCCGCTGGCCAGCGCCCTGCTGCCCGGGACCACCTGGCTGCGCTTCGGACTGCTCACCCATGTCCATCTCCACGCACGCGCGCAGGCGCGATTGGGTGACGAGACCAAAGCCGCGACGAGAGCGACACTTTCGAAGCACTCCCTTCTTGCCCTCATCGATAGTTTGCGCAGGACCATCGACGTCCTCCTGCGGCCCACGCGCCCATCCGACTGGTCCGACTACGAGGCGACGTGTTCCTACTCCGCCGAGTCGCGGAGGCAGAAGACGGACGTGGTGCGGCGATTTCTGGAAGCGGCGGGCGCGAAGCTGGTGCTGGATCTGGGCGCCAACACCGGGGCGTTCAGTCGTTTGGCGGCGGAGGCCGGCGCTTTCGTTGTTTCGATCGACGGGGATCCGGAGGTCGTTGCGGCAAACTTCAAGCACCTCGGCGCCGCGCGAGATGAGCGAATCCTGCCGCTGGTCATGGACCTTTCGAACCCGAGTCCCGGGCTTGGCTGGGATGGCCGCGAGCGCAAGTCGCTGGCCGACCGCGGTCCGGCGGACGCGCTGCTGGCGCTGGCCCTCGTGCATCACCTGGCGCTTGGGAACAACGTCCCGTTGCCCATGGTCGCGGCGTGGCTGGCTCGGCTGGCCCCCCGCGCCCTGGTGGAGTTCGTGCCGAAAGAGGACCCTCAGTCGCAGCGACTGCTTGCGGTGCGTGAGGACGTGTTTGATCGATACGATCGCGGGCACATGGAAGAGGCGCTCGCGAAACACTTCACGATTGAATCGGCAACTCAGTTGTCCGGCTCGGGGCGGGTGCTCTACATCTGCGGGCCGCGCTCTTGAACCGGTCGCGCATCGTTTCTCTTCTGAGCGTGTTTCCCACACCCCTCCTGGTGCTGGGCTCGGCGCACGAGCTCTTCCTCCGCAACCAGCGCGAGCTCGATGGCGTCAGCGGCGTGCTGGTTCCGTTCTGGGGCGCAGCGGCCGTGGCCATCGTCATGGGATGCGTGCTCGTGGCGCTCGCCGACCGCGGCTGGGCCCGCACCGCGCTGTGGGCGTATCACGGAGCGGGGGGCATGTTCTTGTTGTACTCCTTCCTGCGCGCGATGCCGTGGAATGGGCACTTCGCGGCATGGGTGCTGGACCAGTTCCCGACGGCGCTCGGCCTGCTCGGGGTTTATGTCGCCATGGTGGCCGCTTTGTCGGGGCGGAACCTCAAGGCCATCGCGAGCCCGCTGGCCGTGTTCGCGGTGGCGCTGATGGCCCAGGAGTCTTGGCGGCTGGGCAATCGCCTCTCCTCGCCCCCGACCCTGGAAGACACGGCGCCGGCTCCGGCGATTGGAGAAGCGAGGGCGAGCCTGCCCAATGTGTATCATCTCGTGTTGGACTCCTTCGAGCCAGCGATCTTCGATCGCGTCTGGCCCGAGGCCGCGCCGCTCGACGGCTTCGTCTACTTCACCCAGACCCGGTCGCTCTTCTTCGCCACGGAACCATCGATGGCTTCGGTGTTCGCAAGCCAGCGGCCGGAGCACATCCCTTATCTGGCCAGGGCGCTCGCTGCCCCAGAGTCGCTCCCGAATCGATTGCGCGCCGCCGGCTACCGTACCGTTGCCTACCTGCCGCCGGGTGTCTATCCGTCGGGAGCCGGACCCTTTGAGGCGATCGTGTGGCACTCGGCCGCCCTGTCCGAGTCGGAGAGAGCCTCGCTCCATCGTTGGCTCTTTCTCCGCTTGTGGGTGGCGACCACCCTGCCCGCGGCCGTCGTCGATCGTCTGGCGGTGGGGAACCTGTTTGGCCTCGACGCGGAGGAACTGCGTTCGCTCCGAAATCAGCGGATGTCGGTCCTCACGCAGCCGGTGGAGACGCTGCTCTCATTCGAGCGTTATCTTGGACACGAGGCGACGTTGCCTCCTTTCGGACGCTACACACTGGTCCACCTCCTCGTCCCCCACAATCCCTACGTTTTGGCGGCTGATTGCAGTCACAGCGATCTTCGGGCCAAAACCGACGTCTTGTCCCAGTCGCGCTGCGCGACCCTCGTGATGCAACGCTTCCTCGATGGCCTGGACCGGTTGGGCCGGTTGCGCGATTCTATCGTGCTCATCCACAGCGACCACAGCAGCAGCATCCCGACCGAGAACGGCGCGTTCGTCGCCAAGAACGGAGACAATCCCGCCCTCCTTCTGCTCAAACCACGGCACGGATCTGGGACGCTTCGGCGGGCCGGAGGCCCCGCCTCCCTGCTCGACGTGACGCCCACGCTCTTGCAGATCCTGGGCCTTCCCGCAAGCCCGCTCCACGAGGGCCGGTCGCTCCCCGTGGATGGGCCCGCCTCACCCTGACGCGAGAAGCGCGTTAGCGCGCGCCATCGGCGGCATGACGCGGCAGCTCGGCCGGAAAGCTCATCGTGAACGACGCCGGCGAGGGTTGGATGTCGAGCACACCTCCAAGTTGCCGCGTCAGGTCGGCCACGAGTTGCAGGCCCAGAGACGCCTGCCGACGCGCCTCGAAATCCGGAGGCAAGCCGCGGCCTGTGTCGCTGACGGTGAGCCTGATCATCCCCTCGGGTGACCCGTGCAGGACGATCCGCACCTCGCCCTCCCCTTCATCCGGGAAGCCGTACTTGATGGCGTTGGTGAGCAGCTCATTCACGATGAGTCCGCAGGGGATGGCCCGGTCGATGGCGAGCACGTTGGTGGCAAGGTCGAGACGCAGGGCGACTCGGCCCGGGTCGGTGTTCTGTCCGCGGAAGAGCTGGGTGGCGAGTTGACGCAGGTAGACGGCGAGGTCCACCTGGGCGAAGTTGCCGCTTCGGTACAGCGTCTCGTGGAGCAAGGCCATGGACCGAATCCGTCCCTGCATCTCCCGCAGGACGAGCTTCGTTCCCTCGTCTCCGCTGCGGCCCGTCTCCAGCCGCAGCAGGCTGGTGATGACCTGAAGGTTGTTCTTCACCCGGTG
>JAGNNV010000168.1 GCA_017990495.1 Vicinamibacteria bacterium
GGGGCACCGGGAACAGGCCAAGGCCGAAGGTGAGCGCGGCCGCTATGGCCACGATGGACGGGACGAAGCCCGCCTCGGTGCGGAACTCGACACCCTCGTCCGCGTCCTCCATGTACATCAGAACCACCAGGCGCAGATAGTAGAAAGCCGACACCACGCTCATCAGCACGCCCACCGCGGCGAGGCCGGCGTACCCCGCGCCCACCGCCGCCTTGAACAGGTGGAACTTGCCCACGAACCCGACCGACACGGGAATTCCCGTGAGCGAGATCAGCAGGAGGGTCAACATAGCGGCGAGAATCGGGTTGCGGTGCGAGAGACCCCGCAGATCCGTGGTGACGGTCGGCTCCTGGCCGTTACGCCTTATGGCGATGAGCACCCCGAAGGCGCCCAGGTTGGTGATGGCGTAGGTGGCCACGTAGAACAGAAGGGACTCGAGAGCTTCGGGTCTCATCTCAACCGGGGCGTTCATCCCCACGATCCCGCTCAGCATGTAACCCGCGTGCGCGACGGAGGAGAACGCGAGGAGCCGCTTGAGGTCGGACTGGGCGAGAGCGCCGAGATTGCCCACGACCATGGTGAAGGCGGCCACGAGCGCCACTCCGGGGGCCCAGGAACCGCTGAGGTCGCCGAGGGTGATGGCCACCACGCGCCCCAGAGCGCCGAAGGCGGCAATCTTGACTCCGGCGGCCATGAAGGCCGTGACCGGTGTGATGGCGCCCTGGTAGACGTCGGGTGACCACATGTGGAACGGCGCCGCGCCTACCTTGAACAGGAAACCCACGAAGAAGAACGCCGCGCCCATGAGGGCGAGCGGTGTGCCCACGGAAACACCCTGCGCCATGACTGCGAGGGTGGTGCTCCCCGAAGCGCCGTAGAGCAGCGCGATGCCGAACAGCAGAAACGCCGACGAGAACGCCCCAGTGATAAAATACTTGATGGCCGCCTCCTGACGCTGCGGGCCGGTACGCGGCATCGCGCACAGCGCGTAAAGGGCGACCGACATGATCTCGAGAGCCACGAACAGGGAGATGGCCTCGGCCGCAGTCGCGAGGCCGAGCATCCCGACCACGGAGAAGAGCATCAGAGTGAAGAACTCGTGGGCGTTGACCCTGTCGTCGTCGAGCCGTGCCGCGGCCAGGAACACGGCCAGAATGGCGACGACGAGAATCGAGACCTGAAGGAACGCGCTGTAGGCGCCGGCCATGACCGTGCCGCCAAGATCGCCGTTGTTTGGAGCGGCGATTATGTAGATGAGCGCGGCGCCGAGGCCCGCGGTGCTCAGGTTCCGGCAGGCGATCCGGCCCGCGTCCGCGAAGGCGCCGGCCAGCAGCACGCCGATGCCCGTGAGAGCGATCAGGATCGACGGCAGGACGGGCAGGAGGTCGACGTTCACTGGTGCCCTCCGGCCTGGCTTGGGGGAATCGCGATGGTCGGCAAAGCGTTCCGTCTCGCTTCGTAGCGGGTGACCTGCGAGCGCGCGTCCTGGATGATCTTCAGAACCGGCTTCTCAATGCTGGGTGTGAACCAGGAACTGAAGACGCCCATGAACAGCGACAGGAACACCAGAGGGAGCAAGGTGGCCCACTCACGCGCGTTGAGGTCGGGCAAACTCGCGTTCTTCGGATTGGTCACCTCGCCGTACATCACCCGTTGCACCATCCAGAGGATGTAGGCGGCGGAGAGGATGACGCCGAGGGTGGAGAGGATCACAAGCCCGGGCGAGAAGGTGAAGGAGCCTACGAGGATGAGGAACTCGCCGATGAAGCCATTGAAGCCGGGCACCGCGATTGAGGACAAGCACACGAGCAGGAAGACCGCGGCGAACCGGGGCATTACGTTGCGGAGACCGCCGAACTCGGAGATCAGGCGGGTGTGCCGCCGCTCATACAGCATGCCGACCATGAGGAAGAGCGCGCCGGTGGAGACGCCGTGGTTGAGCATCTGGTAGCTCGCGCCCACCACCGACATCGGGGTGAAGGCGGCGATGCCGAGCATCACGAAGCCGAGATGTGACACCGAGGAGTAGGCCACGAGCTTCTTCATGTCCGGCTGCACGAGGGACACGAGCGCGCCATACACGATGCCGACAGCGCCAAGGAAGGCGATGGCCCATGCCGCCTGGTCCGCGGCGACCGGGAACAGCGGAATCGCCAAGCGGAGGAAGCCGTAGCCGCCCATCTTCAGCATGACGCCGGCCAGGATGACTGAACCCGCGGTGGGCGCCTCGACGTGGGCATCGGGCAACCACGTGTGGAACGGGAACATCGGAACCTTGATGGCGAAGGCCAGGGCGAAGGCCAGGAACAGCCACATCTGCAGGCTAGGATCGATCGGAACGCGGAGCAGCGCGGGCAGATCGAACGACTGCACCCCGGTTTCACGGTAGAGAACCAGGAAGGCCACCAGCATCAGCGCGCTGCCCGCCATGGTGTACAGGAAGAACTTGACCGCGGCGTAGATCTTGCGGCCGTGCCCGAAGATGCCGATGAGGAAGTACATCGGGATCAGCATCGCTTCCCAGAACACGTAGAAGAGGAAGAGATCGAGAGCACAGAAGACCCCGATCATGGCCGACTCGAGGATCAGGATGAAGATGTTGAACTCGCGCACCCGGTCTTCGATGGAGTTCCACGAGCCGAGGAGGGAGATGGGGGTCAGCAGAGTCGAGAGAATGATCAGCCAGAGGCTGAGGCCGTCGATGCCGAGGTGGTAGCTGATGCCCCAGTCGGGCAGCCAGTTGATGGTCTCCTCGAAGCGATACTCGGCGCTGGTCTCGAAGCCGGAAAGCTGGGTCAGCAGGGCGAGGGAGAGCCCGAAGAGAACCAGAGTGAGCCCCAGGGAGAAGCGCTTCACCGTGAGGTTCGACATTCCCCGGCCGAGGGTCAGGACCAGCGCGCCCGCCAGGGGGAGGAGAATCAGAAGGGAGAGAAGACCCATGAGCTTCGCGTTCCCTTACCTTTGCGCCCAGAGCACGGCGGAGAGCAGAGCCACCGCGCCGGCGAGGATGGAGAGCGCGGAGCCGCGCACCAGACCGTTCTGAAGGAGGCGGCCGCCCTCGGCGAACTCGACGGCCAGCCGGCCCAGACCGTTGACTGCCCCGTCGATCCAGCCCGCGTCGACCTTCTTCCACAACACCCGCTCGGAGAGATCGACCACGCCGTTGGTGCCGTTGCGCACGAACGAGTCGTACGCGTCATCGAAGCCCCACTTCGCATCGAGGAGATCCTTGACGCCTGCGAACCTGGCCGCGATCTTGGCCGGCAGATCGCGGTACGCGCCGTGGTACATGAAGTAGGCCACGAGGAAACCGGCAATGGCCGCGGCGGTCGCGAGGTAGGGCATCCAGGCCGGATGCGAGAGATGTTCCTTGGCGCGGATCGCGGGCTCGACGAAGTGCGGAATGCTGCCCCACATCGGCCAGGCAACGGCGACGGATCCTATGGCCAGAATGAACAGCGGAATCAGCATCGTCGCGGGCGACTCGTGAATCCCGGAATGCCCGTGAGCGCCATGGGCATGGTCGTCAGCCTTGTGGTCGGCGTGAGCGTCGCCATGTCCGGCATGCGCGTCGTGGGCCGCGTGAGCGCTGTGGCCCTTTTCGAGGTCCCCGCGGTAGTCGCCGGTGAACGTCATGAAGAAGAGCCGCGACATGTAGAAAGCGGTCAGCGCGGCGGTGAGGAGGGCGAGGCCGAACAGGAACTTGTTGTGATCGAAGGCGGCGATGAGGATCTCGTCCTTGCTGAAGAAGCCGGAGAAGAAGGGCGTGCCGATGATGGCGAGCCAGCCCATCGTGAAGGTCCAGAACGTCCAGGGCATCCGGGTGCGCAAGCCGCCCATCTGCCGCATGTCCTGTTCGCCCGAGAGGCCGTGGATGACCGATCCCGAGCCGAGGAACATGAGGGCCTTGAAGAACGCGTGGGTGACCAGGTGGAAGACGCCCACGCTGAAGGCGCCCATGCCGCAAGCGAGGAACATGTAACCGAGCTGCGAGACGGTCGAGTAGGCAAGGACCTTCTTGATGTCGTTCTGGACGATGGCGATGGTGGCGGCCACGAAGGCGGTGACGCCACCCACCGCGGCGACGATCCACATCGCGGTTTCCGAGAGCTGGTACAAGGCGCCGAGCCGAGCCACCATATAGACACCGGCCGTGACCATCGTGGCCGCGTGGATCAGCGCGGAGACCGGGGTGGGGCCTTCCATCGCGTCGGGCAGCCAGACGTGAAGCGGGATCTGCGCGCTCTTGCCGCAGGCGCCGATGAACAGGGCTATGGCGATGAGGGTGAGCGGGCCGAAGACGCCGAACGCCTCGGCCTTCATGGGGCCCACGCCGGTTGAGATCTGCAGCAGATCAAGGGTGCCCAGGTTGGCCGCGGCCAGGGCCATGCCGATGATCAGGCCGGCGTCACCGACGCGGTTCACGATGAAGGCCTTCTTGCCCGCGTCGGAGGCGCTCTGCTTCTTGAACCAGAAGCCGATGAGCAGGTATGAGCAGAGCCCGACTCCTTCCCAACCGACGAACATGAGAGCCAAGGAACCGCCGGTCACCAGAACCAGCATGAAGAAGGTGAACAGGTTCAGGTAGGAGAAGTAGCGGACCGGTTCCTCGTCATGCGCCATGTACCCGACGGAGTAGAGGTGGATCAGCGAGCCGATGCCGGTGATCACCAGCATGAGAGTGACGGACAACGGGTCGATGAGAAGGCTGAGCGGGATGGTGAACCCGGCCACGTCGATCCAGTTGAGCGGCAGCGAGGTCTGGCTGAAATGCAACCCATGCGCACCCGCCGGAAGGGCGAGCAGGCTGCGGACCGTGACCAGGGCGAAGGCGAGCGAAGCGAACACGCAGGCGGTGGCGATCCACATCATGCCCGTCTGCTTCCCCTGCTTCTTCGCCAGGCCGCCGAAGGTGGCTAGGACGATGAAGCCGAACAGCGGCATGAAGAGCACCATCCAGGGCGCCCAGATAATCATCCGATCGGGAGCAAACATTCTGGGTCAGCCCTTCAGGAGATCGAAGCTGTCCACGTCGAGATCTTGGCGATGGCGCTGAAGCGCGATCACGATGGCGAGGCCCACCGCGGCTTCCGCGGCGGCGACGGTGAATACGAAGAAGACCAGGATCTGACCGTCGATGGTGCCATGCGCGCGCGAAAAGGCGATGAAGGCGAGGTTGACCGCGTTGAGCATCAGCTCCACGCACATCATGACCGTGATCACGTTGCGTCGAACGAACACGCCGATGACGCCGATCACGAACAGGAAGGCGCTCACCGCAAGCGCGACCTGGACGAAGCTCGCGTGCGCGGACTCGAAGCCGCTCATCACCGTCGGGTAGTCGAGAGTGGGCATGCTACTTCCCCGTCTCCTTCTCTTTGCGAGCCACCACGATGGCCCCGACCATGGCCGAGAGAATCAGGATGGAGGTCGCCTCGAAGGCGTACAGGAACCGGGGCGAGGCGAAAAGACCGCGGGCCACGTCGACCGCCGCGGTTTCCCGGTGAAGCTGGGGCAGCGAGGCCGACCCGCTCCAGACCACCACCACCGCCTGGATGGCGAGAATCACGCCGAGCACAATGCCCGCGCGTCCGATGCCGCCCGCGCGATCGCCTTCGTCCTGTTTCGCGTTCAGCAGCATGATCACGAAGAGGAACAGGACCATGATGGCCCCCGCGTAGACCACCACCTGGAGAACAGCGATGAAGGCCGACCCGAGCATGGCGAACATCACGGCCAGCGAACACATGGTGATGATCAGCGAGAAAGCGCTGTTGATCGGGTTGCGCTGGGCGATGACGAACAGGCCTGAAACCATGGCCACGATCGCCGCGGCGTAGAACACGAGGACGTCGAGAATCATCGCGACACCTGCCCGAGCGGAGCCTCGGCCACCGCGGCCAGAGTGGTGGGCGGGGACTTCTTCTCCCCGAAGAAAGCCGTGAATCCAGAGTAGAGAACCACCCAGATGGCGGCGGCCGGGATCAGGCGCTTCCAACCGAAATGCATCAACTGATCGTAGCGGAACCGGGGCACGGTGGCGCGGACCCAGATGAAGATGAAGAGCAGGAAGAGCATCTTCGCGAAGAACCACAGGGGCGAGTTCGGGAGGATGCCCGGGAGCGGGGAGAGCCAGCCGCCGAGGAACATGTTCGAGGCCAGGGCGCAGACCGTGATCATGTTGATGTATTCGGCCATCTGCAGAAGGGCGAACTTCATCGAGGAATACTCGGTGTGGAACCCGGCCACGAGTTCGGTTTCGCTCTCGGCGAGGTCGAAAGGCGTGCGGTTGACTTCAGCGAAGGCCGCGATCATGTAGATGATGAAGGCGGGAAACTGGAGGAAGAACCAGACCCACACATTCCAGCTCTCGGCGGTGGCCACGATGTCGGTGAGCCGGAAGGAACCGGCGGCCATGATGACGGAAACCCAGGACATCCCGAGGGCCAGTTCATACGAGAACATCTGAGCCGAGCTGCGCAGGCCGCCGAGCAGCGCGTATTTATTGTTGGAGGCGTAACCCGCGAGCACGATGCCGTAAACGCCCAGCGAAGTGATGGCGAAGATGAAGAGCACGCCCACATCGAGGCTTGCCATCTGGATGTCGATGGGCCGGCCGAAGATCATCACCTGGCCCGCTTCGTTGAAGGCCGCGGCCATGAAACTGGCCGGAAGCACCATGGCCAGCATGGAGATGACGAACGACGGAACCACCAGAGGTCCGCCGTAGGGCACCACCGCGAGAGACACATAAGCGGTGAGGAGAGCCACGATGGGGGCAGCGAAGAACAACACCTTGTGCGCGCCCTCGGGCATGAGTTCTTCCTTGAAGAAGAGCTTGATGCCGTCGGCGGCAGGCTGCAGGATGCCGAAAGGGCCGGTGCGGTTGGGGCCGCGGCGGAACTGCATGAACCCAAGCACGCGACGCTCGATGTACGTCATCAGCGAGAAGAGGCCGAGCAGGGCATTGAAGATGACCGCGATCTTGATGATCGCGATCAACGCGTCGATCCCGATCTCCTTGTTCGCCGGCGACATCAGCATCTCCATGAGCGGCTATGCCTTGCCCATCGCGGCCGCGAATGTCTCGGCCTTGACCGTCCACGATTCATGGTGCCTGATGTAGTACTCGTACTCGTCGCGGAACTTCGCCATCGAGGAGAGAACGGGAGTGATGGCGGCATCGCCGAAGGCGCACAAGGTGCGACCGGCGATGGAATCACAAACCTGCTTGAGCGTGTCGAGATCCTTGAGTTCGCCTTTGCCCGTTTCGATGCGGGTCATCATGCGATAGAGCCAGCCCGTGCCTTCGCGGCAGGGCGAACACTTGCCGCAGGACTCGTGCTTGTAGAAGGCGCTTAGATTGCGGGCGAGAGCCACCATCGAGCGCGAGTCGTCGGCCACGATGCAGCCGGCGGAGCCGAGCATGGAGCCCGCCTTCATCACGCTGTCGAAGTCGAGATTCACGTCGAGTTCGCTCTCGGTCAGGATGGGGACCGACGAGCCGCCGGGGATGACCGCGCGGATCTTGCGACCATCGCGGGGGCCGCCCGCGTAGTCGTAGACCAGCTGACGCAGGGTGATGCGACCGAGGTGAGCCTCGTAGCTGCCCG
>JAGNNV010000169.1 GCA_017990495.1 Vicinamibacteria bacterium
GGTCCTCGCCCGCCTCGCGCAGCAGATCGAAGCGGGCCACGAAGGCGGGGATGGTGTCGTTCTCCGCCACCAGGGAGAAGCCGCGCACGATCTCGAAGAAGCGCGCGATGTTCGCGACCTTGCGTTCGTCCTTCGACGACGCCACCGCCGCGAGCCGCGCGAGGTAACCCGACTCCTTGAGGAATTCGTAGAGCGCCTCGCCCGTGCGCTTCATGGCCATGCTCCGGACCCCGCGCTCGAGGTCGTCCACGAACCGTTTGGCCGCCTCGCGGGAAGGACCCTTGATCGAGGCCAGGTCTTCGTTGCCCTCGAGCTCCCGGAAGACCTCGAGCAGGGGTCGGGTCTTTCTCGAGGCGTAGCGCGACAGGCGCGACAGGTCGACGGGATCGAAGGAGTAGATCTCGGAGAAGGCCAGGGCCCAGGCGGACACCGAGTCGTCGGGCGACGCCACCAGACGCAGGAAGGCGATCAGGCTTCGCACTTCGGGACGTTCGAAGAGACCCGCGCCTCCTGAGAAGCGATGGGGAATGCCGCGCATGTTGAGAGCGCGCAGGAAAGGGTCGGCGTCGGCGTTGTTGCGCACGAGGATGGCCATCTCGCTCAAGGGAACCGACTGGTCGCTCTGGAATTCCTCGATGGCTTTGGCCACCGCGTCGGCCTCGGTGGAGGCGCTCGGAAAACGCCAGTGGACAACGTTTTTGCCTGGGCCGCGCTCGGCCACCAGACGCTTGTCGAGGCCGGTCATGGCCTCGAGCCGATGCGGGTTGTTGTAGGTGATCAACCGGTACGCGGTGTCGAGGACCTCCTGAGTCGATCGGTAGTTCTGCCGCAGGACCACACGCGTGGCCTGCGGGTAGAGGTCGAGGAAGTGGATGAGGTTCGCCGGAGCGGCTCCTCGCCAGCGGTAGATGGCCTGGTCGTCGTCGCCCACGACGGTGATGTTGGGGTGGCCCTCGCCCGCGATCAGGCGGATCAGTTCGAGCTGGGCGTGGTTCGTGTCCTGGAACTCGTCGACCAGGATGTAGCGGAATCGCTTGCGCAGGCCGATGGCCACGTCGGGACGGCGTCGGAGCAACTGCAGGGTGAGGTGGATCTGGTCGCCGAAATCGACGAGGGCCGCGGCGGAGAGAGCCTCTTGCTGGGCCTTGAAGAACTCCGCGGCTTCGATCAGATCGAGGGCCTGCTCGCGTTCCGCCGCGGCTTCATCGCCGCCTGCGTCTTTCACGCGTTCGAGCTGCTCGAGAGCGAAGGCGCGAATCTCTTCGGGGGCCACATCTTCGTCCTTCGCCCGCGAGGTGAACTCGATCAGGGTGGACAGATGGCGCCCGGGATCGCCGAGCGGGCGGAAGCGCGCGAGGGGCAGAGAGAAAAGCCGTTCGCGCAGGAAGACGATTTCGTCGGCGCGGGAGAGCACGCGGAAGTCGGCGGGCAGCGAGGCCGCGAAGCAATGCTCGCGCAGCATGCGGTCGCCAAAGGCGTGGAAGGTGGCGATGAAACTTTCGGTGTAGCCGTACGGCACGAGTTGATCCACCCGCTCGGACATCTCTCTTGCCGCCTTCTCGGTGAAGGTGAGGGCGAGGATCTCCTCGGGCCGCGCTTTCTTGGTGGTGATGAGATGGGCGATGCGCCGGGTGAGGACGGTGGTTTTGCCCGTGCCCGCGCCCGCCACGATGAGCAGCGGTCCCTCCCCATGGAGAACCGCGCCGCGCTGCGCCTCGTTCAGGCCATCGAGGATGGTCTCTTCGCGGGTCAGCTCCCGGTTACTGGTCTCGCTCACGCGGTCTAGGCTAATGGGACCAGGCCCTGTTCGGGGTCCCTTCGCGACCCGTCGCTAAGGCAGCTCCGCGAGCAGAGCGCAGATCGCGTCGACGGCTTCCGTCGCTTCCTTCGACGGCCGGGTGTGATTGTTCACGATGATCGAGAAGGCGAGACGCCGGCCGGAAACGCTGTCGACGTAGCCCGCGAGAGCGTTCACGTGGCTGAGCGAGCCGGTCTTCGCGAAGACCCGGCCCGTCGCGCTGGTGCCGGCCATGCGGCGCTTCAGCGTTCCGTCCACGCCTCCGATGGGAAGCGAATCGCGGAACGCTTTCGCCTGAGGGTGGCGGTGCATGGCCACGAGCAGGTCGACAAGCGACCGCGCGGTGACGAGATCGGAGCGCGACAGCCCCGAGCCGTCGTACATCGCGTTGTCCTCGAAGCGAACGCCCTGGGCCTTCAGGAACGATTCGCGCGCGCGCAGGCTCGCCTCGACCGACGCGTCTTTGTAGGCCGCAAGGCCCAATCGTCGAAGAAGCGTCTCCGCGTGAAGATTCTGGCTCTCCTTATTGATCACGCGGATCTGCTCGGCCACCGCGGGGCCGCGCACCGAGGCCAGAGGGCGGAGAGAAGGCGGCAGGGGAACCCGCGAGGTCGCCGCCGCGTCGCGCATCGTCACGCCCAGCCGCGCGAGCGCTTCGGTAAGAAGGGTGGCGGCGAAGAGAGTCGGTTCCGGAATGGCGACACCGCCCGTCCAGGCGGGGCCAAGACGCGGCACCGTCCCCTCGATCACCACACGACGCGATCCGAGGGTGCGGGAGAGGGAGATGTTCGCCTTGGTCCCTTCGGGTGAGGTCACCACCCGGTTGTCGATATGGAGGAAGGCGGTGACGGGAAGCGCGGTCAGCCGACTGGGATCGCCGTCGACTTCACCGGGTTCGAGGCGGAGGCGCAGCGTGTTGTCGAACGCGCTCAGGGCGGAGACTTCGGCGCCGTACGACCACACGAGATCGTCGGCGGTCCAGCCGTCGGGCACGGTCTCGTCGGTGAAGAGCCCGTCGTATCCGATCACCCTGCCTTCGACGCGCGTGATCCCGGCCTCGCGCACGTCCTTCGCCATCTGATCGAAGGGGTTCTTCTCTCTTCGCCATTCGAACCGATCCGAGAGATTGGGGTCGCCTCGGCCGATGAGGTAGAGATCGCCCAGCACGCGACCAAAGCCGTCGAGGCGGCCCGCCGTTTCGAGAGTGGTGGAACCCCCCGCCCCCTCGCCCGGTCCCTCGGCGTCCAGAATGGCCGCGGTGGTGAAGAGCTTCATGGTCGACGCGGGCTTCACATTCTGCGCCGCGTTCTTCTCGTACAGGACCTTTCCGCTCTCGAGATCGCGGATGTCGATGGCCACGAGGGCAGGGCGAAACACCTCCCGCGCCAGGATCGCATCAATGGATCGAGCCAGCCGATCCGGCCCCCTGGCCTCGATGGGTCGATCGGTCGCGAACGTCGCGCACAGAAGGGTGAGGCCAAGGACAGCTCGCAGCGATTTGTTCATGATTCCTTTTCCTCGTTGCGGATGACGGCTTCGGCCCGCGCCGCGAGATCTTCGACCGCGTCCGCCCCTTCGCGCGTTTCAAGCGCAGGGTGAATTTTGACCCGAACTTCGCCGGGAGTGATCCTCCCCTGGCTGACCACACGGCGCAGACCGAGAAGGCTCACCGGCACCACCGGCACCTCCGCTTCCACCGCGATCTTGAAGCTCCCTCGCTTGAACGAGCCCATGGGCGCGTCGCCGCTGCGCGTGCCTTCGGGGAACAGGGCCACGGAAACACCGTTGTGGATGCGCCTTGCCGCCGCGGCCAGACTCCGTTTTGCGCGGAAGGCCCTCGAGCGGTCGATGGAGACGTTTCGAGCCGCGGCCAGGAAGAGTCCCATCAGCGGAACGTAAACCAGGGAACTCTTGTAGACGATCCGGAACGACCGGGGCAGAGCGAGGAAGAGAATGGGAATATCGAGCGCGCTCACGTGATTCGAGACGAAAACCACGGGCCCTGCCGGAAGCGGACCCTGCACGACCGTCTTCACCGACACGCCCGCGACCGCGAGGATGGTTCGAGACCAGATACGCGTTACCGCGAAGCCCACCTCACCATCCCGGCGGAACGGCCAGGCCAGGATCCCGATGGGGGCGAAGACAATGGTGGCGAGGACCGCGGTCAGGACGGCTGCGGCCATCCGGATCACGACAAGACGACCACGTCCACGAAGGGCGCTATTCGCCCCGGCTGGAGCCGCCGCTCGCTGCCGTGGACAGGACCTCGGCGGTCCGGCGTGAGCCCAGAGGGATTTCTTCGGTGTCGCGGAAACTTGCGGCGTTGATCTCGCCGCTGTTACGCGCATCGGTGCGACGGAGCACCGGGCGGATGTCCTTGCGCGACAGATCGTCGGCCGCCGCTTCCGGCCAGCGCACGAAGATCATCTTCCCGGCCGCGGTCTGCAAGACGGTGGTGACGTTCACGTCGATGGTGCGGCCCAGGGCCTTGCGGCCACCTTCCACCACCACCATGGTGCCGTCGTCGAGGTATCCGACGCCCTGGCCGTGTTCTTTGCCTTCCTTGCTCACGAAGATCCGCATGGGTTCGCCGGGAAGGACGAGGGGGCGCAGGCAGTTCGCCAGATCGTTGATGTTCAGGATCTTCACCCCGCGCAGCTGGGCGACCTTGTTGAGATTGAAGTCGTTGGTGACGATTTTCCCGCTGTTTTTGAGGGCCAGCTCGATCAGCTTGAGATCGACTTCCTTCACTTCGGGGAAGTCCGTGTCCACGATCTGGATGGCGGCGAGCGGATTTTTCTGGATGCGCTGGAGCATGTCGAGGCCGCGGCGGCCGCGATTGCGCTTCAAGGGGTCGGAGGAGTCCGCCACCTGCTGAAGTTCGACCAGGACGAAGTGCGGAATGACCAGCGGGCCCTCCATGAAGCCGGCTTCCACGATCTCGGCGATCCGCCCGTCGATGATGACCGAGGTGTCGAGGATTTTTGGAGCTCCGGCACTCACCGGAGCTTCGGCGCGCGTTTCCCAATCGGTTCGAAGGTGGGCCAGCGAGAACGCGTCGGAGCGCCGCACAAAGGTGGCGAGACCGAGCCAGCCAAGGCTCACCGCGAGCCCCAGGCGGAGCGCGGCCCCCGACGTGGTGTTCGCGGGCGCCAGGACGTTGCTCGCGAGGAGGGCCAGGGACAGGCCGATCAAAAGACCAAGACTCCCGGACAGGATCTGCCGGGATGTTCCTCGGGCCACGGCCGCTTCCATCAGCAAGACCGCGCCGCCTGCGATCAGGCCGATCCCGATGCCGGCCGCTGGTGAAACGCTGAGCAGTGTGCCGCCGCCCGCGAGCATGACGATGACCAGGAGTCGCCCAAACCCTGCCAGCATTTCGTAGGACCTAGAATGAAGGCGGTTCGGGGAATACCGAACGCGCAGAATGTGCGGAGTCTAAGAGAAAAATTCCTGAGCTGAGCGTGGAGGTCAAGAGCGTGCCCAAAGTTTCTTCCCGAGGTCTGGCCCTTCCACCCTCGCCCATCCGCAAACTGTCGCCCTACGCGGATGCCGCGAAGGCGCGGGGCGTGAAGGTCTTCCACCTCAACATCGGTCAGCCGGATCTCGAGACCCCGAAGGTCATGCGGGACCGTTTGAAGTCCATCGATCCCGTCATCGCCTACTCGCCGTCGGCGGGAACGCCGCAGTATCTCGCGGCCATGTGTCGTTACTACGCGACCGTCGGTCTGCACATCGAACCGGCCAACGTCGTCGCCACCACCGGGGGCAGCGAAGCCTTGTTCTTCGCTTTTCTGTGTCTGGCCGAGGCGGGCGACGAAGTCATCGTGGCCGAGCCCTTCTACACGAACTACAACTCCTTCGCGGCTATGGCCGGTGTGCGCCTCGTCCCGGTGCAGAGCCGGGGCGAAGAGGGATTTCACCTCCCTCCCCGCGAGGCTTACGAGGCGGCCCTCACCCCGCGCACCCGCTTCGTCCTGCTCTGCAATCCCAACAACCCCACCGGCACCGTCTACTCCCGCGAGGAAGTTCTTCGCGTGGCCACGTTCTGCCGGGACCACGATCTGTTCCTCGTCTCCGACGAGGTCTACCGCGAGTTCGTCTACGACGGTCTTATCGCCACCTCAGCTCTCGACCTCGAGGGTTTCGAAGACCGCGTGGTCGTCGTCGACTCGTTGTCGAAGCGGTTCAGCGCCTGCGGCATCCGCCTTGGTTGTTTCGTCTCGCGCAACGCCGAACTCATCGCCACCGTCACTCGCGCGGCTCAAGGGCGCCTCTCGCCTCCCGGCCTCGCCCAGGTCCTGGCCCTCGGCATGTCCGAGATCGGCGAGGACTACCACCAAGGGGTGCGGGCCGAATACCAGAAGCGTCGCGACGTCTTGCAGGAAGAGCTCGAGAAGCTCCCCGGTATCTTCCTCCGCAAGCCCGAGGGCGCTTTTTATGTGGTGGCGCGCTTGCCAGTCAGCGACAGCGACGACTTCGCCCGCTTCCTGCTCGAGGATTTTTCATTCGAAGGCGCCACCGTCATGGTGGCCCCGGCCGCCGGTTTCTACGCCACTCCCGGCCTCGGAATGAACGAAGTCCGCATCGCTTACGTGCTCAATTGCGACGACCTGCGTCGCGCCATCCACGTTCTGGGCGAGGGGTTGAAAGCCTACGCTCAGCGCGCGGCCCCGGTATTGGCTACGGCCTGAAGTCGACGCGTTCGACCTTGTAGCCGCGCTCGCGGAGCAGGGCAGGCAGTCCGAGCGGGCCCACCATATGCAGACTGCCCACGGCCGCGAATACTCTCTTGCCTTCGGCATGGAGGGCGTCGATGTTTCGGGCAAGGCCGGGGTTTCGCTCATCGAGCAGACGTTTCATCATCTCCCGCTCGTCGGGGGTGTCCAGGCACTCGCACCACTGTTCGTAATTCTCCAGTTCACCGAGCTGAGAATTGGCCCATATCCCCGCCATGCGGGCGACGAGGGGTGAGGCCTTGCCCTTCTCGAGCTCGGGCAGGACCGCCTCTACCGCGGCGACCACATCGGCCGCCGTCCGGCCCAGCAGAAGTGCGAGTTGGAGGTCGGGAGTTTCGAGCGAGGCCACGGGTTTGCCCTGCCCCCGGGCCAGACCCGCGTAGATCATGTCGATCCCGTAGCTCGGATCGAACCCCTCGCGGCGCGCCGACATCACGGAGATGGTGGTCGCCACCATCTCCGGAGACATGGTGACGAGAAGTTCCTCGGGCAGGCACGCCGCCTTGAGCTGAGCACGCAAGCGTTCTTTCAGAGCCTTGGGCAGATCGTGCTCCGGCTTCAGCGCCATGCCCTGCTGCAGGCGCCGGGCGAGGGCGGGGTCGAGCACGTCGAGTTCAAGCGCGATCACGTCACTCGCGCGGACTGCGCGCATCAACTCGGGCCCCGGGAACATCCACTCCACGCGCCCGACGTGGATCGTGCCGTACAGGTAGGCCGTTAGACCGTCCTTGGTGGCCCGCCACAAGAAACCCCGATCGCGGGCGTTCTTCATGCCTTCCTCCATCTGCGCCGGAGAGGGAGGCCGAGCCTCGGGAGGGCACGTGGGCGAAGGACCGACCGCAGCCGCGTCCTGGGAAAGCGCCACGAGCAGCGCACCGATCAAGAAGCTCATCGGAGCAGCCTAACTGCGTGGGTAGTGATGTCGTGACCCGCACGCATTGCTACTCGTGGTTGGACATCGCGTCACCCCGCCCCCGAGCCACCGCCAAGCCAATTGGACCTGTCGTCACCCCGGGCGAAGCCAAGCCGTTTGACGTGCGTAGACCCGGGGCCTAGTGTCCCACGGCTCCTT
>JAGNNV010000170.1 GCA_017990495.1 Vicinamibacteria bacterium
CGCAACCGACGCACCGGTACATCCCGCGGTCATGGTTGTCCCAGTAGGCCCCGGTGAAGGCTCGTTCGGTGCCCTTCTCGCGGGCCACGTGAAACTGCTGCGGGCTCAACAGGGCCGCCCACTCTTGAGGGGTGCGGGTGATCTTCTTGGCGTCGGACATTGGAAAAGCCTACCAAGGCCAGGTGGATGCCGCCCCCTCCGCGGATGAAGTCGGCCGCGAGGGGTGGCACAATGCCGCGCATGAAGCAGCGACCAGTGTCGAAGCGAGCGTCGAGGCGAACGTTCATCGGAGCCACCGTGGCGAGCCTGGGGACGCCCGCGCTGGCGCGCCCGGAGATCGCCGGGCCCGGTCCGACACTTCCCCGGCCGCAACTCGCGGCGCCCTCGGGCATCGACGTCCCGACCTTGCGGTCGGCCCAGACCGTGGCCGCGGTTCAACTGCCGGACGATGGCCTGCTCAAAGCCCTTCCCCTGGTCACTCGATATCGGAACCACATCGAACGACTACGAACCGTCCCGCTTTCGGCCGAGGTCGAACCCGCGTTCGCCTTCAATCCACGACGCCTCAAGGGAACCACGCCCTTCTCCGCACCCGCCGCCTCGCCGGTCTCGGCCCCGCCCACCTCCACGGCGAGGATGTCCGCTCCGACCTCCGAGATCGACATCGCGTACGCGACGATCGCCCAACTCCGTGCCTGGCTTTCGGCCGGCCAGGTGTCGAGCGAGCAGTTGACGCGGCTCTCCCTGAAACGGCTGAAGCTGCACGATCCCACCTTGTCCTGTGTGGTCACCCTCAGTGACGAGCGCGCGCTCACAGAGGCGAAACGGGCCGACGCGGAGACTGGCGGCAAGCCTCCGGAGTCTGAACTTCGCGGCATCCCGTACGGGGCCAAGGACATCTTCGACTCAGCCGGCCTGCGCACCCAATGGGGCGCTCGCCCTTATCTGGATCGGCCGGTACCGACGCGCGACGCCACCGCCATTGCGCGACTGTCCGCCTCGGGGGCCTGCCTTACCGCCAAGCTCTCGACCGGCGAACTGGCCATCGGCGATACCTGGTCGGGCGAAGCCCGATTCGAGGATGGACGACCCCTCTCCGGAACGGCCCGGGGAGCGCACCGAAATCAGACGCGGAATCCCTGGGACCCAAGCACAGGCGCAAGCGGTTCCTCCGCGGGGCCGGCGGCCGCGGTCGCCGCGGGACTTGTGCCCTTCGCGCTGGGCACCGAAACCGGCGGCTCCATCGTGTCGCCGGCCAGCACCTGCGGCGTGGTGGGCCTGCGCCCTACCTACGGCCGGGTGAGCCGGCGCGGCGTGATGACGCTGAGATGGACTCTCGACAAGGTCGGCGTGCTCGCCCGCTCCGTCTCCGACTGCGGAGCCGTGCTCCGCGCCATCCACGGTCCGGATGGTTTCGACTCGAGTGTTTCCGATGCGCCGTTCATCTGGAGACCCGATTCAGAAGGCCCCGGGCGGGCTCTGCGTCTTGGAGTGGTCGACGATGAGCTTCTGGGCAGCGACCCAAACGGCTCGGACGAAGATCGCGCTCTCGCCGATCGGACCCGGCCGATCTTCGCCGCCGCCGTCGAGGTCTATCGGAAGGCGGGATTCGAGATCGTGCCTGTCACTCTGCCTCCGTTTCCAGCGAGCGCCCTCTACGCCATCCACAACGCCGAGGCGGGGGCCATGTTCGACGAGATCACTCGCAGTGGCGCGATCGACGATCTCGAGGGCCAGGGCCCGAACGACCGCTCCACCCAGCTCCGCGCCTCGAGGTTCATCCCCGCGGTCGACTACATCCGCGCCCAGCGCGTGCGCACCCTGATGATCGCGGCGGTAGAGGACATGTTCGAACGAATCGACGTGTTCCTGGCCCCGCCTTCCTCCGAGAGCGTCAACATCACAAACCTCACCGGGCATCCCGCCCTGGTGCTTCCCGCGGGTTTTCTTCGTTCCGCGAACGGGATCGAAATGCCGCAGAACATCATGTTGACCGGCCGCCTCGACGACGAGGCCACTCTGCTCGACGCGGGTCTGGCCTTCGAGCAGGCGACGCCCTGGCACACCCGGCGTCCGCCGCTCTACTCGTAGCCCTTGATCAGATCGGCTTGAGCCGGGCGAGACGACGCTCCGCCTCGTCGAACGTCTCCTTCTTCTTCGAGAACGCGAAGCGCACCTGGGTGCGGCCCTTCTCGGGATCCTGGTAGAACGACGACCCTGGCACCACGGCCACGCCGATCTCCGTCACCAGATACTTCGCGAACTCGACGTCGTGGGTCCGGCCGAGGGGCCGCGTGTCCACGATGGTGTAATAGGCCCCGCCGGGCTTGTAGACGGTGAAGCCGCAGGCGTCGAGGATCCCGAGCATGCGGGCGCGCCGTTCCGCGTACTTCGACGCGAGGTCAGCGTAGTAGGACGCGGGCAGGGCGAGCGCCAAAGCACCCGCATCCTGGAGCGGAGCGGCGGCGCCCACGGTGAGGAAATCATGAACCTTGCGGATAGCCCCGGTGATCCATTCGGGCGCGATGGTCCAACCCACGCGCCAGCCCGTGACGCTGTAGGTCTTGCTCATGCTGTTGATGGTGATGGTCCGCTCCTTCATTCCCGGCAGCGTGGCCATGGGGATGTGAACGTTTCCGTCGTAGAGGATGTGCTCGTAGATCTCGTCCGTCACCGCCACCACGTCGAACTCCTGGCAAAGCGCGGCGATCTGTTCGAGTTCCTCGCGCGTGAACACCTTGCCCGTGGGATTGTGGGGTGAGTTCATGATGATGGCGCGCGTCTTGTTGGAGAACGCCGCCCGCAGTTCGGCCGGATCGAAGGACCAGTCCGGCGTGCGCAGGGAGACGAACTTCGGGATGGCGCCGGCCAGGATGGCGTCAGGTCCGTAGTTCTCGTAGAACGGCTCGAAGGTCACCACCTCGTCGCCGGGATTGAGCAGCGCCATCATCGAGGCCACCATGGCCTCGGTGCCGCCGCAGCACACCGTGACTTCCTTGTCGGGGTCCACCTTCACCCCGTACCACCGTTCGAACTTGGCGGCGATGGCCTGGCGCAGGTTGGGAGCGCCCCAGGTCACTGCGTATTGGTTGAGATCGGCGGCGATGGCGCGGGCCGCCGCTTCCTTCAGCTCGTCAGGCGCGGGAAAGTCCGGGAAACCCTGCGAGAGGTTCACCGCTCCGTGTTGATTCGCAAGGCGCGTCATCTCGCGAATGACCGATTCAGTGAAACGGGCGGCCTTGTCGGATGTGGACCGGTTCATGAGTGTTTCGATTGTCCTTGTCTTGCTCGAAGAGATCAGCGGGCCGAGGGCGACGGTGCTTGCGGGGCCTCGATCGCATCGGGCGCGGCGAAGATGGGGTCGTCGCGCCGAAAGGGTCGACTCAGATCGAGATGCACCGGCCGCGGGGTCTTGCCGTCGACGAGAATCACCACCTGCCGAACCGCGGCGAAGTTCTCGATGATGGTCACAACGATAGCCCCCACCAGCGCCCTCTCTTCTTCAGCGCCCAGAGTGCGCACGGCCTCGATCTCGGTAGAGAAGTCCACATAGACCGTTCCACCCGGGGTGTAGACCACATCGAAAACCCGCGTTCCCTCGGGAAGCATCGCGGGAACATTGGGAGAAGCCACCCCCAGTTCGGACACCGCGGCCACGATTTGCGCCACCACCCCGCGCACGTAGGGAACCTCACGCTCGACCGCGGTCAGTCCGGGCGTCTCGGGCACCCGGGTGTGCAAGGTGACCCTCAACGTTGAGCCCGGCACCACCGCGGGCTCAGGAGTCTGCCCGCTGGCAGGAAGGGCTGTCTCAGCTTCGTCCTCTTCCGCGGCGCCCGGGATCTCGCGGCGAAGGACCGTGGACCACCAGGGTGAGGTCGCGGGCACGGCGAACATGAACGTGGCGAGGAAGAGAGTCCACCACGCCCAGCGGGGGAAGCCTCGAGGCGGCGGTGTTCCTTCGGCCACGGGCACCCGGCGGAATCTCATGGGTTCGCGCGGAGGGCGGCGATGAACCGGCCGAGACCCTGCACGATGGCGTTCACCAGGCGGATCTGGTGCGCCTCGGAGAAGAGCAGCTTCTCCTCTTCGGGGTTGGTGATGAAGCCCACCTCCACAAGGGCCGCGGGCATGGTGGCCCCGACCAGAACGCGGAAAGGCGCCTGCTTCACCCCACGGGAACGGGAAAGGGCCGCCTCCGCGATCTGCGCGTGCAGGTTGCCCGCGAGCCGGGACGACGCCTCGAGTTGCGCCGCCTGGGCCATGTCCCACAGGATGAGGCCGACATCCTTGTCGTTCGGCGGCGCCTTGTCGAGGATGGCGCCCTCCTGGATGGCCACGCGTCGGGCCTCATCGTCGACGGCCGTGTATGAGAGAAAGAACACCTCCGTCCCGGTGGCTGAAGTCACCCGCGATCCGTTCGCGTGGAGAGAGATGAAGATGTCTGCGTTGAAGTTGTTGGCGATGGCCGCGCGCTCGTCCAGGGGAATCTCTGTGTCGCTGTCCCGGGTCAGGAAGGCCTGGATGGACAATGCATCCACCGCGGCCGCGCGCAGCCGCCTCGCGAGGGCAAGCGTCACGTCCTTCTCGAGACGTCCGCCCGGACCACGCGCGCCCGCGTCATCGCCGCCGTGGCCGGGATCGATCACCAGCACGATCGGGCGCTTGAAACCCGCGGCCGGAGAGGCTGAGGGACGGGAGGCCGGCGGAAGGGCCGGCTGCGTCCCCCCCGGACCCGGCGACGGAGTCGCGAGGCCCACGCTGTCGAAGGTCAGCCCGAGATGCTGGGCGTCGGGGGCGGTGGTTCGCAAGGACCCGAAACGATCGCCCAAATCGAAGACCAGTCGCGGCGGAGTGACCCGCTCGAACCGGGCCGAAGCGAGGATGCGACCGGGCAGGGCCTCGGCGATGAATTCGGTTTCCAGGATGTCGGCGCGAAAGGTCACCACGACGCGGTTCGGTTCCCGACGGATCTCGTACGGAACCGGATGGCTCAGTTCGATCGCGCTCTCGATGGCAGTAGCGTTGACGACGTTGCTGATCTTGAGGCGCGGCGCCTCGTAGGGCCCGACCACGAGCGCCCGGTAGGCCGCGCGGTAGCTCACATTCATGCCGAGAGCCGCCGCCAGCACAGTGGCGGCGGACGCCGGGGAAACGTAGGTGCGCTCGCCCACCACCCGAACCGGTCCGGCCATGGCCTTCAGTTGGCCGCCCACGCTGAAGAGGCTCCGCCCGTTCTCGAGCATCACTTCGCGGCCGCCCGAGCGAAGGGTCACCCTGGCGTCACGGCCCGATCGCGAGAATGAGATGTCGAGGCCCCGGGCCGCATCCTCGAGCGAGATCTCGGCGCCCTTGGGGCCTTCAATCACCAGCGCCACCGTGCGGTGCGCGCCACCGCCCGAAATCACCACCACCTCGTCCGCCGCGACCGTGGCGCGCGGAGCGAGGATGAGGATCGACGCGGCGACGAACGCGAGACCGGCGTGGAGCTTCAAGGCTTTGAAGAGACCTCGGGAAAGAGCGATCAGACGTCGCGGTGGACGGTGTCGGGACTGAAGGCGGGCAGACAGACCGCGATGTATTCGGCCCCCTCGGGCCCGGGCGACGAGTAACCCACCCACTCGCCCCGTTCGGCGATGACGGCCTGCCCGGCGTTCACGTCGATGAAACCTCCGGCGTGCTCGACGCGCAGCGAACCATGAAGGACCAGCGTGTACTCGTCGAACTCGGGGGTCTGGCGGGGCTCGGCCCAGCCGGAGGGAGACTTCATGTGAGCCACGCTCAAGGCGCCGGTGGCTGAGTTCACCCGGCCGATGTATTCACGAATGATCTTGGGCGGCGTGCCGGCCGCTTCAATCTGGGTGGGACGCTCGATCAATCGGGGCATATACCTTGTTACTCTATCGAAGTTCCCCGGCGGGGCCGGGCCTTCCGCCGCCGACGGCTCAGTCCACGGTCTCCACCGACGCGCCCAGTGACTTCAGGCGATCCACGAGTCCCTCGTAGCCCCTCTCCACCGTCTCGAGGGGGGCGATCCTGCTCTGGCCATCGGCGGCCAGGGCCGCGGTGATAAGGGCCATCCCGGACCGGATGTCACGGCTGTCGAGGGAGCGCCCGCGCAGGCGACGCGGACCGTTGATCAGGATGCGATGGGGATCGCACAGGAACAGGTCGGCGCCCATGCCGGAGAGCTGGTCGAGGGCGAAGAGACGCAGCTCGTAGAGCCAGTCGTGGATCAAGGTGGCCCCGGAGGCCTGGGTGGCGAGCACGGTCACGAGACTCACCATGTCGCTCGGGAAGCCCGGCCACAGACCCGTGGTGACCCGATGCGCGGCCTTGAGCTGGCTCGGGAACACCTCGAGTTCCTCGCCGGACAGTTTGCAGTGCAGACCGAACTGCCGGAGAACCGCCACCACGGGCTCGAGGTCGAGTTCGGAAGCACCCTCGATGACGACATGGCCGCGAGTCATGGCGCCGACGACCGCGAAACTCCCGGCCTCCACGAAGTCACCGGAGATTTTGTGGGTGATTCCGCGAAGCCTGGTCGCGCCGGTGATGCGCAACGTGGGCGATCCGATGCCGGAAACGTCCGCGCCCATCTTGGAGAGGAAACGCGCCAGTTCGCTCACATGCGGCTCGCATGCGGCATGCCGGATCTCGGTGGTGCCGCGGGCGAGAGCGGCGGCGAGGAGGGCGGTCTCCGTGGCCGTCACCGAGGCCTCGAGCATGTAAAAGGACGCGGCCTTCAGCCCCTCGGGCGATTCGAATCCGCCGGCTTCCCGAGGGCGAGCCCCGAGTGCCTTCACCGCGGCGTGGTGCTGGTTGAGGTTCCGACGCGACGGAAAGTCGCCCCCCGGCGCGCCCAGAATCGCCTCCCCCTTGCGGGCCAGAAGCGGCCCAAGAAGCAGAACGGAACCGCGGAGCTTGGCCACGAGATCGGCCCGCGGTTCCGTCGAAGTGATGTTCGCGGCGCGGATGCGCAGCGTGGAATCGCCTTCCCAGAGGACAGTCGCACCAAGATGCCGCAGCAGTTCCCCCATCACCTCGACATCGCGGATGCGAGGCACGTTCTCGAGCACGCATTCTTCGTCGGTGAGCAAACAGGCGGCGATCACCGGCAGAGCCGCGTTCTTGTTGCCGCCCACCCGCAGCCGTCCACTGAGCGGCAATCCGCCCTTCACCACCAATGTCGTCATGCGTGCGCGCTCCTTGTCTCGGCGTCAACCCTGAAATCCCCGAGCCGCACGATCTCCTCGCGCAACTCGATTCCGAATGTGTCCCTCACCCGACGCCGCGCCTCATCGATCAGGCCGACCACGTCGGCCGCGGTGGCGCCGCCCTCGTTCACGAAGAAATTGGCGTGCACGGGTGAAATCCTCGCACCTCCACGCCTTTCTCCCTTGAGCCCCACCCGGTCGATCAGCGCCCCCGCGGAGCAAGGAACGCCCGGGGGGAGCCGCTCGCGCTCGGCCTCGGGGTTCTGGAAGACGCAGCCCGCGCTTTTCAGGGCGAGCGGCTGGGTGCGCTTGCGGAAGGTCAGGGATTCCTTCGCGG
>JAGNNV010000171.1 GCA_017990495.1 Vicinamibacteria bacterium
CGCGCCGTCAGCTCAGGAGCGAAGATCATGGGCACGGCAAGGGCCAGATCGTAGACCCCTCCAATGACCGCGAGGGCTCGCAGGGAGAGAAAACTCATCGCGTCTCTATACTATCCGCCCGCCATGCGTCGAACCCTCCACGGCCGCTCCCTCCTCCTTCTGGCCATCGTCGCCCTTGGAACGAACGCGGCCTGCGGCAAACGTGCCGATCCTCTGCCGCCGTGGGTGAAGACCCCCATGGTTCCGACCGCGCTGGAAGTGGCGCAGATGGGCGACGAGATCGAGGTGCGCGCCTTCGCTCCCCGAACCACCACCGAGACCCGGCCTCTTCCCGTTATCGAACTCGAGTGGCTTCAGGCTCCTGCCCTGGGGGACTTCGGGAAAACCGCCGTCTCCCTGCTTCGCGAAGAAGTGGCGCCCGGTGAACTGAGAATTCATCGCTTCCCAAGGCCCGTGGCGCCCGTCCGTCTCACCGTCCGCGCCATCTCAGGCAAGGCCCGATCCGCGAACGCACCGATTCTTGCCTTCACACCCGCCCTGGTTCCCGGCGCACCTACAGACCTGAAGGCGACGAACACCGCCAAGGGCGTCGAACTGCACTGGATCAACCCGCCGGGCGCCGAGCCCTGGCCGACGCCTTTGGCTTCGCCCACGGTCACACCATTGCCTGGGGCCTCGCCACTCGCCCCCGTGCCCGCCGCGGCGACTGCAGCGTCCGGCGTCCCGACGCCAAGCCCCGTCGCCAGTCTCGCTCCGACCGAGACACCAACTCCGACCCCTACACCGTCCGAGACTCCAACTCCGGGTCCTGATGCGACGCCCCTTCCTTCGCCCGAGGGCTCGCCGCTGCCCTCGCCGGTCGCCACCGCCTCCGCGAGCCCCCTGCCCGCCCCGACGCCCACGCCCACACCAACCACGGGCATCCGCATCTTCCGCACGGACGGCGTCACGCGACTGGTGAAAGACCACATGCGCGCCACCACGTGGTCCGACCTCACACCCGCTCCCGGTGAAAAAGCCTGCTATTCCGTCCGCTACGCCAGTTCCTTCAAGCCGCTCGTCGAGAGCAAACCCACCGAACCCGTCTGCGTGGACGTGAAGGACATCGTGTCCCCCGACGCGCCCGGCCAGCTGACGGGCGACCTCGGCGCCGACTTCGTGGAACTCTCCTGGACGGCCTCGCCTTCGGCCGACGTTCAGTTCTATCGGCTCTATCGCTCGATCGGCGGCGCGACCCGCGCTCTCGTCATCCAGACCGAGGGGCTCTTGTTCCGCGTCCGCGACACGAATCTGACCAAGGGCGATCGCACCTACGAGATCGTGGCCGTGGACCGTGGCGGCAACGAAAGCCTGCCCGGGCCGCTTCTCAAGATCACGGTGCCCTGACCGCGCGCAACCCGACGCGCCTCTGAACGAGGCGATATCATCACCCGCCGCACCAGCCTTCCAGATACCGATCTCCCATGCCCCTCTACGAATATCGTTGCACCCGTTGCGACCGGCCGTTCGAGCGCCTGGCCCGGAGCTTTAACGACCGGCCCGATTGCCCGTCCTGCGGAGCATCCGAAGTCACCCGCCTCTTCTCCACTTTCGCCGTGTCGACCGGTGGTGGATCATCCTCCGGTCCGGCGCCGTCGTTCGGCGGTTGTGGCGAGGGTCCGCCCTGCGGGGCGGCCCAGTGCGGTCGGCTGCCCAACTAACCTGAATCAGGCGCCCAGAGAAATGACAGACCGAGTGGCCGTCCTTCGGGACAAAGTCCGCCGCGCCGAAGAAGGCGGCGGGGTCGAGCGCCGCGAGCGCCAACACCGCGAAGGCCGGCTCACCGCGCGCGAGCGTGTGGAGATTCTGCTCGACGAGGGCACACTCGAGGAGCTCGACAAACTCGTCGAACACCGCTGCACCGACTTTGGCATGGCCGAGCAGAAGATCCCGGGCGACGGCGTCATCTCCGGCTTCGGCCGCATTGGCGGCCGCCTGGTCTTCGTCTTCGCCCAGGACTTCACTGTCTTCGGCGGCTCGCTCTCCGAAACCAACGCGCTCAAGATCTGCAAGGTCATGGACCTCGCCATGAAGATGGGCGCGCCGATCATCGGTCTCAACGATTCGGGTGGAGCGCGCATCCAGGAAGGCGTCGCGTCCCTCGGCGGCTACGCCGACATCTTCCTGCGCAACACGCTCGCCTCCGGCGTCATTCCCCAGATCTCCGCGATCCTTGGGCCCTGCGCGGGCGGCGCCGTGTATTCGCCCGCCATCACCGACTTCAATCTGATGGTGCGGGACACCTCGTACATGTTCGTCACCGGACCCGACGTGATCAAAACGGTCACTCACGAAGAGGTCAGCAAGGAAGACCTCGGCGGAGCCATGACCCACAACGCCCGCTCCGGCGTGGCCCACTTCGCGGCCGATGACGATCGCGCCTGCCTTCTGCTCATTCGCGAGCTGATGTCGTACCTGCCCTCGAACAATCTGGAAGAAGCACCCGTCCACGCCACCACCGATCCGTCGGATCGCGAGGATCCCGCGCTCGACACATTGATCCCGGATGATCCGAGCAAGCCCTACGACATGAAGAAGCTCATCCACGCGGTGGTGGACGACGGTCGCTTCCTCGAAGTCCACGAACACTACGCCGCCAACATCGTGGTGGGCTTCGCGCGCTTCGGGGGGAAAAGCGTCGGCATCGTGGCCAATCAGCCCGCGGTTCTGGCTGGTTGCCTCGACATCGACGCGTCGGTGAAGGCCGCGCGCTTCGTCCGCTTCTGCGACGCCTTCAATATCCCCCTCGTAACTTTCGAGGACGTGCCCGGCTTCCTTCCCGGCACCTCGCAGGAATACGGCGGCATCATCCGCCATGGCGCCAAGCTCCTTTACGCCTACGCCGAGGCCACGGTGCCGAAGATCACCATCATCACCCGCAAGGCCTACGGGGGTGCTTACTGCGTGATGTCGTCGAAACACATCCGCACCGACTTGAACTTCGCCTATCCCATGGCCGAGATCGCGGTGATGGGTCCGGAGGGCGCGGTGAACGTGCTCTACCGGCGGGAACTCGCGGCCGCCGAGGACGCGATCGCCATGCGTCTTGCCAAGGTTGCGGAGTTCAAGGAGAAGTTCGCGAACCCTTACGTGGCCGCCGACCGCGGCTTTATCGACGACGTCATCGAGCCGCGCCACACCCGCCGTCGCATCATCGCCGGCCTCGAGATGACGAAAACGAAGCGCGACAAGAATCCCCCGAAAAAGCACGGAAACATACCCTTGTAGACCTGGGGGGCCGCAGAATCCCGTTCGTCGCCATGCACAGCACCCCAGACAAACGAGCGCAGCGCCCTGGACTCATGCTCGTAGATCTCCTTTGCACCGTGAGGGGTTGTGGAGAGCCTCTGCGACGGGAGGGTGCGCGGTGGTTCTGCACGCGGAACCATTCATTCGATCAGCATCGTTCGGGCGCGCTCAACCTGCTTCAGCCCCAGGACCGGCGGTCGAAGAGCCCGGGCGACTCGCGCGAGGCGGCCCAGGCCCGTCACTTTCTGGCTGGACTCGGCCATGCCGATGCCGTCCACCGCGCCCTCGCTCACGCCATCTCGGTGCGGGCCAACGGCGGCCCCGCGACCGTGCTTGATGTGGGTTGTGGCGAGGGCGCCCTCCTCCGTCACCTCAGCGCGCTTCAGGGACTCGAGCGCCACGGCGTCGACATTTCTGCACCCTCCATCGAGATGGCGGCGAAAGCGGGGCCCGATGTCCTCTTCGTGGTGGCCAACGCCGACCGCTTTTTACCGTACGCAGATCACTCGTTCGACTTCGTCACGTCAATCGATGCCCGGGTGAACGCCGACGAGTTCGCGCGCGTCCTTCGCCCCGGCGGTCTGGTCCTGGTGGCGGTGCCTGCGCCCGACGACCTCATCGAATTGCGCGAACGCGTGCAGGGCGTCAAGGTCGAGAAGTCGCGGGCCCCGCGCGTCGAGAGCGAAATGGCGGATGGCTTCGCGCTCCACGACCGCACCACCGTCAGGGAGACCCGGATGTTCGAACCGCTCGCCCTCCGCGCCATCCTGACCGCCACGTACCGCGGCTTCCGCCAAAGTGAACGCGCCGCTGTGGAGTCGCTCTCCGCGATGACGGTCACTCTCGCCCACGACGTACTGGCGTTCCAACGCCGCTAACGGCGCGGGCGATAACCGGTCGCTGAGGGAGGTCCGTGCTGCGAAGCGGTCGAAGCGACCTCGCGGGGTGGCTTCGACTAGACGCTTCCAGACGCGACTCAGCCACCGGGCGTGCGCCGCCGGGTGGCTCAAGGCCAGGCTGCGCGCTTCGACCGCTCCGCAGCACGGTCCACCCTCAGCGACCGGTTGTCCCCACAGCACCCGTACGGACCGGTGCTCAGCGACCGCTCGTCCCTACAAACGTAACGCCGACTCCAGGGCCGTCGCGGCGTCGGTTCTCGCGTCGCGGTACTTCACGATGACCGCCGTCGCGAGGTGCAGGCCGCGGGCTTGCGCGAACTCGCCGCGGGCCGGCCGCGATCCTTGAACCACCACCGCGTCCTCCGGGACCTCGCGCACCCACTCGCGTTCGCGCACCAGATCGTGGATGACCGTCGACGCCGTCAGTATCACGCCGCTTGCGAGCACCGCGCGTCGGCGCACCCGCACGCCTTCGAACACACCGACGAGTCCGCCCACGAACACGTCGTCTTCGATGATCACGGGCCGGGCGCCCGCGGGCTCGAGCACACCGCCGATCTGAGCCGCGGCCGACAGGTGCACGCGTTTGCCGATCTGCGCGCAGGAGCCCACGAGGGCGTGCGAATCGACCATCGCACCCTCATCGACATGGGCGCCCATGTTGATGAAAGCAGGCGGCATCAGCGTGACGCCTCGGGCCACGAACGAGCCGCGCCGCACGCTCGAGCCTCCGGGCACCATACGCACCGCGTCGTCGAGAGAGAACACGCGCGCTGGAAACGCCGTCTTGTCCATGAAGGGAAAGCCGGGGCCGGGCAGCTCCACCATCTTCGTGGCGCGAAAAGCCGCGAGGATGCCCTGCTTCACCCACGCGTTCACTTGCCACTCTTCGCCAAGAGGCTCGGCGGCGCGGACCTCGCCCGACTCGAGGCCCAAGAGCAGGGCCGCATGCGCCTCCGCCCAGCGGGGATCGGCCGCCGATTCCGCAGGTGGCCGATCGTAGAAGGCGCGGAGCGCTTCACGATTCATGACTAGTACCGCACGCCCGCGTGGGCGAGGGCGTCCTTCAGCCGCGCCCGCGTGGCTTCAGAGGCGGGAACGAGGGGAAGGCGAACGAAGTCGCCGCCGAGTCCCATCATCTGCAGACCCGCCTTGAGGGGAATGGGATTGCTTTCCAGGAACAGTGCGTCGATCAGAGGCAGGAGGCGGTTGTTCAACTGGATCGCTTCATCGCGTCGGCCTGCCTTCGCGGCCTCGACCAGCTGCTTCGTCTCCTTCGGGACCATGTTGCCCAGGACCGACACCAGGCCCTCGGCTCCCACGGCGAGAGACGCGAGTGCCAGATTGTCATCGCCGGAGAGCAGCGTCTTGCCCGCAGGCAGGGCGCGCGCGATCTCGCCGATCTGGGCCACGTTGCCGCTCGACTCCTTCACCGCCACCACCTGCTCGTTCTCCCAGAGAAGTTGCAGCGCCGCGGGAGTGAGGTTCAGGCCGGTGCGTCCGGGCACGTTGTAGACGATGAAGGGAAGTCCGGGTGCGGCTTCGGCGGCGGCACGGAAGTGGGCGACAAGGCCCTGGGGAGTCGGCTTGTTATAGAAGGGCGTCACGATGAGTGCGCCGTGCGCGCCCAGTTCCTGCGCGCGCTTTGTCCAGGCCACGGTCTGCCGGGTCGAGTTGTGGCCGGTGCCCGCCACCACCTTTCTCCCGCCCGCCTCTTCAAGGGTGGCGGCGATCAGTGGATCGCGTTCGTTTTCGGCGATGGTCGCGGCTTCGCCGGTGGAGCCCAAGACCACCAGAACATCCGCGCCGCCGCCGGCCACATGCCGGACCAGAGCGCGAAACGCTTTCATGTCGAGTTCGCCCGCGGACGTGAACGGCGTGGCCAGGGCTACGGAGAGCCCGGAGAAATCGGCAGACGTCTGGCTCATGACAGATTGACCTCGCGAAAAAGGGGATCGAGAACTTCCTGAGAAAACTGGTCCATGGTGAACACGCCTTTGCGTCCACAAATCCAATCGGACACGCGCAGCGCGCCGTCCGCGTAGGCCATGGCCGACCGTGAGGCGTGATGGATCTCGAGGGTTTCCGCGGGGGCGTCGATGCCCACGGTGTGGCTCGAGTAGGTGTGGCCGGCGCGGATGGCGGAGACGCTCAGCTGGTGTTCCTTCAACTCGCCCGGACCCTGCAGCGTCCACTCCGTCTTGCGCGGGCAGCCTTTCATGATGACCTTGGTCAGGAGTCTGGCCGTGCCGGACGGAGCATCCTTCTTCCGCGCGTGATGATGTTCGACGAGGTAGGGGTCGCGCGCCTGATCCAACGCCGCGAACCGCGCCAACACCAGAGACATCCGCGCGAAAAGAGCGATGGAGATGGAGAAGTTGGGAGCCACGATCACGCCGATGCGCTTCGCCACTCTCTCCTCGAGATCGGGGATCGACCAGCCGGTGGTCCCGATCACCAGATCGGTCCCGGTTTCGAGCGCCCAGCCAAGATGCGCCTCCGCGGCGTCGCCCATGGAGGCGTCGATCGCAACGTCGACCGGGTCCGGCGGCGTTTGATTCCGGCCCACCTGCCAGGCGATGCGATCCCCGCCCAGGGTCGCGATGGCAGTACCGAGTCGACCTCGCCCGAATAGTCCGATCTTCATTTCGTCTCTCCATTGCCCGAGAAGAGTGCTTGATGCAGCAGGCGCACCGCTGCGGCCTCGTCCTTGCGTTCGACCACCAGGCTCAGATTGATCTCGTTGCTGCCCATAGAGATCATCTCCACGTTGATCGAGGCGAGCGCGCCGAAAACGCGCGCGGCCAGGCCCGGCGTGTGTTTGAGCCGTTCGCCCACCAGAGCCACCAGGGCGCGTTCCGAAGCCACGCTCACATGGGCGAAAGCGCTCAGCTCCCGGCGCAGGGCGTCGATGGGCGCCGTTGCTTCGACGGTGAGCGACACGCTGACTTCGGCCGTCGCCACCACGTCGACGGACGCGCCGAGCCGGCCGAAGACCTCGAAGATGCGCGCGAGGAAGCCACTCTGCGCCAGCATCCGCGTGCTCTCGATGGTGATCACCTGAATCGGGCCGCGGCTGGCGATGGCGGTGGCCGGCCGCGGCGACCCGCTGCCGCCGCGGGCGGTGATGGTGCTGAACCGACCGAGCGGGCGCATGGTGTCACGCACTGTCACCGGGATGTTGGCTTCCACCGCGGGCTGGATGGTGGCGGGATGCAGAACCTTCGCCCCGAAAGCAGCGAGTTCCGCGGCTTCGCGGAAACTCAGTTCGAGGATGGGTGAAGCCTCGGGGACCA
>JAGNNV010000172.1 GCA_017990495.1 Vicinamibacteria bacterium
CGTCGAGGCAGAGCTCCGCGCCGTCGAGTTCCGCGGCGAGGAGGGCCGGGCGACACTCACGTTTACCTCCGCGGCAAGCGTCCGATCTTCTCGTCCCGCATCACGACGGGGCGCGGCGAGTGTGTACACCGACGGTCACCTCCTCGGCGTCCTCGGTCAGCTCGCCCATCTCCTCGAGCGTCCCCTTGCACACCGGACAGCCGCGTTCGCTGTCCGCCAGAGGTTCGCGGTGAGGACGCG
Organism: Vicinamibacteria bacterium; assembly: GCA_017990495.1. Taxonomy (GTDB): domain Bacteria; phylum Acidobacteriota; class Vicinamibacteria; order Fen-336; family JAGNNV01; genus JAGNNV01. The sequence continues at coordinate 241 of JAGNNV010000172.1, forward strand.
CTTCGCTATCTCGTCGAGACCGCGCGCTCGGTGACCAAGAAGAGCGACCCTCCGCCCACCAGTGACACCTGAGATCGTCGGCGGCAGGGGGAGGCCAGATCGGCCGGCCGCCGCACACCGCCCCACCCGGCCGGCGCCGTGCTGGCTGTCCAGGCCCGACGCGCGCAACATATCCCGCGCGGTGGCCAGGCCGAGCTGCGGGGCGGCGAACATGTCCGGCGGCTGATCGACGAGTGTCCGGCCAGGGGCCCGAGAGGGGCAGCGAGGACGGCAGCGGGGCGCGGGCGGGTGAACACGTCGCCGGTGGGGCGCGCGGTCAGGGGAACAACAAGACCTGTCCAAGAGGAGGAGGCGCAGGGGGGAGCGCGGGCGCCGTGGAGGATTCGGGCGATGGCGTCGACAACGGAGACGACCTCGAGGACACGCATGCGGCCGCCGCATTTTCGGCACAGGTGATGTCGATGGCGAAGACACCGGGTGAGGAGTCCAGCGCGAACTGCGGCGGTGGCGGCGGTGCGGGCCTGGGGGATGACGTGCTCGCGCAGGCGATGGTGGCTGGCGAACACACCCTAGTAGCGGGTCATGTGGAAGCCGGGCGGGGGGACCAGGGCGCAGAGGCGGGCGAGGAACTGGTGGGCGTCCATGTCGGCGTGGGCGGTGCCGCTGCGCCAAGGAGCCTTGAAGGAGATGCCGAAGGCGGAGAGGGTCATCGGCGGCGGCGCGGGCGGGCGCGGGGCGCGGGCCGGCGAGCGAGAGCTGCAGGCAGGCGGCCAGCGCGGGGTCGAGGTCGACGGGCGGGTGTGGCCGAGGGTGCCGCGATCAGGGCGCAGCGGCTCGAACGGCGCCAGGGGCAGCGCGCGCGGCATGGTCGTCGCCGCTACGATGATGCCGGCGGTGTGCTCGGGCGCCTCGCGGACGACGCGATTGGCCAAGTGCGCGTAGCGCCTTGGTTGGCAACAATGATGTGTGGAAAGTCCACAGGCGCTGATTGAGCGGAGAACGTATCCTCTCCGCCAGCCAGAGAAAGGGCAGGGTCAGACATGTCTCCATCGAAGCCTTCACCTACATTGACTTCGCTCATGCTTGCCGCTTTGTGCAGTAGCGTCGTCTGCGGGCAAAAGCCCGAGGACACTGCCGACGACTCTGGCACGTCGACCGCGACATCTACGGCCGATACGACGCCGACGTCCACCGACGGGACCACGACTCAGGGCGAAGAGCCCGCGGTGTGCACGTGTATCGACGACGTGAAGTTCGGGAACTTCTCATTTACTTGCAGCCCGCTGGCGTGCTTTGCGGTCATCGCGTCCTGCGACGTAGAGCAGGGGGTGGAAGAGGCGCACGGATGTGAGGGAATCGGTGGGGCCTTCTCGGTCGACGAGTTCGCACTGGAGTGCTCATTGCTCCACCTGAAGAGCGGTACCGAGGGCACGCTCATGTTCGACCTCAAGTCCAACGGCCCGGTTTCGCAGGGCGGGTTCATTCAAATACTCCCGAATCGCCAGGGCTTGGTGCGTACCTGGGAGTCCCACGACCTGAGCGGCGTAGATTCGCCCGCCGGAGTGGTGAACCTCAAGGACGCAGCGTACTTTGGGGCGTGCCTCGAAGAGCAGGACTTGGGGTTACGCCTCAACTGCTTCCGCGCTTGGTCTGACGAGCAGCCGTCCGCGCAGTGTGACGGAGAGGGATTCATGTAGGTTCTTCCAAAACGCTCGCACCCAAGGATCCGGCCAGGTAGTGGTGCGAGTCAGAACGCCTGTGGCCGCCATCCAAAGTGGACGGGACCGGGGTCGTCGACGGCCCGGCTGACCCGTACGACATAGCGACCCGCCTTCAGTTTAATCAGAAACTCATTCGGATTGCCGATGACATGATTGGGGGTAAGGCGCCACCGGTTGAGCATGACATCGCCGCACCGAGTATCACAGCGCTTGATATCCATGATGACAGTATTGGGCTCTCCGAGTTCGGGGATGTCAAACTTTATATTCTGCGTCTCGGTCTCGACATCGACTGTTAGGTCACGCCAGATCCTCGGACCATCACCACTCCCCCCAGGTGTCGAGGGACCGACGACCTCAGGGTCGACGCAAGAGATGTCGAGGTCGAAGTTCATCCACTCCCCGGGGGGAAGCTTGATGGCTGGCTGCTCACAATCGTGGAGGCTCCTCGCGGTGGCAGTGACGTCGCAGTACGGCCATTGCGCCTCGTAGTCATCGATTGCGTCGTCGAGCGTATTCCCCATAGTCTTCTCGAACGCCTGCTCGAAATCCTCTCGCGATTGCTGTCGGTTGCTCGTTCGAAGTAGTGCGAGATAGCGCTCCATCCCATACGTGTGGACCAGATAGGACATGAAATGACCGGCCAGTGCGTAGCCGCTGTTGGGAAGACCGCTCGACCAATACTCGTCCAGCACGTCTCGGATGTCGAGTCCGCGAAAGTCGGCAGGGAAAGCATGTCCCCAGTAAGACGCCGCGCCCTCCTCAAAGAAGTGCGGTATTGCGCGGTATACCGCGGAGACTGCATGAACGAGTTCGTGGGTGTCGAGGAGGTCGCTAGTGAAGACAGCACCCTGGGTGAAACATGCGAGATATCGCCCCTGGCATGCGTAATCCGTGACTGGAGATGGATACAGGTAGTACGTGACGACATGGTCGTCGGGGACTTCAAATAGGGTCTTCAATGTGCCGACATAACTGTCGAGACGCGGCAGCGTCCCCGGGCACCACGCATCGAGGTCCAGGTCGGTCCCAACCTGGACGTGTTCCCCTGTCCACACGATCGGGGGCCGCTCCTCGTCATTGTCGCGGCAGGCGCTCCCGAGGACCAGGAGGCCCAGGAGTGTGAGGTACGAGGACGCGCGAGCCTGGTCTTCTCTGGATTGTTTAAACGTGGTCTCCATCGTCTGATAGCCTTTCCTCGTCGTCTTTCATTCAAGTCCACTTGGTCGTCGAACTGGGTTGCACAACGCCAGAACGTTGAGCTTCTCATGATGGTCTTCATCATACAAGATGAAGAGTCTGCAACGGCCGCCTCCGGTGACCTGGACGGGCGCTGTCCGAGATCGAGCAGGCTAGAGTCGGAGGGATCTCACTCGCCGCTCTTGTGCCGAGGGGTGCAGCGCGGATAGAGCGGGCAGCCCGAACAGCCCAACGCCGCCGTGCTCGCGGTCGCCCGTGGCCTGTGCTGGTGCTGGTTGCCGCCGCCTCGCTCGTGTCAGCATCGGACAAACGACCGAGGTTGGACAGACGACCGGTCTTTGCGCCGGACACATGTCCGGGCCCCCTAACGAATGGTCCAGTACCAATTTGAAGATAGGTCCTCGTAATAGTACGGATCTTCATCTTGGGAAGGGTTCTCGTCGGCGGGCGGCACGCCGGTTGCACAAACTGGCAATATGCAGCACTTGAGCAAGACATCTTCACATCTTCGCACATTCGCTCCCCTCACCGTGACGCAGCTTTTGGTAGCATTCGCATCATGTAGTCACCCGTCTCCCGAAGTGATTGAAGGTGGGACGGACACAAACCCTACTGGCGTGGTGGAAGACCCCCCCACCACTACGACACCGACCGAGGGTGACCCGACCGAGGGCGGTGAGTATGTGGGTTGCTTGTACGCCCCTGAGTCACCATACCAAGCCATTCAGCATCAGTGTGGAGGGTTCGGCATAGCCAAGGTCGAATTCACGATTGAAGATTTGCCGGGTTACAACGGGACGTACCCAGCGTCGACTTATACGTTCTTCGGCCCCCCATATGATGACGAGAGCTATGAGAAGCCCAAAGTAATGGCGTGCTGCAACCCTGCACATGACAGCGAGGCGCTGCTAACCGAACAGCCGACCTACCTGGCTTGTTATCATGATCTTGTTGAGAATGGTTGCCTGTCTATCTGGGCGAATTTGAAGAAAATGAAAGACGAGGCTCCCCTGCTGGCAGGGCCACAAATCCAGGATCTCATTGACTGGGTGGCCAGCCATCAGCAGGAATGCTTCGAAGAATTTTGGATCGCATCGGGTGCCTCGGCCTGGACCCCCGAGGATGAATTTGACAATCTTGAGATCGACCACGTTTGGGAGCTTCCCTCGTCGGCAGAGACCAGCTGGATCAAAGATATCAAATTTGAGATGGAAAATGCCGTGGTTAATGATGTTTACATTCCATCCGATCCTGGAGAATGGATCGCCTGTGATTCTCAGCGGGACAACAATGATATAACCTTTCTCAAGGGTGATCCAGGCGATGGAAATGTCTTCGGCCTGTACTATGGCGATGTCAGTCTCGCCGGGCCTGGCACTCCGCCGTTCTCAGGCTCTTCGGACTTCACATCGATCGGCGACAGTTGCATCTATTGCTCCATGATTTCCACGTCCGAGGAGACGGATGACAGCGTACTCATCTACTCGATGACGCTCGACACTACAGATACTGCCATGGTCACTGACGGGACGACATCGGTGGTCGTCGACCGTGCGCGCATTGCGCTCTATGAACCGGTCGAGGCCGTGGAAGTCGGCAGCCTCTATTACGAGATTCCGGCCGGAGGAGCGACGTTCGTGTTCTCGGCCTCTGTGGCAGGGGTCAACACTATCGAGATGGCCGTGAACTCAGCGGTGATCGAGATCGAGATGGAGTCTCTTCTCACGAGCCCGGGATACACTTGGACGGTTTCCCCGTTCAGCTTCACCTACACGGACGACAACGAAGATGAGTGGACGCTCGAAACCGGGACGCTGTTCTTTACCCCCTGATCCCCCCGGAGGTCTCGGGGCGTGAACGCTGCTGGCTGTGGATCGCTCGCCGTCAGCGGCGATGCGTTGCCCGCGTGTTGAGCGACGCGCCGGGCGCATCGCATGTTTAACTGACCTCGGCGGTCCAGCAACCGTCTCAGCAGAGGGTGAGGCGGACCTGGGCATGCCCGGTGGTCTCGCTCGCGGGAAAGCGGACCGCCTGGCTCCGCTGGGCGCAGCGAGCACAAGGCATAGCGCCGCCGTGAGGCTGACACCCCCCACGCCCGATCATCGCCCCGGGCAGGGCGCAGAGGCGGGCGAGGAACTGGTGGGCGTCCATCTCGGCGTCCACGTTGCGCTCCACGAGCGGCGCGTTGTTGAAGATGTCGGAGAGTTCGGAGGTCTTTGGGGTGTCGGCGCGACTCCCCAGGATGCTGGAGAGCAGCCGCGACGCAGCCTCGCCCGCGGTGCTGGTCGCCGCGGCGATGCCCGCCGTCGCGGAGCGCGGGGCCTGGGCGGCGCTCAACGGTGCCGTCATTCCCCTCGCGCGGGCCTGCATGCGCTCGCGAATCGACGGGGCGGGCGCGGCCGGTTGTGCGGCAGCCGACTCCGCGAGCAGGGCCAGGGTCATCGCGCCGCCCACCACGAGCGGCTCGACCACGCGAACCCTGACCGCGACGTGCGTCCCGTCGGTGGCGAGTCCCCGAGCTGCTCGTCATCGACGAGATCGGCTACCTCTCCTACAATGATTGCTCGGCCGATCTGCTCTTCGAGGTGATCAACCGCCGGTACCAGAAGTTCTCCACGATCGTCACCACCAACCGCGCCTTCAGCGACTGGAGCAGCATCTTCCCCAGCGCCACCTGCGTCGTCACCCTCGTCGATCGCCTCTGTCACCGCGCCGAGATCGTCCAGATCGAGGGCGAGTCCTACCGCCTCAAGGAGTCCAAGGACCGGGGCTCCCGCCACGCTCCCCGTCGCGGTACATGATCTAGGCCAACGCGCGTCGGCGTTTTACGTCGGCGTGCGTCTCGTCGTTCTCGCGCATTCTCGGACGCCGTCGGGATGGCCCGCGATGGCCCGCCGATGACGGACACATACCGCACACATAGGGCGCCGATAGGGAAAGCATACCGCACATATGGGACGCCGATGAGGCGCCGATGGCCCGAATATGCCGCATGGCCTTCAGCCAGCAGGATGCTGAATCGCGCAGTCGCATGGTGTCGACAATGAGCCGTGAACACCCGCGCGGCGCGATTCTTGGGCCTTGCAAGCCCGAGGGCCCAACGATACCGTGATGATGAAATCCGGCTGTCACAGGCAGTCGCGGTGGGAGTTGGGCGATGGTTGGAAGAGCTGGACGGCGATCAGCAACGGCGGCGCTCCCGGGGCAGGAGGACCGGGCGCGTCGCGTGCCACCGGATATGGGCCTGGGGGCCGGGGAACAGGCGCAGACGCCCGCGGCAGACACCATCGCCGCGGCAGACACTACCGCCGCGGGGCCGCCTGCGGTGTTCGTCGCCGTGCCGCGTATTGCCGAGCGAAAAGTTCGTGGCCTAAATTACTCTCGTTTCGGCTGACGAATGGCCTCGACCCCCGGGGTCGGCCAGAGACTTGGGTCCCGAGCAAAACAGGGGTAGCCGGTGCCGCCGGAAATAAAACGGGAACGCCGGTATGAAGAGTTAGCGGCTCTCCGGCGTTCCCTCACAGATCCACCACGACAAGGTCGAAGGGACAGCTGCGAGGAGTCTGCCCCAGTACGGAGCGTGAAGCAAGTGGATACCGGCCCGAGGGGTCATCCACGATCACGAGAAGGCGACGGGTCGACTGTTTCGATGCGGGCACTGCCAGGAGCTGCGGTGGGTCTGCGACGAGTGCGATTATTATCGGCGCTACTGTACGGATACCTGTGCGGCGCAGGCACGGCGGAGCCGCCAGCAGATCCACAACAGGGAGAATCAACGAACGCGGAGGGGGCGGCGGTGTCATGCGCGGCGGCAGGCCGCGTATCGGGCGCGGCGAAAAATAGTGACGGAGCAGTGTCTCGCGCGGGCTGCCGAGAGGGACGACACCTGCGGACGTGCGGATGACACCGGCATGGCGCTGGTGACCGCGCAGGAAGCAGGAGAAAGGCATGAACACTGGGATATGGTCGGTGAAGGTGCGGCTGCGGCCGGTGCGGCTGGAGCTGACGGTGACGGCCCTGGAGCGGGACCTGCTGCGGGCGTCGCTGCCGACGCCGCAGGCGCATCCGCGGGCCCTGGTGACGGTGCTGGAGGGGCTGGCGTTGTGGCAGGGAGCGGTGTTGCGAACTGCTGTGGTTGCGGACGAGCGCGCGTTGGTGTGAGACGGGACTTTCGTGCCGATTCGCCGTTTTCGGCGAAGGCTATCATCCTCGAGCCATACCTTCCAATCGGCGTCCCGTCGGGCGTTAGCATCCCTGCTGTCCTCGAA
>JAGNNV010000173.1 GCA_017990495.1 Vicinamibacteria bacterium
GCGTCATCTTCATCGGCGACACCGTCGTTGTCGTCGTCCACCGGCACGTGTCCGGTGCGCGAACCGGCGCCCGTGCCCTTGAGGAAGTGATCGCGACCGTCGGGATTCACGGATGGAACGACGTAGAAGACGCGCTCGTCGACCAGCTTCTTCACCTGCGGAATACGGTCGTAGTGCTCCATCAGGTACCAGACGGTATAGAGCGCTACCTCCGCGCCCTGGATCTCGTTGCCGTGCACGTTGGCCTCGATGTACATGGCCGGCTTGGTCAGCTCAGCGCCCGTATCGGGATTGTTGATGGTCATCAACATCATGTCGCGGCCACCATGGCTCTTTCCAAGCGACGAGTACTTCAGGAACTTCGGCCACGCCTTCTCGAGACGAAGAAGGTCGGACTTGATCTCGTCGGTGTCGTGCCAGCGGTTGAAGTCGAGCCGCACCTTGAACTGTGGGTCGGAGCCGCTCTTCTGGGTCCTGGCCGGCGAGGGCGATTGAGCGGACGCGGAAACACCCAGAGAAAGAACAACGGCGGCGAGGGTGACGAGGGATTTCATGGGTAGGGTTTTCACTGGAGGGTCACCGTTTTTTGAGCGCTGCCGCCTTTTTCCGCCACGGCCTTGATCGTGATGGCTTGTCCCGCTTTTCCGCGCACGATCCATTGGTAGCTCTGCCGCCGGCCCGATCCCGCGAGAGCCGGAATGAAGCTCGTCTTCGCGTCGCCGGAGACGAGCGATTCCGGGGCGATCCCGAGCTGCACCATCGTCGGCTTCACGCTCTGCGACGTGACGCCGTGCGCGGTCGAGGTGGGAAGGTAGCCCGCGTTCTCGACTTCCGCCTCGACCCGGTACAGGCCACCCCCGAGAGACGTCGTGGTGAACTCGGCGATCGCCACCTTCGGGAAGAGCGAGCCGAGATAGACAGCGAACGCCGCGTGCGACTTGCCGAGGGCATCGATCTCGGACGCCTCGGGGTTGGTCAGCGCGTAGGGCTTGAAGCCACCGATCTCGACCGCGCCAAGGGTCGGGTGCGCGAAAGGTGTCCAGGCGATGAAGCTGTTGGGGAGGGCCTTGGCTGCGCGCACGTCGAACACCGCGGTTCCGGTGGGCTCGTCAGCGCCCGCTGCCGGTGCGGGGCCACCGGGCCCTCCCGGTCCTCCGCGACCGCCGCCGCCGGTCGGGGCGCCTGCAGGTGGGGCGCCCGCCGGGGCCGTGGGCGAGGGTCCCGGTGACGGAGGCGCCACCGAGAGACCCCAGCCGGGGGTCGAGAAGGACGGTACGCCGAACTGGTAGTAGCCGTATTCGAAGAAGGCCCCGGCCGCCGCTCGGGTGACGGGCGCGTTCTTGATCCCGGTGAGGGCGCGATACTTCTCACTGACGGTCTTGAAGTACTCGAGATCCGCGGCAGCCACGGTGGTGGCGGGCGGACGCGGCGCGGGCTGACCGGGGGGGCGCGCCTGGGGCGGGGCCGGGGGATCCCCGAAGCCGCCGCCGAAGAAGAAGAACTGATTTCCCTCGGCGGGCGCCGCGAATGTGCCCACCTTGCGAGCCTCGGCGAGGCTCTCGTAGGCGAACGCCAGGAGGTCGATGGTCTGAGCGGGCGCCAGTGCTCCCGTCCGCCCGGGCGGCGCGATCAGGTTGTCACTGGCTCCGTAAGTGAGGATCATCGCCACATTCTTCTTCTTGATGATGTAGTCCATCACCGCGCGGGTCTCGGGCTCGCTGATCATGTGCGGACCCGCGTCGGGCGTGTAGTACGGATAACGATGCTGGAAGTTGCGGTTCAGATCGACACCGCCCGGGCCGTCTTCGTTGATGAAGCCGTCGCCGTCGTTGTCGACGCCTTCCCAATAGACGCTCCAGCCAGAGGCTTCACCTTTGGCGGCATCGGCGCGGCGCAAGAGACGCGGATCATCGGGGTGAATCATGTAAGGGCCTTTGGGGTCCTTCACGCGCATCACGCTGATGAAGCCGTCTCCATTCAAGTCCTCCGGGCCGTCCTCGTCGAGACGGCCGTCGTTGTCTTCGTCGACCTTGCGCGCGTTCGTTCGACGGAAGGATTTCACCTTCCCGAACATCAGCTCGGCGCCGTCAGGGTTGACGCGGGGAAGGATGTACACCGCGTGGTCGTCGAGCAGCTTTTTGACCGCCGCATCGGTGGCATAAGACGAGGTGAGATGCCGAACCAGGGAGAGGGCAAGCTCACTGCCGATGACCTGATTGCCTTCGAAGTTCGCGGCCACGAGCAGCGCGGGCCGGGTATCGGCCTTGCTCCCGCTGGCGATCTCAACCGCCCACACCGAACGGCCTTCGTGGCTCTTACCGAGGTCCACAAGCTTCACCAGGCCGGCATTCGCCTGGGCCAGGCCGCGCAGAGCCGCGGTCAGCTCGTCATAGGTTCGATAACGGGGAGCGTCCGGCGTCTGAGCAAGGGCAGCGGGCGCATCGAGCGCGAAAACCGCCAGCGCCAACACGATCGACCTGGGCAGGGAGAATGGGAGCCTGTTCAACTTGGATGCCTCCTGAGGCGAGATGCCGCACAGTATCAGATCCCTCGCTCGAGCTCGATCCACACCGGGGCGTGGTCGCTCGCGTGGTCACGGCCCCGCACCTCACGGTCGACTCCGGTGGCGACCAGCCTTTTGGCCAGCGGGGGGCTCAGGAGGAAATGGTCGATGCGCAGGCCTGCATCGCGGGCGAACGCATTGCGGAAGTACTTCCAGAATGTGTAGACGCGCTCGCCCGGGTGGAGGGCGCGCACCGCGTCCGTCCAGCCTTGCGCCACCAGCGCGCGATACGCCTCGCGCGCCTCCGGCCGGAACAAAGCGTTGTCGAGCCATTTTTCCGGCGCGTAAACGTCGAGGTCCGTGGGCATGACGTTGTAGTCGCCCACCAGAGCCACGGGGGCGCCGGTCGAAAGCAGGGCGCGCGCATGGTTGGCGAGCCGATCAAACCAGCGCAGCTTGTAGTCGAACTTCGGACCGGGACAGGGGTTTCCGTTGGGCACGTACAGGCATCCGACCAGTACGCCATCGATGGCGGCCTCGATGTAGCGGCTCTGCGTGTCGGCAGGGTCGCCGGGCAGGCCACGCCTGGTCTCGATGGGATCGGCGCCGCGCGCGAGGATCGCCACACCGTTCCAACTCTTCTCGCCATGCCAGATGGCGCCATATCCCGCCTCGCGCAACGCCGCCGCCGGGAAAGCCGCGTCGGTCGCCTTCAGTTCCTGAAGACACACCACGTCGGGCTTCGTCTCCTCAAGCCATTGGCGCAGGCTGGAGAACCTTCCGTTGATGCCGTTGATGTTGAAGGTCGCGATCCGCATCGGGCCAGACTGCGGCTTCGCCGCGGTCAGAAGCTAGTTCGGCAGGTTGATCACCAGTCCGTCGAGCAGGCTCTGCAGCAGCGGTCGCTGGGTGGAGAACTCGGCGGGAGCCGACCAGGTGAGCAATTGCACCGCACCGCCCTTTCCCCCGTAGTAGTAACCCAGGAAGGTGACGGGGATGCCGCCCGGAGCGGTGTCGATCTGCAGCTCTCTCACCTGCACGCCGGAGACGGTGCGCTCGCGCTGACTGACGAGACGCATCTTGGGATCCTGCTCCTTCATCTTGTCGAGGGCGATCTGCTGCAGCGAATCGAGGGGGATCTCATACTTCTCCGCGATCAGCTTGGCGTAGGCCTCCCCGGACCGGGAGGCGAGCTGCCAGGTGCCGGCCGCGGACGGCGGGTCGGCTTTCCATACGTTTGGATCGAACTTGAGGGTGAAGTTGCCGTAGCTGAGTTGGCCCGGTTCGGCTTCGACCGGCTTCTCGGGCTCGGGCGCCGAAGGCTCGCGAATCTCGATGCCGTTGATGAACTCCTCAAGGCCTTTTCGGGTGGCGTCGAACTCACCCCGCACGGTGTAGCCGATGACCTGGAGATTGCTCTTGGTCCCCCCGTGGTAGTAACCGGTGAACCTGAAGGGAATTCCCTGGCCGGTGACATCCATCTCCAGATACAGCAGCTCGCGACCGTTGATCACACGCCGCTCTTCAACCACCACCCGCGCGTCGGGATCGAGCTTCTTCGCATTGGTCAGAGCGACGTTCTTCATGCTGGAGGTGGGAACGCCGCCGAGGCCCTCCGACACGATCAGTCCGAAGGACTTCTCGTCGTATCCGGCGAAGACGACCCGTCCTCCCTCGCGACTCTGCTCCTTCCACCTTGTGCTATCGATCCAGAACGCGGCATCGCCGAACGGAACCGCCACCTGAGTGGTGGCGGCGGCCGACTTGCGCCGCGTTGCCGCGGTGGGCGAGGACCGCGGCGCCGCGGTTTCGTATTTCCAGGTGCCGTCCGGCAGGAGCTGAACACGCTTGCCGTCGTCGGTGGTGGCGCGGATCTGCGCCTGGCTGGCCAGCGGGAGGGCGCACAATATGAATACGGCCAGGCGAGAGAAGGTCATGGGGGATAGCTTATGCCCGGGCCCTGCCGCCCGCCCGCCGACTGGTCCGCGTCTTCGCCTTGGCCTTCGTTTGCGCCTTGGCTTTCACGGGGGCCTTGGTCTTTGCGGTCGTTTTGGCTTTCGCTTTCGCCTTCGCCTTCACCGCAGTCTTCTTCGCAGCGCCTTTCGGCTTGGCCTTGGTTTTGGTTTTCGCGGCCTTCCTGACCGACTTGGCGGGCGGCGCGTCCACGCTGGCCCCGCTCATGTCGTAGAAGAATTCTTCACGGGTGATCTTCCCGTCGGAGACGGTGTAGAGCGCCACTTCTTCCATGCGCATGCGCTGACCGGCCATGGGCCCGCTCACCGGCGTGACGTCGAAGTTGAAGATCACCGCGAACCGGTCGCCATTCGGGTACGGCCCCCTTACCGAAGAGTGGTGGATCTTGTGGTTGTTCACCCACCACTCGTTCTTGCCGCGAATGGTGTCACGACCGGTCATTTCCGCGGGCATGGTCTCGTCGCCCCGCGCTTCAACGCTCACCACGTTGTCGCTCAGCAACGCATCCACCGCTTCGATGTTTCGGCCCGCGCGACAAAGCGCCACGAGCTGGGCTGCAATTTCCTGTGTGGTCATTTTCCGGGGCTCCCCATGTTGGCCGCTCACCATGAAAGCGGCAAGGGAATCGTAGCCCAATCGCGAAGGCTTGGTGACCCGACTTCTTCGCGTTCAGTAATCTGAACGGGGTGGGTGCGCCGCCGACCTTCGGATCGACGGATTTGTAAGGGTGGGGCGCGTAGCCTGGTCTTGGGCCACGCCTTTTTACCAGGCGGGCTCGCAGCGATCATCGCCCGGGTGGGTGGCCATAAAGCGGCCTCGGCTCGCTTTCCACTCGAGGTCCAGAGTCATGCAGCCATCGGAACCGCCCTCGCTGTAGCGCGCATAGACGTCGTAGCTGCGGTCGCCCCCCGCAAAGGCCGAGTCGAGCATCGCACCGGCCTTGGACCGGACAATCGTCACCTGACCCAGGCTGAAGCCCTTGAGCTCGGGCATGGTCAGGGCGACGCGCGGGTCGTAGCCTGCGGCGTTCTCGCGCACGCTCTGCTCGATCAGGGACATCGCCTCGGGGTCCTGTTCAACCACGAACTGGCGTTCGGACTTCACCCCCATGGCGAGGGCGGTTCCGATCAGGGTGAAGGCGGCGACGGTGGTGAGTGCTGACATGTGTGGTTTCTCCCGCGCTCTCCAATGTATCGGAGACGCGAGAAGGCCACTGTGCGAACGCTCACCCCGCAACTTTCGGGTGATGCCGGACACACCGATCGGAGGAGCGGGGCTCGACCCCGCGAGAGATCACAAAGACTGAGCCTTGCGGCGCGCCTCGGGATAGGCGAGGGCCCGTTCGATCCCCTGGAGTTGCGAAGCCAGAACGCGTTCGTAGGCGGCCTTGGCCTCGGCTTTGCGGCCGGCCTTCTCGTAGGCGCGACCGAGCAGAAGGACGTGGAAGGGATCGGTGGGATTGGCTTGCAGGAGGTGCTCGAGGGCCGCCGTGGTGTCGCCGGTTTCGAGCTTCACGTATCCGGCGAGGTAGTGATACGCCTGCCAATACTGACGACCGGCCTCCCCGCCCTGCACGATCATCTGTCGCACCTGTTCGACCCCCTCGAGGGCCTCCTTGTGCCGGCCCATGCGGGCGTGGGTGCGCGCAGTGCCGTGGTGAAGCCGGGCCAGCCATGTCGACTTCTCGATCTCTGGAAGACTGCTGCCGGGAACGCTCTCATAGCCGTTCTTGTAAGCGACGAGGGCAGCCTCGTGTCGTCCGGCCTCGAGGTTGACCCGGGCAATGGCGTTCCAGATGAAGACTTCGGGGAACTGCTGGGTCAGTCCGCCTGCCTTGTACTCCGCGAGGTAGGTCTCGAGGGACTTGAGGGCGGCGTCGGTGCTGCCCTCATAAAGATGGCTGAACGTGATGCCGAAGCGGATGGGGAACGGAACGGCGCCCTTGGGAAGCTGCGTTTCCGCCGCCTCGAACTTCGCCCGGGCTTCGGCATACCGCCCCTGCAGAAGGTCATCATTGGCGAGGAACGCCTCGATCCTGGGACTGGTGCCAATGGCCTGGGCCTTCTTGAACCAGGCGAGGGCCTGGGCGGGTTTGTTGTCGTTGTTGTAGAGCTGGCCGAGCAGCACCGCGGGCAGGCGTTCGCCCGGATAGTCGGCGGCGACCGCTTCGAGGAGAGGAATCGAACGGGCGAAGTTGACGCCCTGATTGACCCGGGCATGAACCATGGCCTCGATGAAGCGGCGTTCACCTTCTGACGCCTTCGCCGCCAGTTCCCGGGCCTGGCCGTAGATCTTCTCGGACTCGGCGGGAACAGGGGTGACGGCGGAGAGGTAGTAGACCCCCATGGCGAAGTTCGGATCGGCGGCTACGATCCGCTTGCCGATCTCGAGGCTCTGCGGCCCGCCCTGAAAGGACTCGATGCGCAATTGCAGTTCCTTGAGGAGCTTCTTCGCTTCCTCTGACTGGGTCGTCCAGGTGAAGGCCTTGCCCTGGGCCAGCGCGGAGGCGCCGGTCGAGACGAGAAGAAGCGCGGAAAGCGCGAGGGTGTGCAGAGGCGAACGGGCCATGGGTTGACTCTCCAGGAAGATGGTGAAGTCGCTCGTTCAAGCCGATGAACGGCGGCGTGAACGAACGACGGCGTGCTTTCTATGACGGCCGCGGGGGCCCAAAAGTCTGAGCCCCCGGGACCTCGGCTACTTCTTCTCGACCTTCACCGGGCCGGCAGGCTTGTTCGGATACTTCGCCCCGCCCGCTTCGATCTTCTTCATGACTTCGGCGACGGCGCGCTCGAGCTGCTGGTCCTTACCCTCGATGGTGGCCTTGACGTCATTGACCACATCGATGTCCGGGTCAACGCCGTAGCCTTCGATGATCCACTCGCCTTTGGTGTTGGCCATGCCCGACTCCGGGAC
>JAGNNV010000174.1 GCA_017990495.1 Vicinamibacteria bacterium
ACGTTGAGCCTTCGATCATCCATGGCCTCGGCGATGATGGCGCAGACCTTGTGCGTGCCGATGTCGAGTCCCGTGATGTACCGGTCGTTCTTCCGAGCCATGTTTTTCGGTTCCTTATTCTCTGGTACTTAACTGGAGATTTCTGTGGTGAGGTCCGCTTTTTCGTCGCGCGAGGCGGGTTTCGCGTAGATACGGTCCTTGAAACGCAGATCGAAGTACTCGGCGTCCGGGCAACGTTCACGAAGTTTCTGGCGCAGGGCCAGGAACGACAAGACGCGTCGGCGGTAGGGCGGCTCAGCCAGCTTCAGCACCGAGCCGTCGCCGCGCAGCACCACGAGCAGGTCGCCCGAAGCGTCCACCGACATTTCCGAGACCTCGGCCGAGAGGTCGCCCAGATCATCGAGCAACACGCTCGCCCTTCGGGCCCGATCGCGGCGCACTTCCATCGACACCCCGCCCAGGCCGCGGATGACGGGAAGATCGAAACCGGCGGTGCGCGGGCCGAGCAGGTCGATCAACTCGCCCGAGGCATCCATCACGTAGAGCTGATCGGTTTCGGCGAAGGCGATGGGGAAACGCTCGGTCACGTCCACGGTGAGCGTGTCCGGGAGCTTGCGCCGCACCACCGCTCCCCCGACCCAGGGCGATGCGGCCAGATTCGCACGCAGCCCCTCGAGGTCGGCGCTGATGAGGCTGCCGCCCATGGCCGGGCCCAGCATCTCTCGCACTTCGCCCTCGGAGAGAAAGTGATTGCCCTTCACTTCGATGCTCGCGATCCGGAAGCGGTGCGGGATCGCGAACCGCTCGGTGAAGAGGAACGCGCCCACCAGAGCCGCGCAGACCGCAGCCGAAATCTGGATGGCCACGAACACGCTGCGCATGCCGGAGCGTTTGTCGCGCCGGGCCCTCGACTGGCGGGGCGGCCGGAAGAACGGCCCATCCGAAGAGAGGCTTTGAAGTTGCGGGGCCTCTTTGGGGGGAGGGCCGATGGGCAGTCCGCGGGTGACGCTCATGCCCTGCCCTCCCGGAGGAACGATTCGCCCACGTCGACCACGTTTCCCGCCCCCAGAGTGAGAAACACATCGTTCTCGCGCAGGGTGGACAGGATCGAGCCGCGCGCGTCGTCGAGACTGCCCGCGAAACGAACCGGCCGGCCTTTCTTAGCGATGGCTTCGGCGAGGCGTTCCGCAGTGACGCCCTCTTCCGCGGGTTCGCCGGCGGCATAGATGGTCGACAACCAGAGCTCATCGGTCTCAGTGAACGCCTCGGTGAACTCGTTCCACAGCGCACGCGTGCGCGACACCCGGTGGGGTTGGAACAGAGTGACGAGGCGCCGGCCCGCGTTCCGGGCCCGCAGCGCTTTCAAGGTCGCGGAGATCTCAGTGGGGTGATGACCGTAGTCGTCCCACACGTCGATACCGCGCACCCGACCCTTCCACTCGAGCCGGCGCGCCACCCCGCGGAACTCGGAAAGAGACCGCGCGGCGAGAGCGGGAGCGATGCCGAGGTGATCGGCGACAGCCATGGCCCCGAGAGCATTGAGCGCGTTCATCTCTCCACCCACACTCAGGGTGAACGCGAACTCGCCCTTGGGTCCGCGACCCTTCACTTCCGGGAAACCCTCGGCGTTCATGGCGACGCTTCCCCGCACGTCCGCGGCGTCATCGAGTCCGTAGGTCAAGGCGACCTGGGGCGCCCGCCGCGCCATGGCCGCGGTGAGTGGATCGTCCGCGCACAGGACCGTGGCGCCCCACGCGGGCACGCTCAGGGCGAACTTCGAGAACGCGGCCTCCACATCGGCGAGATCCGTGTAGGTATCGAGATGCTCCCGATCCACATTCGTCACCAGGCTGATGGTTGGATGCAGTTTGAGGAAAGAACGGTCGGACTCGTCAGCTTCGGCGACGAATACGCGGCCCGCGCCAACCCGCGCGCCCGACTGCGAACCTTTGAGTTTCCCGCCCACCAGGGCCGAGGGCTCAAAGCCCGCCGCTTCGAGAACGCCCGTCACCATCGCGGTGGTGGTGGTCTTTCCATGTGAACCCGAAACCGCGATCCGGTGCTTGCAGGGGGCCATGACCGCATCGAGCAGATCGCCACGATGGACCTGGCGCACGCCTTGGGCGCGCGCCTGCGCGACCTCGGGGTTTGAATCCTTGATGGCGGATGAGATGACGAGGCACCGGGCGCCGGCGATGTTCTCCGCGCGATGGCCAAGCGAGATACGAATGCCCATGGCCTCGAGGCGGGCCGTGGTGTCGGAGCCCTTCTCGTCTGAGCCCGAGACGGACTGGCCCTGCGTGCGCAGGATCTCGGCGAGCGGACTCATGCCGGAGCCCCCGATGCCCACGAAGTGGAAGGGACCTTGAAGAGAGGCCGGAGTCATGCCGCTTTCAACCAGGGTTCGAGCAGGTCGGCCACCCGCGCCGCGGCATCGGGCTTTCCGAGCGCGCGGGCCTGAGTTTCCAGCGAGCGCAGTCGAAGCGGTTCCTCGACCAGGCCGCGCACCACATCTCCCAGAGTTTGAAGGTCGCTCTCCCGCACCATCACCGCGGCGCCCGCGTCGGCCATGGCCTTCGCGTTCGACGTCTGATGGTCGTCGGCCGCGGAGCGCAGCGGCACCAGGATCGCGGCTTTCCCTGCCACCGTGAGTTCGGCGAGTGTCGTCGCTCCGGCGCGGCACAACACGAGATCGGCCTCGGCGAAGGCCTCCCACATATTGTCGATGAAGGGCACCACGCGAGCCGCGCGTCCGGCCTTTCGATAAGCGGCCTCGATCTCCTCGTGCTGAGCGGGCCCGGTCTGGTGGACGATTGAAAGCGCCTTCTCATCGGGCAGCGAGGGGATCGCTCCCACCAAGGCGTTCGAGAGGATGCGCGATCCTTGCGATCCACCGAAACACAACAGACGCAGAGGCTCGGTGTGCTCGCGCGGGGCCAGAGCCTTGAAGGAAGAGCGGACGGGATTTCCCGTCACCACACCTTTCCCCCCGAGTTTCGGCAACGTGGCTTCGAATGCGCAGGCCGCTTTCCGCACGAACGGGATGAGGCGGCGATTGGTGAAACCGGGAATGGCATTCGGCTCGAGCAGCAGGGTGGGAATGCGCAGAAGGCTCGCCATCAGGACGAGCGGCCCCGAGGCGTAACCGCCAATACCCAGGACCGCGGCGGGCCGGGACTTGAGAAGCAGGAGCAGCGCCTTTCCAAGACCCCAGGGCAGCAGCGCTCCCCCACGCAGACGGGCCTTCAGGTTTGGCGTATTGAGAGGCAGAACGGGAAGCAGGTGCAGTTTGAGGCCGGCCTTCGGCACGATTTTGCGCTCAAGACCCAGAGGGGCGGTTGAACCCACGAATTCCACGCGCACTCCCGGCCTGCGCGCCATCATCTCCTCAGCCACGGCGAGGCCGGGGAAGATGTGGCCCCCGGTTCCGCCGGCGGCGATGAGAAGCAGAGAGTTCATGCGCTTTGGTCGATCAGTCCGTGTGCTGTGAAACGTTCAGCACGAGTCCAACCGAGAGCAGGCACAACACCAGTGAGGTGCCGCCCGCGGAGAAAAAGGGGAGAGGAATGCCCTTGGTGGGGGTGAGGCCCAGAACCACGCCCATGTTGATGAAGGCCTGGGACACGATGGTGATGCACAGGCCGGCAGCGAGCAGGCGACCGAAAAGGTCGGGGGCGCCCTGCGCGGTGCGCAAACCCCGCCACAGGAAAACGAGGAAGAGACCCACGATGATGACCGCGCCGATGAAGCCCAGTTCCTCGCCCACCACGCCGAAGATGAAGTCGGAGTAGGGATAGGGCAGGAACGAAGTCTTCTGTTCGCCCTTCATGAAGCCGCGGCCGAGGGGGCCGCCGCTTCCCACTGCGATCACGCTCTGGATGAGCTGGTACCCGGTTCCCTGGCGCTGAGCCCACGGGTCGAGGAAAGCGAAGATGCGGTCGAGTCGATACGAGGCCGAGGCGATCCCTATGGCCAGCACCGGCAGCAGGACCGCGCCCGCGATGACGAACAGGCGGAAAGGAACGCCGGCCAGAAAGGCCAGGGCGAAGGCCACGAGGGCGATGTGGATGGCCGATCCGAAGTCGGGCTCGAGATACACGAGCATGGCCACGACCGACACACCTAAGGTGGGCCCCATCAGATCCCGCACGGTTGAGAGAGTGCGGGCTCGGCGTTCGAATTCGGCGGCCAGGAAGATCACCACCGCCAGCTTCGCGAACTCCGAGGGCTGGAAGGAGATCCCGCCCAGACGGATCCAGCGGTTCGTTTCATTCACTGAAGGCGAGACGAGGGCGCCCAGAAGCAGCAGTACGGCCACCCCGAGAATGGAGAAGGAAACCGTGCGCGAGCGCAGAATCCGGTAGTCGAAACGCAGGCTGGCCAGCATCACCGCGACACCGAGCACGGCCCAGAAGAGCTGACGCAGCATGATCGCTTCACCACTCACCCGGCCACCCGCGGGGAAGGGTTGAGACGCGCTCCACAACATGAGCAGACCGGCGCCGAAGAGAATCACGGAAACGCCCAGAAGCACGCGATCGGTGGCGAGTCGTTTGGCCATCAGGCGGCTCCCTGAAGAGACAGTTGTTGGAATGCGGTTCGGAAGACGTCGCCCCGCTCGGCGTAATCGCGGAACATGTCGAAGGACGAGCAGCCGGGAGAGAGCAACACGGTGTCGCCAGGCTTCGCCTCTGCGAAGGCTCGAAGCACCGCTTCCTCGAGACTCGCGCACTCGTGGACGGGGCGTACGTCAGCCAGGGCCTCGCGCACCTGATCGCGGCTTTCGCCGATGGCGTAGACCGAGCGCGCGTGATCGCCCACCGCTGTGCGCAGCGAGCTGAACGACCCGGCCTTGAGCCGCCCGCCCAGAATCACCAGGACCGGCGCCGCGAAGGCACCAAGCGCCGCCTCCACTGATTCGAGGGTAGTGGCCTTGGAATCGTTGAAGAAGGAAACCCCCCGCACCTCTCCGAGTTTCTCGAAGGTGTGGGGCACCCCGCGGAATCGGCGGACCGCGTCGCCGATGAAGTCACTCGTCACGCCGATGTGGTGAGCGGCGGTGGCGGCGGCGAGGAGATTCGCGCGCACCGCCGTTCCGGGAATCTGAACATCCGCTCCGCGAAAAAGCGGGGTTGCCGTGGAGTTCAGAAAGATCGCATCGTTGTTTTCGAAGGAGGCCACAGGACCCGCGGCGGAGGCGGGAGGAGGCGTGCGGGGCCTGAAGGGAATCACCTGGGCCTTGGTGCGGGCGGCCAGATCGAGCACGCCCTGGTCCTCGGCGTTCACGATGGCCGCGTCGGCCGAGGTCTGGTTCGCGAAGATGCGGGCTTTGGCCTCGGCGTAGGCGGCGAAGGTGGGATGACGGTCGAGATGATCGGCGAAGAGGTTCAGGAACACCGCGCAGTCGGGGCGGAAGTCACGCGTGGTTTCAAGTTGGAAACTCGAGGCTTCGGTCACGAAGATCGTGCTCTCGTCCGAACCGTCCACGTGGGCGGTGATGGGGGCGCCGATGTTGCCCACCGCCCGCGCATCGAGCCCTGCCGCAAGGAGCATGGCGGAAAGAGCGGTGGTGGTGGTGCTCTTTCCCTTGGTGCCGGTGATGCAGATGATCCGTCCCTTGATCTCCAGAGCGCCGAGTTCGAGTTCGGGCAGCAAGCGAACACCCTTGTCGCGCGCCTTCGTGATCATGTCCTGGGCCGGATCCACGCCGGGCGAGAGGATCACCGCGTCGAAGGTGGTGAGATCGGGATGCCCGCCGAGCACCAGTTCGATACCCGCAGCCTTCAGTTCATCGGCGAGCGATCCAAGAGCGTCCGCGGTTCGTCGATCGGTCCCGACAACCCGCGCGCCGCGCTTGTGCAGGAACAGGCAGGCGGCAACGCCCGATCGCGCCAGACCCACAACCACAACCCGGGCGCCCATCCAGTTCATCGCAGTTTCACCGTGGCCAGACTCATGAGGGCGAAGATGAAGGCCACGATCCAGAAGCGGATCACCACCTGGGTTTCCTTCCAGCCGATCAGTTCGAAGTGGTGATGCAGGGGCGCCATGCGGAAGATGCGTTTGCCCGTGAACTTGAATGAAGCCACCTGGCCGATCACGGAGAGCGCCTCGATCACGAACAGACCGCCGATCGGAATGAGGAGCAGTTCCTGCTTGATGAGGATGGCCACGGTGCCGAGCGCGCCACCCAGGGCCAGGGATCCCACGTCGCCCATGAACACCTGGGCCGGGTAGCAGTTCCACCATAAGAAGCCCATGGCCGCGCCGGTCAAGGCTCCGCAGAACACCGTCACTTCGCCTGCCGACGGCTGATACAGGAGGTCGAGATAGGTGGCGAAGATCCGGTGTCCGGTGACGTAGGCGAGGCCGGTGAGGGCGGCTGCGGAAATCAGGGTGGCGCCGATGGCCAGGCCGTCGAGACCGTCGGTCAAATTGACCGCGTTCGTATAGCCCACGAGGAGAATGGCGGCGAAGGCCACATAGAGCAGACCCAACTCGGGCTGAAGTCGCTTGAAGAAGGGGAAGACCACGCGGGTCGAGAAACTCTCCGGGTCGGCGAGGGAGCCAAGATAAAGACCCATCCCGATGGTGAGGGCGGCGGTGAACTGCCAGCCGAGCTTCTGTCGGGCGGTGAGGCCGAGGCTCCGCTTCTTGACGATCTTGATGTAGTCGTCGGCGAAACCGATGGCACCGAAGGCCAGGGTGGCGAGAATGAGGATCCAGATATTCCGATTGGTGAGGTCTCCCCAAAGCAGGGTGGGGATGAGTGTGCCGGCCACGATGAGAATGCCGCCCATGGTGGGAGTGCCCGCCTTGGCCTTGTGGCTTTCCGGGCCATCGGTGCGGATCTGTTGACCGAACTTGAGGCGGCGCAAGCGCTCGATCGTCCACGGTCCGAAGAGCAGGACGATGAGCAGGGCGGAGAGGGTGGCGATCGCGGTGCGGAACGTGATGTAGCGGACCACGTTGAAGAGGCCCACTTCGTCACGCAGCTGGAAAAGGAGGTGGTAGAGCATCAGGCGGAGGCCCCCGGGTGCGCCGCCATCAGCGCTTCGACCACGCGTTCCATACGGACGCCGCGCGAGCCCTTGACCAGAACCGCGTCATGGCCGCGCACGAGCGAAGAGATGTTCTCGGCCAGATCCGCCGACGTGGCGAACGTCCGCTTGGCCTCGTTGGGGAGCGCCGCCGCGCCGGCCACGATTTCCAGAGCCAGCGGCCCGACCCCGAGCAGCAGATCGACGCGCGGACCGATGAAGGCGCCCGCTTCGTGATGAAGTTGCGGCCCGCCGGGCCCCAGTTCCAGCATGTCGCCGACACAGGCCACCCGGCGTCGACCTTTGGCCAGGGCGAGGGTTTCGATCGCGGAGCGCAGGGCCTTGGGGTT
>JAGNNV010000175.1:0-1686 GCA_017990495.1 Vicinamibacteria bacterium
GGACGCTGGGCAACGGCAAGGAGTTCATCCACTGGTCGGAACGCGACGGGTGGGGCCACTACTACCTCTTCGGAGCGGATGGAACCCTCAAGAATCAGATCACCACCGGTGAGTTCGTGACCGGACCCATCACCTGGGTCGACGAGAAACTCCGGGTGATGTACTTCACCGCCAACGGCCGCGAGGCGGGCGAGGACCCTTACTTCACCCACCTCTACCGGGTGAATCTCGATGGCACCGGTCTGAAGCTCCTCGCCCCGGGGAACGCTTCGCACAGCGCGGTGATGTCCGACTCCGGTCGCTACTTCCTCAACACCCAGTCGCAGGTGAACACGGCGCCTCGTTCGGAGCTGTTCGATTCCGCGGGCGGGAAGATCATCGATCTCGAGACCACCGATGTCTCCGCCCTCGTCGAGGCCGGCTTCAAGTTCCCCGAACCGTTCAAGGTCAAGGCTGACGACGGCGTGACCGATCTGTACGGGGTGATGTACAAGCCCTTCGACTTCGACCCCGCGAAGCGCTACCCCATCATCGCCTACGTCTATCCGGGTCCCCAGACCGAGAGCGTCACCAAGACCTTCTCTCCGAGAAACGCCAACGTGGCCCTCGCCAACATGGGCTTCATCGTGATCGAAGTGGGCAACCGCGGCGGGCACCCCCAGCGCTCCAAGTGGTACCACAACTACGGCTACGGGAACCTGCGGGACTATGGCCTCGCCGACAAGAAAGCGGCCATCGAACACCTCGCGCGGAAGAACCCCTGGATCGACATGGACCTCGTCGGCATCTACGGTCACTCCGGCGGCGGGTTCATGTCCACCGCGGCCATGCTGGTGTACCCGGACTTCTTCAAGGCTGCGGTGTCCTCCTCGGGCAACCACGAGAACAACGTCTACAACCGGGCCTGGAGCGAGAAGCACCACGGGGTGAAGGAGGTCACGGACAAGGACGGGAAGGTGAAGTTCGAGTACTCCATCGACCGCAACTCCGACCTCGCGAAGAATCTCAAGGGCCACCTGTTCCTGGTCACCGGCGATCAGGACGACAACGTGCATCCCGCGGGCACCCTGCGCATGGCCGACGCCCTCATCAAGGCCAACAAGCGTTTCGACTTCTTCATCATGACCGGGCAGCGTCACGGCTACGGTCCCATGACCGACTACTTCTTCTGGCTGCGCGCCGACTACTTCTCGAAACACCTTCTCGGACGATCCTCCGAGAGCGTCGACCTCATCGAGCTGGCCCGCGAGGCCCCTCAGAACGGCAAGCGTCGGCCGGGCGCCGCCGGCACGCCGGACGAGGAGCGGTGATGAGGGCGCGAGCCGGGGCCTTTGCCCGCAGCGTCGTGGGCATCGGCCTGCTCCTCGGCGCGAGCTTCGCCACCGCCGCCGACTACGACGTCATCATCCGGGGCGGCCTCGTTTATGACGGCAGCGGAGGGAAGCCTCGGCTCGCCGATGTAGGAGTGCGTGGCGACCGGATCGCGGCGATCGGTGACCTAAGCGCGGCGTCGTCCGACCGGGTGCTCGATGCCAAGGGCCTGGCGGTGGCGCCCGGCTTCATCAACATGCTGTCCTGGTCGGTGGATTCGCTGATCGTGGACGGCAAGTCGCAGGGCGATATCCGTCAGGGCGTCACCACCGAAATCTTCGGCGAGGGCGAGTCGATGGGGCCGTGGACCCCCGA
>JAGNNV010000175.1:1786-7368 GCA_017990495.1 Vicinamibacteria bacterium
TCATCAACATGCTGTCCTGGTCGGTGGATTCGCTGATCGTGGACGGCAAGTCGCAGGGCGATATCCGTCAGGGCGTCACCACCGAAATCTTCGGCGAGGGCGAGTCGATGGGGCCGTGGACCCCCGAGATGAAACGCCGCGTCGAAGAGGGCATGGGAGAGGTCAAGTACGCGATCGAGTGGACGACCCTCGCCGAGTACTTGCGCTTCCTCGAGCGCAAGGGGATCTCGACGAACGTGGCGTCCTACATTGGCGCGGCCACACTGCGTGACCACGTCATCGGCCTCGACAACAAGAAGGCGACGCCAGAGCAGCTCGAGCAAATGCGCGAACTCGTCCGTGCAGAGATGAAGGCGGGGGCGCTTGGCATCGGTACCTCGCTCATCTATGCGCCGGCGGTCTACGCCGACACCACTGAACTGATTGAGTTGTCGAAGGTGGCGGCCCAGTACCAGGGCAAGTACATCTCCCACATGCGGAGCGAGGGCGACCGCCTTCTCGAATCGGTGGATGAGCTGATCCGGATCGCGAGGGAAGCGAAGATCCCGGCCGAGATTTATCACCTGAAGGCCGCGGGCGAGTCGAACTGGTCGAAGCTCGATGCCGTCATCCGCAAGGTCGAGGAGGCCCGTCGCGAGGGTCTCAAGATCACCGCCGACATGTACACCTACACCGCGGGCGCCACCGGCTTCGACGCGTGCTTGCCGCCCTGGTCCCGCGAGGGAGGGTGGGAGGCCACCTTCAAGCGGCTCGAGGATGCCGCCCTGCGCCAGCGCATCGGCGCGGAGATGAAGGCGCCGGGCAAGGACTGGGAGAATCTGTGCGCGGCCGCGGGCTCGCCCGAGCGCATCCTCCTTCTCGAGTTCAAGAACGATGCCCTCAAGCCCCTCCAGGGGAAGACACTGGCCGAGGCGGCGGCGCTGCGCGGCCGCGACTGGACTGAGGTCGCCATGGATCTGGTCTACGAAGATCGGACCCGGGTGGGCGTCGCCTTCACCTTGATGTCCGAGGACAACGTGCGCAAGCAGATCCAGTTGCCCTGGATGTCGTTTGGATCAGACGCGGCCTCGATGGCCACTGAAGGCGTCTTCCTGAAATCGAAAACCCACCCTCGCGCCTATGGCAACTTCGCCCGATTGCTCGGCCGCTACGTGCGCGATGAAAAGCTCATCCCCCTCGGAGAGGCGATCCGTCGCTTGACCTCGTTGCCCGCCACCAATCTCGGCCTCGAGGGGCGCGGCGAACTCAAGGTCGGCGCGTTTGCCGATGTGGTCGCCTTCGATCCCTTGACCATTGCCGACCGCGCCACGTTCGCGGATCCTCATCAGTATTCCGTGGGCATGAAACATGTCCTGGTGAACGGCCGTCCCGTGCTGGTCGAAGGCGAGCACACGTCCGCTCTTCCGGGTCGCGCGTTGTGGGGTCCGGGCCGCGAGATTCCCCGGCTCACCGCGCACCTCGCCGGTGATTCGACGATGGCGGAGAAGTTCCTCGCGAAGCGGCCGGAGACGGGCTGGGGCGAGAAGTTCCAGGCGCTCTTCAAGGATGACGTGCGCGTGCGGAATCTCGCGAAGAATGGACGCAGCACGCGAACGTTCATCAGCGAGGGCCTGTGGGATCGACTCCTGTCGGAGGTGAGGGAGGGCGACTATGTCTTCCTTCAGTTCGGCCACAACGACGCGTCCCGCGAGAAGGTTGATCGCTACACGCCTCCAGATGACTACAAGCGCAACCTCGCCCGGTTTATAGCCGACGTCCGTGCGCGAAAGGCCCACCCGGTCCTGATGACGCCGGTGATGCGTCGTCGCTTCGACCCCACGGGCGTCCTCCAGGACACCCACGGCGCGTACCCGGATCTGGTGCGCGCCCTTGGTCGGGAAACCGGCGCGCCCGTCCTCGACCTGCATCGGGAGAGCGGCCGGGTGCTGAGCGAGCGCGGCGCCGACGGATCCGTGGACCTGTTCCTCCAACTGAAGCCCGGCGAGAACCCGAATTATCCCGAGGGCATCGCCGACAACACCCACTTCTCGCCGACGGGCGCCGCGGTCATGGCCGAGGAAGTGGCGAAGTTGCTGCGCGCGGCTGGTGTGCCCCTCGCCGGTTATCTTAGGTAGATGAGTTCGTCAAGGAGAGCCGTTCTGTCGGTTCTTTGCGCCCTTGTCGCGGGCTGTGGGGGCTCAAGCCCCGTCACAACCAACCCCACACCGAGCACACCCACTCCCACGCCTCCGCCCCGCATCACCTTTCACCTGGCTGGAGATTCCACCATGGGGGAACAGATTCCCGATCGAGATCCGGAGACCGGGTGGGGAGAGAAGCTTCAGGACCTGTTCCAGGAAGACCGTGTCCGGGTGGCGAACTACGCGAAGCGGGGTCGCAGCACCCGCACTTTTCAGAGCGAGGGTTTCTGGGCGGCCTTGCTCGCAAATGTGAAGGAAGGCGACTGGGTCATCGTCCAATTCGGCCATAACGATGGCTCGTTCGACGAGGAGCAGACGCCCCCCGAGGAGTACCGCGCGAACTTCGTTCGCTTCGTCTCGGACATCCGGGCCAGGAAGGCCCTGCCTCTCCTGGCCACGCCTATCGTGGTGCGCGCTTTCAACAGCGACGGTTCTCTGCGGGACATCCACGGCAAGTACCCGGACATCGTGCGTTCGGCCGCCTCCGCCACCGACACTCCACTGCTCGACATGCAGGCCATCAGCGCCCGCGCGGTGACGGAGTACGGTGTCGAGGGCTCGAAGCAGCTCTTCCAGCACCTGGCTCCGGGCGAACACCCGAACTACCCCGGCGGCCTCGCCGACAACATCCACCTGTCGCCCCGGGGGGCCGAGGTGCTGGCTCAGCGCGCGGGCCAGGGGATGAAGGATCTCCGCCTGCCCCTCGCCGCGTTTCTGAAGTAGGGCGAGAAAAAGAAACCGGGGCCCGAAGGCCCCGGCAGATCGAATCGACGATCGGATTCGGATTTACTTCGCCGCCGGACCGGCGGGAGCGGCGGCCGGCGCGGGCTTGCGCTTGTTGGCCTCGATGTTGACGGTGATCTCGACCTCCTCACCGAGGACCATGCCGCCGGTGTCGAGAGTCTGGTTCCAGACGATTCCGTAGTCCTTGCGGTTGATCTTGGTGGCCAGGCTGAAGCCCGCCTTTTCGGTGCCGCGACCATCGACCACCGTGCCGTTGAAGTCGACAGGCAGGGTGATCTCGCGCGCTGTGCCGTTCATGGTGAAGACGCCCGTGACGTTGAAGGTGTCGGCGTCCACGGGGGCCACTTTGGTGCTCTTGAAGGTGATCTCGGGGTTCTTTTCGACGTTGAAGAAGTCCGGGCTCTTCAGATGGGTGTCGCGATTGGCGTTGGCGGTGTTGATGGAGGCGGCCTTGATCACGAACTCAACCGAAGACTCCGCGGGCTTGCCGGGGACGACGGTGATGGTGCCGGAGAAGTCGTCGAAGCGGCCGGCGGTTTTCGCCACGAAGTGGCGGACGCGGAAGGCGACCTCCGAGTGCGTCTTGTCGACGGTGTAGACGTCCTGGGAGAAGGCGGCCGAGGCGGCGAGGGAGAAGGCGAGGACGAGAGCGGTTTTCATGGTTTCGGTTGTTTCCTGTTTCGGTGTTCCGGTTTGGTTGCGGGTGGGGGAGTTACTGTTTGCGTAAGGAAGTGCATTTGGCGGCGCAGGCGCTGCGGATGGCATCGAGGGACACAATGAGACGATCGATCTCCGCGCTGCCCAAGCCGGCGAAGAGAACCTCGGAGGCCTGGGGCACGGTGGTGTCGAGGCGGGCCAGGAGGGCGATGCCCTTCTGCTCGATATGGCAAAGGACCTGACGCCGGTCCGCGCGAGGTCGCTCCCGGCGCACGAGGCCTGCCATCTCCAGCCGATCGATCAGCCGGGTGATGCCCGGGGATTGCTCGATCAGTCGCGCCCCGATCTCGAGGGTGGGGAGGCCGGTGTCGCGGGCGCCGCGCAGGATGCGCAGGACGTTGAATTGCGCCAGGGTGATGCCTTCGGGTTCGAGGACTTCGGAGAGCCTCCAGCGCAGGACATCCGCGGTGCGCAGCAGGCCGACGAACGCCTCCTCGCGATTCGAGCGGAAGGGCTTGGTCTGTCGCAGTTCGCGCAGGAGAGAACTGTGGGGCACGAGGGGAACATAATATGGCAATAGTTGATCTGTCAACTATTTGGCGTGATTCACTGTCGCGGTCACACACGGACCGCTCGCGCTCCTAAGCGGCTTCCGCCTAAGTCCAATCTTTTCAATCGGGCTTCTTTGAAGCCGCTGATCGACACGATCGGCCCGAAGGAGCCGAGGGACACTAGGCCCCCGGTTTCCGCACGTCAAACGGAGTGGCTGCACCGGGGGTGACGACAGGTCCAATTGGCATCTCTGCTTAGCGGACGCCCCACTACCCAGCCGATTGGACCTGTCTCCCGCGGTCGCCCCACTACCAAGCCGATTGGACCTGTCGTCATCCCGGTGCAGCCAACTCCGTTCGACGTGCGGAAACCGGGACCTAGCGCGAGCAGTCCGTCCGCGTCCACGACGTGTGGGCGCCCTTCGCACCCGCGGCTAACGCCGCAGCAATCGTCTCGCCGCGATCAGCGTCTCCAGTGCGAGGCGTTCGAGAGCGCTGCGATGGAGGCGGTAGTAGAGGCGGTGGCTCTCGTCGTAGGCGTCGCGGGCGCGTTGTGACGCTTTGGCCATGCTGGTGCCCAGTTCGTGGCGCACCACCGCCTTCGGCACGAACCGCACGCGGCCTCCCGCCTGTCGCAGGCGCAAGCACAGATCGGCATCTTCCTCATAGAGGAAGTAACGCTCGTCGAAAAAACCGATGGCGCGGGCGGCCGACATCCTGAGCAACATGCACGAGCCGGAAATCCAGGCGACCTCGCGTTCCTCGCGGGCAGCCGCGTCAAACTCCGCGATCGCCGACGCATCGCCGGCCTTCACGCCCTTCACCAGCTTGCGCTGGCGGTACTCGGCCAGAAGGCTCAGATCCGGTCCGAAGCTCACCTGAGCGCGGCCATCGGCATACACCGTCTTCGGACCGAGTGCGGCCGCTTCGGGGTGTCGATCGGCGGCGGCCAGCAACTCCGGGATCGTGGACGAAGTCAGGCGCGCGTCGGGATTGAGGATGAGCGCGAACTCCGTCTCCACCACGTTCAACGCGCGATTGTTGGCCTTCGAGAACCCTTCGTTTCCATCGGCCCGGATCACGGTCACGAAGGGAGCCGCCCGCGCAACTTCCACCGAAGCGTCGGCGCTTGCATTGTCGACCACGAAGGCGCGGCAGTCCGGAGCATGGAGTTCAATCGAGGCGAGAGCGTCCGCGAGCACATCGGCGGAGTGGTAGGTGACGATGACAACGGTGACGCGAGAAGCGGTCACGATGCGGCGCCCTCGAGCACGGCCAGGGTCTCGGCCGCCGTGCGCTCCCACGAGAAGGTCCGCGCGTGGGCTGCCCCGCGTCGGATCAGGTCCTCGCGAAACGCTCCGGTGTCGAGGACCGCGTCGATCGCCGTCGCCACGGCGGAGGGCTCCGGCTCGACCACCACCGCGCCTTCGGTGAACAGCTCGTTGAGGCT
>JAGNNV010000176.1:0-3851 GCA_017990495.1 Vicinamibacteria bacterium
GAGCAGCACAACGCTCTGGGTGTGGCCGTCTCGAAGGAAGGGCGCTACCTTTATTATGCGACCAAGCGTGGCGGCTTCGCCTACAACGTCACCTTCCCCCTCTGGCAGATCGCCCGCAAGGACCGCCAGACCGGCAACGAGGACATCCTCACCCAGGCGACGGGCAGCGCCTTCCGTCCCACGCTGTCGCCCGATGGCCGGTTTCTGGTGTACGGAACCCGCTTCGACACAAAGACGGGCCTGCGCCTGCGCGACCTGAACACGGGGGAAGACCGCTGGCTCAAATATCCCGTGCAGCGCGACGACCAGGAATCACGCTTCACCCGCGACCTGCTCCCCGGCTTCGCCTTCACACCCGACAGCAAGGACGTGATCGCGGCCTACGAGGGCAGGATCCATCGCATTTCCGTGGCCACCGGCGCGGACCAGGTGATCCCCTTCAATGCCGCCGTGGCTCTCGACCTCGGCCCGCTGCTCGACTTCCCCGCCCGGATCGACCAGGGCCCGGTGCGCGCTCGCATCATTCAGGGCGCAGCGGTTTCCCCCGATGGTGCGCGCGTGGCCTTCTCGGCCTTTGGACGACTGCACACGGCCCCGGTTTCTGGCGGCGTTCCGAAGCGCGTCACCGCGCAGAGCGCGTTCGAGTACCTGCCGGCGTGGTCGAGTGACGGCAAGACGCTGATCTACGTAACCTGGTCGGGCGCGGGCGGTCAGGTCATGAAGGTCGCGAGCGACGGCCTGAGCGCGCCTACGGCCGTGACCCGGGCTCCGGCCTTCTACCGCGATCCGGTGTTCTCCCCCCGCGGAGATCTCATCGTGGCCTTGCGCGCTCCCTGGCAGTCGCGTCAGGAGATCGAGACCGAATGGGGTGGGTCCGAACCCGCGGGGCTGGAACTCGTGACCATCTCGGTGGCCACCGGCGAAGTGAAGTCGATCCTGCAGGCGCGGGGTTTCGGTCGACCCCACTTCGGCCCCGAGGCGGATCGCGTCTACGTGAACTCCCGCGATGGCCTGTTCTCGGTGCGCTTCGACGGCACTGACCGCCGGGTTCATTTCAAGGTGGTGGGCAAAACCGCGGCTCCCGATCCTGCCCCCGCCTCCGAAGTGCGGCTCTCACCCGATGGCCGGCATCTGCTGGCCGCGGTTTCCACTCAGCTCTTCGTGATGCCCGCGCCGCCCGCCTCCGGGGACACCGCGACCATCAACGTGTCCTCCCCGAGCGTGCCCGTGACCAAGATGACCGACCTCGGAGTGGACGAGTTCTCGTTCACCGCCTCGGGCAAGACGGTGGTCTGGACCGTCGGCGCCAGCCTCTTCCGCAAGGACCTGTCTGCGATCACGTTCGGCGGTAACGAAGCGGGCGAGAAGAAGGCCGACGACGCCACCACCACCAAGCCCACCCCGGCCGCGGCGAAGCGTTCCGAGGAAGGCGCGTCCATCACGGACTTCGTGGTTGAAACGCCCCGCGCCACGCCTCGCGGAACCCTCGTGCTCCGCGGCGCGCGGGTGATCACCATGAGCGGCGAACGTAGAGACGAAGTGATCGATGCGGCCGACGTGGTCATCGAGGGCAATCGCGTCAAGTCGGTCGGCCCGAAGGGGTCGGGGGTGGTTCCCGAGGGCGCCCGGGTCATCGACGTCACCGGCAAAACCATAATCCCCGGACTCATCGACGTGCACGCGCACTGGACCGAGGTGAGACGCCGGGTGCTCGATCTCGAGGCCTGGCCCTTCGCCGCGAACCTCGCTTACGGCGTCACCACCGGCCGCGACGTGCAAACCGCGACCAACGACGTCTTCGCCTATCAGGACATGATCGACGCCGGCCTCATGGTTGGCTCGCGGGCCTTCAACACAGGGCCGGGCGTCTTCGGCAACACCGACTTTCAGTCGGCCGACGCCGCGAAGAGCGTGGTCGAGAAGTACGCGAAGTACTACAAGACCAACACCCTGAAGTCCTACACCGTGGGCAACCGCAAACAACGGCAGTGGATGGTCGAGGCGAGCAAGGAGCATCGAATCATGCCCACCACCGAGGGTTCGCTCGATCTGAAGCTCGACTTCACCCACGCCATCGACGGGTTCTCCGGCAACGAGCACTCGCTGCCCATCGTCCCGTTGTACAAGGACATGGTCGAGGTCTTCGCAAAGTCGGGAATCACCTACACCCCGACGCTCCTCGTGGCCTACGGCGGGCCCTGGGCCGAGAACTACTTCTACGCCACCACCGACCCGTGGAACGATGCGAAGCTGCGCCGATTCGTGCCCACCGCGGTGCTCGAGTCGAAGACCAAGCGGCGACCCTGGTTCGCGGATGACGAACACGTCTTCAAGAAGCTCGCCACCGAGGCCGCGAAGATCGTGCGCGCGGGCGGACGCGTGGGCATCGGTGGACACGGCCAGCTCCAGGGTGTCCAGGTGCACTGGGAGATGTGGGCGCTGCAAAGCGGCGGACTCACCCCGATGGAAACCCTGCGCGCGGCCACTCTGCATGGGGCCGAAGCCATCGGTTACGCCCAGGACCTGGGCAGCGTGGAAGCCGGCAAACTCGCCGACCTCGTGATCCTCGACAAGAATCCGCTCGATGACATCCGCAACACCGCGTCCGTGCGACTCGTGATGAAGAAC
Organism: Vicinamibacteria bacterium; assembly: GCA_017990495.1. GTDB lineage: Bacteria > Acidobacteriota > Vicinamibacteria > Fen-336 > JAGNNV01 > JAGNNV01. The sequence continues at coordinate 2,629 of JAGNNV010000176.1, forward strand.
GGAGAGCTCTTCGACGGCGACACCCTCGACCGCATCGCTCCCGACAAGTCACCTCGGCAGAAGCAGTGGTGGTGGAACGCCGGGCCGCCCGTGGCGCCCGTGTCGGGCCTCACCGAGAACGAGGTCTACCTCGCGCCGCTCAGCGGGACGGGCGCGGCTTTGAAGATCGGCGTCCCGAGGAACATTTCGAATCACCCGGGCTACGACAACCAGCCGAAGTTCGAGACTGACGGCCGCGGCATCGTCTTCACCCAGGCGGATGCTTCAGGGCGCACCGACATCGTTCGGTACGACCTCGGAAGCGGCAAGGTAACACCGGTGAAACGAACCGCGGAGAGCGAATACTCGGCGACGCCCATGCCGGACGCGCGGGGCTATGGGGTGATCCGCGTGGAACTCGACGGGGTGCAACGACTGTGGCGCCTCGATCCCGCCCCAGACAAGGGCGATGATCTGCTCATCACGACCGTGCGCCCCATCGGGTACTTCGCCTTCCCCGAGCCTCACGTCGTCGCCTCTTTCGTGCTCGGCGCACCCCCGACTCTTCAGCTCATCGACCTCGCAACCGAAGAGGCCAAGCTGATCGCCTCGAACGTCGGCCGTTCCATCCACAAGATCCCCGGGCGACCGGCCGCGAGCTTCCTCCACAAATTGAGCGCCGACGAGTGGCTGATCAAGGAGGTGGATGCGCGGGGTGCGGTCAAGGACATCACGCGCGCTCCGAAGGGGCGTGAGGACTACGCCTGGCTCGCTGACGGCACTCTTGTGATTTCGGCCGGGGCGAAGGTCCTGGCCATGAAGCCCGGCGTCGATGGCGACTGGCGCGAGATCGCGGACTTCGAAGCGGTCGGCCTCAAGGAACTCACTCGCCTCGCCGTCAGCCCGCGGGGAGACCAGATCGCGATCGTGGCCTCGCCGAAGTAGGCTACGCCGTTCGCCCGAGATGCCTGTCGGCATCGTTCGGTCGCGAGCCCCTCTCAAAACACCAAGGATCACGAGTCAAGCCATGTGGGCGGTCGGTCGTCTGTCACTTCTATCGCGGGGTCTCGAGGCGCTGCGTCCGGCCGTGGAGCCGGACCTGGAGCCCGTCGTGCGACCAGCGCCACCCGTGATCCAGGAGGAGCCGATTTCACCGGCGGCTCCGGTCGAGGTTGCACCGCCGGTCGAGGCTGCATCGCCAATTGAGGTTGCACCGCCGATCGAGGTTGCACCTCCAATCGAGG
>JAGNNV010000176.1:3951-7346 GCA_017990495.1 Vicinamibacteria bacterium
CCAATCGAGGCCGCGCCACCGGTCGAGGCTGCACCTCCAATCGAGGTTGCCCCGCCGGTCGGGGCCGCGCCGCCGGTTGACGCCACAGCCCCTGCTGAGATGACGGCGCCCGCTGAGCTGAAGGCGCAGGTTGAAGAGAAGGCGGCCGTCGAGGTTGCACCTCCGGTCGAAGTCACCGCCCCGGTTGAAATCAAGGCGGCGGTCGACGAGAAAGCGCCCGCTGGGGTGAAAGCGCCGGTGAAGGCGGGAATGAAGGCCGAACCCGCGCGGGTGGCCCCCGCCCCGACCAAAACCCCCGCGCCGAAGCGGGAAAGCGCACCGCCGGAACGGGTCACCCCAACGGCGGATCCGGTGCGTCACCAGATCCTCCACGAAAGCGCACCGTCAAGCCTGCCGGTGGTTGTGGGGGTTGCGAACCCGCTGCCTCCCCCGCCGGCTCCGCCCAGCCTGCTTCAGCGCATCGTGAGCCGGATCAAGCGGTTCTTCCGCTCGTTGTTCGGCTGAGGCCTTCAGCTACTTCGATCGCTCGAGGAAGCGTCCGTCGCGCGTGTCGACGCGGATGCGCTCGCCGGTTTCGATGTAGGAGGGCACCATCACCTGGGCGCCGGTCTCGGTGATCGCGGGCTTCAGTTGGGCCTGGGCCGTCGCACCTTTGATGGCAGGCGCGGTGTCCTTCACTTCGAGATCCACCGCGATGGGCAGGATCAAGGCGATCACGCGATCCTGGAAGAGCGTGGTGCGCACCTCGAGGTTCTCCAGCATGAAGCCCGCCGCGTCGCCCACCCGGTCGGCATCAAGGGTGAACTGCTCATAGGAGGCCAGGTCCATGAACACGAAGTCCTCGCCCTGCTTGTAGAGAAACTGGGCGTTTCGATAGTCGACCTCCGCCCCCTTTTCCATGTCCCCGCCGCGCCAGGTCTTGGCCTGGCTCTGCCCGGTGCGGAGATTCTTGATCTTGGTCTTGATGAGCATGGAGGCCCCGCGAGCGGACGGGGTCTGACTCTGCACCTCGCCGACCTGCCACGGATCGCCGTCCAGTTCGAGAATATCGCCGCGCTTCAAGTCGGATACGTTGATTACCATAGCCGGCAAGGTTATTCGCTCGTGCGGGTCCACGACAAGGCCCACGTTGCCGCACCTTCCATCTGCCGCTACACTCCGCGCACTCGCCGCATGCCCAAGGTTCTGGTTCTCTTCGCCCACCCCCGCCTCGAAAAGTCCCGGAGCAACCGCGCCCTCCTCCGCCACCTTCCCGCAGATGTGACCTTCAAGGATCTGTACGAGGTCTATCCTGACTTCAACGTCAACGTGGCCGAAGAGCAGCGCCTGCTTCTGGCCCACGACATCGTCGTCTTCCATCATCCGCTCTACTGGTACTCCGCCCCGCCGCTGGTCAAGCAGTGGATCGACCTGGTGCTGAGCTTCGGCTGGGCCTACGGCCCCGGTGGCGTCGCCCTCAAGGGGAAGACGGCATTTCACGTACTGACCACGGGCGGTCCCGAATCCGCGTATCAGCTCGAGGGCTTTCATGGATTCACCCTGGCCGAGTTCCTCCGTCCGCTGCAGCGCACCATGACCCTATGCGGCATGACCTGGCTGCCGCCCTTCGTGGTCCACGGAACCCATCGCCGCACCGACGAGGAACTCGAGGAACTGGGAAAGCAGTACGGTCGACTGCTTCAAGGGCTCGCCGTGGGCGGCCTGCGTCCTGAGGACCTCGGCAGGCTCGACCGACTGAATCAGGCCGTGTCGGCCTCAGCGTAGCCCCACCATGGCCGATCCGCTTCTTCAAGCCGTCATCTACCTCGCCGCCGCGGTCGCCTGCGTGCCCATCGCGAAGAAGCTGGGCATGGGGTCGGTCCTTGGCTATCTCACCGCCGGTGTGGTGATCGGTCCGTTCCTGCTCGGATTCATCGGCGCGGAGGGCAAGGACATCATGCACTTCGCCGAGTTCGGCGTGGTGATGATGTTGTTCCTTGTGGGCCTGGAACTGGAGCCCGAGGCCTTCTGGCGGATGCGCCAGCGTGTCCTGGGCTTGGGCGCGGCTCAACTGCTCGGGACCGCGCTCGGCTGCGCCGCTCTCGGAATCGCCTTCGGCCTTTCTCCCGCGGCCTCCATCGCCATCGGCTCCGCCCTCGCCATGTCGTCGACCGCCATCGCCTTGCAGTCACTCAAGGAGAAGGGCCTCATGGGCACCGCCGCGGGCCAGCAGTCGTTCGCGGTCCTCCTCTTCCAGGACATCGCCGTGATCCCCATTCTTGCCCTGCTGCCCCTGCTCGCCACCGTGCCGGCGACCGACGACGCGCACGGGGGAGGCGGTCTTTCCCATCAGCCGGGCTGGGTTCAGACCCTGGCCGTCGCCGCGGCGGTGGCCGTGGTGGTGGCGGCGGGACGATTCGTCGTCGCGCCGGCCCTTCGGGTCGTGGCGCGCACCCGGCTGCGCGAATTGTTCACCGCCTCGGCCCTGCTCATCGTGGTCGCCACCGCCCTGCTGATGCAGAAAGTCGGCCTCAGTCCCGCCCTCGGCACATTCCTCGCCGGCGTGGTTCTCGCGAACAGCGAGTTCAAGCACGAGCTTGAAAGCGACCTCGATCCCTTCAAGGGTCTGCTCCTCGGCCTTTTCTTCATGGGCGTCGGCGCCTCCATTGATTTCCACCTCATCGCCGAGGCCCCCGGGCGGATCGCGCTGCTGACCGCGGGCGTGGTGCTCCTGAAGATCCTGGTCCTCTTAGGACTCGGACGCCGCGGTGGGCTCTCACTCGACCAGAATCTGGTGTTCGCACTTGGCCTGTCCCAGGTGGGCGAATTCGCATTCGTCCTGTTCGCCTTCATCGCCCAGTTGGGGCTTATCGACGGGGCCACCACCGGAACCTTGATGGCGGTCACCGCACTCAGCATGACCAGCACCCCCCTGCTGATGCTCCTGCACGAGAAGGTCGTGCTGCCCCGCCTCGCCGCCCAGAGGGCCCCCGACCGCGCGGCCGATGAGATCGAGGAAAAGCACGCGGTCATCATCGCCGGCTTCTCGCACTTCGGCAGCACCGTGGGGCGGTTCCTGCGCGCGAACGGGGTGGAGGCCACCATCCTCGACCATGACTCCGACCGCGTTGACCTGCTCCGCCGCATGGGCTTCAAGGTGTACTACGGAGACGCCACCCGCCCCGAGCTGCTGCATTCGGCGGGCGCCGCCGAGGCCCGGATTCTGATCAGCGCGGTCGACGGCCTGGCCGAGTCCGTGGCTGTAGTCGAGACCGCGAAGAAACACTTCCCCCATCTCCGCGTCCTGGTGCGCACGCGGCATCGCTACGACGCCTACGAGATCATGGACCAGGGAGTGAAGGACGTCTACCGCGAACACCTCGACACCTCGATCCGTCTCGGAGTGGACGTGTTGC
>JAGNNV010000177.1 GCA_017990495.1 Vicinamibacteria bacterium
TCACCCGGTGATCGCGGCCGCGCGCGCGGGTTCACTCGGTTGCCTCGAACTGTTGATCGATCGAGGCGCCCGTCCCCGTGCTCGCGAGGTGAAGCTGGCCCTCGAGCAGGCGGGTGGCCCGGATGAGGAGCGGATCACGGCGCGACTGGCCGGGCTGCAGGCCGTGGCCGGGGAACGTAAGTCGCCTCGGGGGTCCGCCGCCAAGGGAGCACGAACCGCGAAGCGCTAGCAGCCCGTGGTGAAAGTGCGGCGGACTTTCACCACGGACTGCTAGGCCTTCGTGGAGGGCGCTCTCTTTCGTGGTCTACTGGCGCGTGGCCACTGGAGCAACCGTCTACAACATCGATATCGACCTCGCCGATGCCGACCGGCAGGTCTACGAGTCCATCTCCCTCCGCGTGGCCCGGCATCCCTCGGAGTCCGCCGAGTATCTGCTGACGCGCGTGCTCGCCTATGCCCTCGAGTTCACGGAGGGCCTTGCGTTCTCCACCGGCGGTCTCTCCGAACCGGACGAGCCCGCGCTCAGCGTACGCGACCTGACCGGAGCGCTTCGAGCGTGGATCGAGATCGGCACTCCCGATGCTGCGCGGCTGCACAAGGCCTCGAAGGCCGCGCCCCGCGTGGTGGTCTATACACATAAGGATGTCGAGCGTCTGGCCGGCCGGCTGGCCGGTGAACGTATTCATCGCGTCGAGGACCTCGAGCTCTATGCCATCGAGCCCGCCCTCATCGCTTCCCTCGTCTCGCGGCTGGACCGGCGCATGACCTTCGCGCTGTCGGTTTCGGAGCGGGAGTTGTTCGTCTCGATCGGCGCGGAAACCCTCACCGGAAGGATCACCCGCCGCCCGATCGCCTAAGCGCGGACGCGGCGTTCGCGGGACTGCAGGAACTCGAGGCCGGCTTCCAGCGACAACGGCCGGGCCAGCCAATAACCCTGGATGAGGTCGCAGCCGCGTGACTCGAGGAAAGCATGCTGACTCGCGGTCTCCACGCCCTCGGCCACCACCTTCAGTCCGAGACGGTGCGACAGTTCGATCACCGCGGTGGCGATGGAGGCCTGGGTCGGGTCTTTGTCGATGTCGTGGGTGAAGGAGCGGTCGATCTTGACCAGGTCGAGGGGAAGGCTGCGCAGCAGGTCGAGGGAAGCGAAGCCGGTGCCGAAGTCGTCGAGACTGATCGACACTCCGGCCGTGCGCAGTTCGCGCAGGACGCGTCGCGTGCCTTCCGGATCGGTCAGAGCGTTCGTCTCCGTGACTTCGACGGCGAGCGATGAGGCGGGCAGGGCATGCTGGTCGAGGCCGGCCCGGATGTCGCGCACGAAGGTGGGATGCCGCAGTTGAAGAGCGGAGGCATTGATGGCGACCCGCAGGGGGCTCGCTCGGAGCAGGTTGAACTCGCGGATGGCCCCGAGGGCCAGATCGAGGACGATGCGGCCCATCGGCACCACGAGACCGGTGGCCTCGGCAATGGGAATGAAGGCATCGGGAGGCACGCGGCGACCCAGCAGGTCCTTCGAGCGGACGAGTGCCTCGAAGCCGGTGATGCCGAGGTCGTGGGTCCGGGCGATCGGCTGATACTCGAGGAAGAACGAATGATCGCGCAGGGAGCGGTGAAGGAAGCGGTTCATCTCCACCCGGGCCGCGGCCTCGCCGGTCAGCTCGTTCTCGAAGGCCACCGCCTGGTCTTTGCCGCGCTCCTTGGCCGCGAGCAGAGCGATGTTCGCGTGACCCAGCAACTCGGCGGCGTTTCGGGCCTGGTGGGGGAACGAGGCGGCGCCCACGCTCGCGCTGAGGAATATCTCATTCTCGTCGGTGACCCGGTAGGGCTCGCGCAGGCAGGCCACGATGTGCTGGGACAACACGATGGCCGACCCGAGGTCGCAGCCTCTGAGCAGCACCGCGAACTCATCGGCGCCGAGCCGGGCCACGAGGTCGATCGGCCGCACCAGACCGTGCAGACGGCGCGCGGCTTCCTGGAGAACCTGGTCGCCCAGCCGGTGGCCCAGGAAGTTCGCGGACTTGAACCGGTCGAGGCCGACCAGAACCACGCTCAGGTCGCTGCCCGTCCTCGCCGCTTCTTCAACCGCCAGATCGGCGGCCTCACGGAAAGAGGTCCGGTTGGGCAGATCGGTCAGGGCGTCGTGTGAGGCCAGGCGACGGGCGCGGGCTTCCGCGCGATGCCGATCGGTGATGTCGACCATGGTCACCACCACCGCGTCCTGATCCTTCAGGCGGATCGAACTCACACCGAGTTCGAACTTGCGGATCTCGCCATCCCGACGTCGGACCGAGGTTTCGTAGTGGGACGGCGACGCCCCCTCCGCCTTCGCCCGGGCCACCGCCCGCTCGCGCATGGCGGGGCGGTCGTCCTCCGGAATGAAATCGATGACGCGCAGGCCGATCATCTCCTCCACGTCGTATCCAAGCTCGCGCCCCGCCGCCTCATTCGCGTACACCACCTCACCGTCCTGGTGCATGACGATGCCGTAGGCGGCGCTGTCGGCGAACACCCGGAAACGTTGTTCGCTCTCATGCAGCAGAGTGAAGGCCCGCACCCGTGCCGTGATATCGCGGAAAGTCCATACCCGGCCGATCTTCTCGTCATCCACCGTTATGGGCCGGGTCTCGTGCTCGATCACCCGGCCGTCGATCAGTCGACAGACCCCGAGCGCGCGCCCGTCGCGATCGGCGGCCATGGTGTCGACGTGGTGCAGGAAGTCCGCGGCATCGGTGATCTTCTTCACCAGCGCGGCCAGGACCTGACGGTCGTCCCGGGAGAGCAGGGTCTGGCGGGAGACCTCCCAGATCTCGACGAAACGGTCGTTGTAGGTCAGGATCTGACCGTCAGCGCCGATGACGATGATTCCATCGGCGGCGGCGTCAAGCACGGCCGAGAGGAGCGTCTCGGCGCCTATCTCCCGCTTCTTGACGGGCGGAGTGGCGAGCAGGCGGCTGAGCGCCCCGGTGCGGTGAACAGAAGGAGAGTCGGAGGGATCTGCCATCTCAGGGTGCGGCGCGATGATCGGACCGGCACAAAAGCAACCCCATCGCCGCCATTGTAGCGGCTGAGGTCCGAGGTTTCTACTGACGCAGGGTCAGGGTGTAACGCGGCGGTCCGGGGAGGAACGGAGTTTTCTCTCCGGTGAGCCAGGCCTGGTGGCCCGCGCCGAAGTAGGGAGAGAGGGGGTGGGAACTCTGTCCGGTGGGCATGTGGAAGTAACCCTCGTCTTCGCGTCCAGGGGAAACCACGAAGCGTTCCGAGGCGCCGTTGGTGGGCGAGGCCACGCGCGGCATGTGATCGTCGCCGGGCAGCGGGTCTTTCTTCATGTCGAGGAACCGCGCGAGCGCGGGCACGGCCCGGGAAAGGGGATGCTGGATGCGGGCGGCATTGAACTCCCCCCAGGTCCGCTCGGACAGGCGGCGTCCGTCTTTGGTGAGAGCCTCCACCACCGCCCGAATGCTGTCGAGGCGCAGGGCCTTCCAGTCCGGGAACTTCGGATCGAGCAGATGAATGGGTTCGCTTGTGTTCAGGGCCCACAGCGGCCCCTCGTACTGCCAGATCCGGCTGTAGCGGAACTTCTTGTCGAGCTTGAGGGAGGAGGCGATGAGGGGAGCGAAGGTGCGATCGGAAACGGCGAGGCGGAAGGCCTTCACTATCCGGTAGCCCACCGATTCCACCGCCGCTCGTCCGCCCCAGTTCGCGATGAGGCGCCTGGCCTCGACCAGTTTCGCGTCGCCGCCGACTGCCTGGTCGTCGAGTGTGGCGAGCGCCAGCTTCTGCCAGCGATCCAGGAACACCGCGCGGTTGTCGAGCTGAATGTCCATCAGATCCGCCGCCGACAGCTTCTCCTTGGCGAAGAGTCCATCGCGGATTTGCCGGGCACGCGCGCCCAGGGGGTAGTTGCCCTCGCCCATGATCGCGAGCATCGGCCCCGAAACCACGCGGGCATTCGCGGTCCATAGCCGTCCGTCCGCGGGATCGACCACTTTCGGCGCCTCTTCGCTCGAGACATACCCATCCCATCGCCTCGAGCCATCCGATCGGGTGACGGGCAGGCGACCTTCAAAGCCCACGCGCCTCGGGATGCGTCCGGCCACGGTCCAGGCGATGCGGCCGGTGCGGTCGGCGATCACGGCGTTCTGGGGCGGCGCGCCGGCCAGATGCGCCACCTCGATGGCCTCCTCGATCGTCTCCGCGTCCTCGAGATCGAGGAGTTTGAGATTCACCGCGTCGGGGTCGTGGGCCGTCCACTGGTAGGCGCGAAGCCGGCCATTGTGATCGCGGTCGATCACGGGCCCCCAGATGGTGTTCAGGATCTCGAGCGGTCGCGAGGGCGCGCCTTTGATGTTGATGGTCTCGGTGGCCTTCGCGAACTCCTTTGGTCCGTCCCCGGTGAGATACGTGTTCGGTCGCGCGCCGGGTTCGATGATCACCAGATCGTTCCAGTCGGCCTGGGTGTTGGTGAAGCCCCACGCCACGCGGCCGTTGCTGCCGGCCACGATGCCCGCGGTGCCGGGGAGGGAGACGCCGGTGACGGTGCGCTCGATTCCCTTGGCGTCTGGAAACACGAGACGCAGGCGATACCAGATGTTGGGCACCGAGATCTCGAGGTGCATGTCGTCCGCGACCATCGCGTATCCCTTGGTTGATCGCGCAGCGTCGACTGCCCAGTTGTTGCTGCCGGTGTAGGGAAGGTTGTCCTCGGGCAGGAAGCGATCGGGCGAGGGGTAGACCGTGGCCACCTTCGCCTCGGCGGGCGCGGCGCGGGTGTCGAACAGTTCAGGACCGGGAATGGCGGCAATGGCGATGGGATCACCCACGATCGGCGCGTCCCATTCGAGGGTGCCGCGCGGAGCGAGGAAATCGAACAAAGCGGGGGGCATGGCGTCGCGCATGACCGCCATCGTGCTTTCGCGTTCGCCCTTGGCCTCGTGCAGGGTGAGGAACATCGAGAGCACGCAGAGCACCGAGTCCTCGGCCTTCCAGGGCGCGGGGTCGACGCGAAGCAAGACGTACTCGTAGGGGCGCACGCGCAGGGCCTGGAGGCCGGCGTTCACACCGGCTACGTAGGCGTCGGTCATGGCCCGGTCACGCGCGTTCATTCGGGCCACCACTTTTTCGGCCACTCCGCGGAACTGATGGATGCGCACTTCGCTGTCGATCTCCACCGTGGCCGCGCCGATCAGTTCGGACAATTCGCCGGCCGCGCGCCGACGCATGAGGTCCATCTGGAAGAAACGCTCCTGGCCATGCAGGAAGCCGGTGGCGCGGGCCACGTCGAGCCGATCCGTTCCGCGGACGGTGGCGACGCCGTTCTCATCGCGCTCGATGGTGACCGAGCCTTTGAGGCCCTCGAGTTTGCGTTCTCCCTCGAGCACGGGCAGCGAGCCGCGGAAGAGGAACGTGCCGGTCAGGCCGGAAACAATCACGAGGGCCAGGGCCCCCAGGGCGACGTTTCTAAGGACACGCCGTCTTCGAAGGGCTCTCATGATGACCTCAGTACTCCAGCAGTTTGCGCAGGGTGGGCAGCAGATCGGGCCGCGGCGACAACATCTCTTCAAGCGCCTCGGCGAAGGGAATGGGCGTGTCGGATCCGCCGAGCCGGGTGACCGGAGCGTCGAGGTCGCTGAACGCCTCCTGGGAGATGGTGGCCGCGATCTCGCCGCCGAAGCCGCCGGTGAGCGGCGCCTCGTGCAGCACCAGCACCTTGGCCGTTCGTCGCACCGACTGAAGGACCGTGGCCTTGTCCCAGGGAAGCAGGGTACGCAGGTCGATCACTTCGATCTCGGAACCTTCACGGGCCAGGGTGGCCGCCGCCTCGAGGGCCCAATGCACGGCGATCCCGTAGGCGACGATGGTGAGGTCGTGGCCGCGACGCGCGATCCGGGCCTTCCCGATGGGCGTCGTGTAGTAACCCTCGGGCACCACTCCTTTGAGCGAACGGTAGAGCAGCTTGTGCTCGAGGAAGAGCACGGGATTGGGCTCGGCCAGGGAGGCGAGGAGCAGGCCTTTCGCGTCTTCCGGTGTGGCGGGAGCGATCACTTTGAGGCCGGCAACGTGGGTGAACCAGGCCTCGACGTTCTGGGAGTGGAAGGGCCCGGCCCCGGTGCCTCCGCCCGTGGGGGCGCGGATCACGCAGGGCACGCTCGTGCCCCAGCGGTAATGGGTCTTGGCCAGATTGTTGACGATCTGGTTGAAGCCGCAGGAGATGAAATCGCCGAACTGCATCTCGACCATGGGAACCATGCCGTCGATGGCGAGGCCGAGGGCGGCGCCGAGGATGCCCGACTCGATGATCGGAGTGTTGCGCACGCGGTCGCGCCCGAACTCTTCGACGAAGCCCTTGGTGACTTTGAAGGCCCCCCCGTACTCGGCGATGTCCTGACCCATGAGGACGACGCGGGGATCGCGTCTCATCGCGGTCTGGAGAGCTTCGCTGATGGCGTCGATGTAGCGCAGTTCCCGAGTCTTCACTCCCGGCGCCGGACCCACCGGCGCGGGGGCTGCGGCGTAAACCGAGGCGAGTTCCTTCTCTCGGGTGGAGGAGGGAACCGGAGTGTCGAGGGCTTCGTCGGCCACGCGGTCGACCTCGGCCTTGAGCAGCTCGCGCAGGACTTCGATCTCGGGCGCGGTCATCACCCCGGTGGCCTTGAGCACCGACTCCAGCCGAACCAGGGGATCCTTCTTCGCCCACTCCTCGAAGAGTTGCGGCGGCACGTAAGCCACGCCTGAGGCCTCTTCGTGGCCGCGCATGCGGAAGGTCTCGAACTCGAGCAGGGTGGGGCCGTCTCCGGCCCGGGCCCGCGCCGCGGCGTCGCGAGTGGCCTGGTAAACCGCGAGCAGGTCGTTGCCGTCGATGGTCTGGCCGGGGATCCCGTAGCCGAGGGCGCGGTCGGAGAGGCGCGCGCAGGCATACTGCTCGCGGCTCGGAGTGGAGAGACCGTACTGGTTGTTCTCGATCACGAAGAGCACGGGGAGTTTCCACACCGCGGCGAGGTTCAAGGCCTCGTGGAAATCGCCTTCACTCGTCGACCCATCCCCGGTGAAGGTAGCGGCGACCCGGCCCGTGCCCTTCAGTTTGCTCGCGAGTCCGAGGCCGCAGGCCACCGGCAGCATGGCGCCGAGATGGGAAATCATGCCCACGATCGACTTCTCGGGCAGGCCGAAGTGAAAAGTCCGGTCGCGCCCTTGGGTGAAACCGCCGCTTCGGCCGAAGAGCTGGCGGAAGAGACGGAGCATATCGACCCGGCGCGTGGTGAAGCCGCCCAGATTGCGGTGCATGGGCAGAATCCAGTCGTCGGTCCGCAGGGCCGAGGCGACGCCCACCGCGATCGCCTCCTGGCC
>JAGNNV010000024.1 GCA_017990495.1 Vicinamibacteria bacterium
TGCTCGGGCTCGACCAATTCACGCCGCACGAACACGACGGACGCGGCCCCTGCGGCCCCGGGGTCGAACACTGCGGCCGCATGTGGCTCTTTGTCTTCGCGATCGCACTACACAACCTGCCTGAAGGCATGGCGATCGGCGTCAGCTTCTCGCAGGGCGACATGGCCGTGGGGGTGCCCCTCACCTCCGCCATCGCCCTGCAGGACCTGCCCGAGGGCCTCGCCGTGGCTCTCGCTTTGAGGCGCGCCGGTTTCGCCGCCGGCATCGCTGTTCTGGTCGCGGCCGGCAGCGGTGTGCTCGAACCGATCGGCGCGCTGCTCGGCGTGGGTCTTTCGAGCGGTATGGCCCTCGCCTATCCGATCGGTCTCGGTCTCTCCGCCGGCGCCATGATCTTTGTGGTCTCCCACGAAGTCATTCCGGAAACCCACCGCCACGGCCACGAGCGCGACGCCACCCTTGGCCTGATGGCAGGCTTCGCGTTGATGATGGTTCTCGACACGACCCTGGGCTAAGCCCTACGCCCATCGTCACCGTCCGGTTCAGCCGGGGAAGCTCCGTGGCGCGTGAATCGAGGGAGGTTTCTCCTACCAGGGATGGCCGAGGGCGCGGCAGATGAACGCATTCAGGGGAGAGGCGGCCCGGCAGGCGGTGATGACGGCGTCCTTGAACCCCGGTCGTATCGCCTCCGCGTCCTTGAACCTCGCCACCGCGACGAAGTCCTTGCGGCGGATCTGGCCGATCAAAGGATGTTCGGCAGCGAACCCCGCCGGCGGGCGTTTCGCGACTTCGCCCTCGAGCACGCACGTCTTCTTGAAGGCGGTCGCGCTCAGCACCCGCGTCCAGTCGGCCGGCCGGGTTGCGATAGCGGTTCGAACCGCCCGCAACGGCTCGGACTCGGGGCGCCACAAGCCGGCGCCGACAAAGACGTTGCCCGCCTCGATGTGAAGGTAGAAGCCGGGGGCATGCACGTCCTTGCCGGCGCGATGCCGAAACTGCACGGCGGCGTGGGTCTTGTAGGGAGCCTTGTCCTTGCTGAAGCGTGTATCCCGGTAGATCCGGAAGAGCGATCCGCCGGTCGGCCGCGCGTCGGCCTGAATCTCCGGGCTTATCTTCGCGAGGGGCGCCGCCGCGTCGCGGATAAAGGCCAGCAGGGGGGCCCGGACGTCGCGTTCGTATCGCTCCTTGTGGGCCTGGAACCAGTCCCGATCGTTGTGGTTGCGCAGGTCGCCCAGGAAATCGAAGAGTTGCGGACCCAGGTGAGCCTGTTCCCTCATTGCCTGAGCCGGTTCAGTATCACCGCGGCCATGGCGCGTGCGCCGACCTGGATCGATTCCTCGTCGGCCACGTAGTCGGGGCTGTGGGGGACGCCAGACCAACCCCGCTCCGCGTTCGCGACGCCGAGCCAATACATGACGCCCGGGATCCCATCAGTGAACCAAGCGAAGTCTTCCGAGAACGCGGTGGGGAGAGTGGAACTCACGACCAGGCTGCCCGCCCCCATCGCCTGCTCGATCGCCGGACGAAGCGAAGACTCCAAGGTCGGATCATTGAATGCACCGGGGACTCTTCGCTGCCAATCGACGGCGGGACTGAAGCCCGCCTGGCGAAGGCTGCCCAGAGCCGCCTCGAGGCGGGTCCGCGCCGCTTCACGGGCCTCTGGCCCGGAAACCGTCAGGTTCGCGCTCACCCGCCACTGCCCCGAACCCGAGAGCCACTCGGTTTGCTGTGACTGAACGATGACAAAGGGCTCAGCCCTCGACGATCCGGTCCCGGGGCTGGCGAGAGCCGCAACGTTCATGGCCACCTGCTGCGCGAGATCATCACGACTCGCGGCCCCGTTGAACGAAACGCTCACCTGGTCGCGCGCGGGCAACATCGCGCCGGACTTCGTGCCGATGCGTCCGGCTTCAAGGGGTGAGGTATGAAAGGCGAAGATCTCTTTGGGCCGACCCGCATCGAAGACTCCGTTCGACAACATGAGTTGAGCGCCGGTGGCTGATTCCTCCGCGGGCTGGAACAGGAAGACCACCGTCCCCGGGAGGCGATCGGCAATGGCGGAAAGGCCATCCGCGATCGCGAGCCCGACCGTGGTGTGGATATCGTGCCCGCAGATGTGGCGAAGTCCGGGCACTTGCGAGCGGAAGTCCACGGGGTCTGGCGCAGTCGAGGGGACCGCATCCATATCGGCGCGGAAGGCAATCACCGGACCGGGTTGAGCGCCGCGCAGGATCCCGACGACGCCGTGGCCTCCCACGCCGGTCCGCACCTCCAGTCCGCGCGCTCGAAGCCGCGCGGCGACGATGGCGGCCGTGCGTGATTCTGCCCCGCTTCGTTCGGGGAAGGCGTGCAGGTCGCGGCGAACCCCGATGAGGTCCATGCGCGCGCGCTCGATGGCGACGGTCGCATCGCGCAGCAGCGCGTCCTCTTCAGGGGAGGAGGACTTTGCCGCGGACGCGGATGCGCCGATGACAAGTGTCGCCGCGAAGAATCTGGAAAGAAATCGCATCGAGTGAACCCGCCTGTTGTGCGGCAGGATAACCCCCGCGTTCTTGCGCGAAAGTGGCCCGCCGCATTTCGCGTCCAATCGTTTGGATGCGACACCTCGTGGGTTCTGCCTGGTCCATCACGCCTGACGGCGGTCAATCCTGGCACCTACTTCGCAAGGCCGAGGAGTTCTCGGATCACCAGGGTCTGACCGAAGACCCGTCGATGACCTTGGGCCAGCATCGCCCGGCGAGTAGCGCCGCGGCGCCGCTCTTCAACGCCGTCTCCTACGCGGCGCCCTTAGGGCCCCCTAGGCCTTGGCCGCGGGACGGATCCGGTTTTCGATCGCCCTGAACCGAGTGCGATAGATCGCCTTCCAGGCTTCTTCTTCTTCAGCAAGGGGACGAACGGGCACGAGGTCCATGACCTCGGCCGGAGAGAGGTGCGAATCCGTCATCGTGCGCACGGTGCCCCTGGCCATCTCAGCGAGCGCTTTCGTGGCCGCTGCGCGCTCGAGGCCAAATTCCTCGGCGAGCGCCAGCATTTCGTAGAGCTCAAACCACAGGCAGGTAGGACCCATGCCCGTGAGCAGCGCATACGCCTCGAGGTCGCGTTCGGCCACCTCGGGGGCGGCGCCCAGCGGGGCCAGCAGATTCAGGAGGACGCCGCGGTCTGTCGAGGACAGCGCCGGACCGAAGCAGATCGGGTTGAAGCCCGCCCCGACGATCGAAGGCGCGTTCGGGATCACGCGGGCGATCTTCGAGGCGCCGCCGAGCGCGCCGGCGATGTCTTCGATCGTGAGTTTGGGAGCGAGCGACACAACGATCGACGCGGCAGAAACCCGTCCGCGCAGGTCACCAAGGGCGCTCTTGAGGCCCGGGGGATGCAATGCCAGGAACACGACGTCCTGCTCTGCAGGCTGCAGATTGTCGCCCGGAACGGTGAAGGCCTCAGGGCAGGCCGCACGCAGGGTCTCAAGTGACTTGGGCTCGGTGTCGCTCACCACGACCTTCCCAGGCCAGTATCCCGCCTGCATCCAGCCCTTGAGGATGATGCGCACGATGCGCCCGCCGCCGATGAACCCGACTGACATTCCCATGTTTGCCTCCTGTGCCGCTCCGGTCTGTGTCGCCATTCGTGGATCCGGGGACTGGGGAAGAGCAACAAGCAGGCCAGCGCTTTGGCGCCTGGAAGACGAGCCTTTGCCGTGTCTTCGGGCCCGCTCCACGCAGCCGGTGCGCGTTTGCCGCCGCCATCGCGAAGATCTTGCGAACCAGGAACCACGGGCCGGAGAGGAGCGTCGTGGAAACTCTTGTCGCGCACGCTCGCGCCGTGATATCGTTAATCGACGATAAACGATATGAAACGCCGCAAGATCATCGAACCCTCATGTTCGGCCGATCCATCGCCAAAGGGCGAGGTGGACCTGCGGCCCCTCGAGGGGGCGTCCGCCGAAGCCGAACTCGCGGCTTTCGCCAAGGCGGCGAGTCACCCCATCAGGGTGAAGATCCTGCACATGCTGGCTCGAAGGAACGCGCAGATGTGCTGTCACATCGTTGATGAGCTCCCTCTGGCCCAGTCCACGGTGTCCGAGCACCTTCGCATCCTGCGCTCTGCCGGCCTGGTCAGGGCCAATGCCAGGGGACCACGGGCGGGCTACTGCATCGTCCCTGCGGCGTTGAAGAGGTTCAAGGCGCTGCTTAGCGCCGTCTGATCATGCCTACACCCACGCCCGCGAAGCGGCTCGGGATCTTCGAGAGATACCTGAGTGTCTGGGTGGGGCTCTGCATGGTGGCGGGCGTGCTGCTCGGTCGCGCCGCTCCCGGAATGATGGACACGCTCCGTGGTCTCGAGTTCGGTGAAGGCAGTCAGATCAACATCCCGATCGCCATCCTCATCTGGCTGATGATCACGCCGATGATGATGAAGGTCGACTTCGGCGCGATCCGCCAGGTTGGCCGAAGGCCCAGGGGTCTGTTCATCACCCTCTTCGTGAACTGGCTGGTGAAGCCCTTCTCGATGGCCGCTCTCGCCTGGCTCTTCTTCAAGGTCGTTTTCAGCCCATGGATCCCCGCTTCGGATGCCGATCAGTACATCGCCGGGTGCATCATTCTGGCCGCCGCGCCGTGCACGGCCATGGTCTTCGTCTGGAGCTACCTCTCGGACGGCGACCCCGCCTACACCCTGGTTCAGGTGTCGGTGAACGACCTCATCATGCTGGTCCTGTTCGCGCCCATCGTGCGCTTCCTGGTGAGCGGTGCGTCTTCACTGGAAGTGCCCTTCATGGTGCTGCTGTACTCCGTGATCGTCTTCATCGTCATTCCCCTCGCCGCGGGCGTGGCTCTCCGGCAGGGCTTCATACGAAGCCGCGGAACCGAGTGGTTCGAAAAAGTCCTCCTGCCCGGATTCGCTCCGGTGAGCATGATGGCCCTTCTGGCCACCCTGGTCCTGATCTTCGCCTTCCAGGCCGGGAACATTCTCACCAAGCCCGTTCATGTTGCGCTCATCGCCGTGCCCATCCTGATTCAGGTGTACTTCAATTCTTCGCTCACCTACGGCCTGATGCGCTACTTCAAGGTCGAGTACGCGGTGGCCGCTCCCGGAGCGTTGATCGGCGCGAGCAATTTCTTCGAACTGGCCGTCGCCACCGCCATCGCCCTGTTCGGGCCTGAATCAGGCGCGGCTCTCGCGACCGTGGTGGGAGTCCTGATCGAAGTGCCGGTGATGTTGTCCGTGTGCGCCGTCTGCACCCGCACAAGACATTGGTTCCCGGCGCCCCAGAACGCGGGCGGGGTGATCGCATGACCGCCGTGACTCCTCACTCTTCACCGATGGCGGCAGGGGCGATTCCGCCCGCGCCGACAAGACCCGCGGTCGCGCGGCCCAAGGCCTTTCTGGCGCTTGCCGCGATAGCCTGGGCGTCTCTCTACAGCAGTCTCATTCCCGTCTCCGAAGCCATCGTGGCCGTGCTGCCCGTGGATCGCGCGAGTCACCTGGGCGGCGCGCTTCAGTTCTTCTTCTACGACACGCCCAAAGTTCTGATGCTCTTGACCGGCGTGGTCTTCGTCATGGGGATGGTGAACTCCTACTTCACCCCCGAACGCACGCGCGCGATGCTGGCCGGCCGCGCCGAGGGCGTCGCGAATGTGATGGCTGCGAGCCTTGGCGTGGTCACACCGTTCTGCTCCTGTTCCGCGGTGCCGCTCTTCATCGGCTTCGTCCAGGCCGGCGTGCCGCTCGGCGTCACGTTCTCCTTCCTCATCTCGGCCCCCATGGTCAACGAGGTGGCGCTCACTCTCTTGTTCGGTCTTTTCGGCTGGCGCATCGCCCTGCTCTACCTGAGCCTGGGCCTCACCGTGGCGATTGTGGCCGGCTGGATCATCGGCCGCCTCAAGATGGAGGGTTCGCTCGAGGACTGGGTCGCTCGGATGCCGAAGGTGGAGGCGCGCGTAGGCGCGGACTCTCTCACTCTCTCCGAACGCATCGAGGCAGGGAAGGCGTCGGTGAGGGAGATCGTGGGCAAGGTCTGGCCGTACGTCCTTGTGGGCATCGCCATCGGCGCGGCCATCCACGGGTACGTTCCCCAGGCCTTCATGGCTTCGATCATGGGTCGGGAGGCGTGGTGGTCGGTGCCGCTCGCGGTGATCGTGGGCGTGCCCATGTACACAAACGCCGCCGGCGTGATTCCCATCGTTCAGGCCCTTCTGGCCAAAGGCGCCGCGCTTGGAACCGTGCTCGCGTTCATGATGAGCGTCATCGCTCTCTCGCTGCCCGAGCTCGTGATTCTGCGCAAGGTATTGAAGCCGCGACTCATCGCCACCTTCGTGGCGGTGGTGGCCAGCGGCATTCTGCTCGTCGGCTACGTTTTCAACGCCGTGCTGTGATCGGCGCACAAAGGAGAAGTCATGAAGAACGTGAAAGTCCTGGGCGTCGGTTGCGCCAACTGCAAGAACACCGTCAAGTTGCTTGAGACCATCGCTCACGAGAAGGGCGTCGAGATTCAGATGGAGAAGGTCGAGGACATGGAAAAGATCATGAGCTACGGCATCATGTCGACACCCGGTGTGGTCATCGACGGCACGGTAGTCCATGCGGGTGGAGTGCCGAGCCGCCAGAAGGCCGAGGGCTGGTTCCAGGGAAGCGCGGCATGAAGCGCATCGTCTTCGCGTGCGTTCACAACGCCGGCCGGTCCCAGATGGCGGCGGCCTGGTTCAATCGCATCGCTGATCAGACCAAAGCGCGAGCCGTCTCCGCGGGGACAGAGCCCTCGGACCACGTTCACCCGGTTGTGGTCGAAGCCATGAACGAAAAAGGCATCGACCTTTCAAAAGCCGAGCCGCAGAAGCTGACCGCGGAGCTTGCGAAGGAAGCCGCCTTCCTCGTCACCATGGGCTGCGGCGAGAGTTGCCCCTACATTCCCGGCGTCCCCATCCTCGACTGGCCTCTTCAAGACCCCAAAGGCCAGGGCATCGAGCCGGTCCGTGTGATCCGCGACGAGGTCGAGGCCAGGGTGCGCGCCTTCATTGTCGAAAACCACTGGGAATAACCGCCGCCCCTTGCCGTTGCTTTCATAGTTCTAGTAATGTTGAACTATGGAGCCTGCAACCTTCGATCTGCCCGCGAAGTCGCCATCTGAATCCACGCTGGAAGTACTCATTCCGAAGCTCCGGGGCTTCTTGTCCCGTCGGATCTCGAACCCTGCCGACGTAGACGACCTGACCCAGGAAATCCTGCTGCGGATGCACCAGAACGCAGGTTCGCTCTCCGATGTGAAACGCATTCATGGCTGGATCTGGCAGATCGCGCGCAATGCGGTGATCGATCACTACCGGCGCCGCCGGCCCACCGTGGACATCGACTCGCTCAATCTGGATGTCGAGGCTAAAGAGAGTTCCGACATCCAGGAGTTGGTCCTCACCTGGCTCGCCCCGACCATCGAGGAACTGCCCGAACCGTATCGCGACGCGATGCGCTTGAGCGAGATCGAGGGGCTCACTCAGGCCGAGGTGGCCAGCCGGCTTTCCTTGAGCCTGTCCGGCGCCAAGTCGCGGATCCAACGCGGCCGGGTGAAACTCCGCGAGGCGCTTCAGGCCTGCTGTCACTTCGATTTCAACGACGCGGGTCGGATCGTTGGCTTCCGCCCCCGCGGCGGGGAGTGTGTCCGGGCGGCGTGCTGAGGTCGTGCCGGTAAGACCGACAACGCTGCGTCCTTTCCCGTCCCGCCGCGTCCATCCAGCATGAAACCGTCAACAACCTTGCCCGTCGCCGTGATCGGCGCCGGTCCCGTGGGGCTCGCGGCCGTGGCCCATCTTCTCGACCGGGGGATCGAATCCGTCGTCCTCGAGCGAGCCGCCAACGTGGGAGGACACCTGCAGGAATTCGGGCACGTCAGACTGTTCTCACCCTGGCGCTACAACCTCGACAAAGCCATGAAAGCCCGTCTTCTGGCGAGCGAATGGACTGAACCAGATCCCGACGAACTTCCCACCGCGGGGCAGCTTCTGGATCGCAGCCTTCGGCCCTTTGCCGCCCTGCCCGAAGTCGCTCCAAGGCTCCGCCTGCGCTCGCGCGTGGTGGCGATCACTCGCAGCGGCCTTGACAAGGTCAAGACCCATAATCGGTCCGCGCACCCCTTTCTGGTCCGGTACATCGACGACGAGGGGGCGCACGAACTCCTGGCCCGCGCCGTGATCGACGTCTCCGGCACCTGGTCTCAGCCCAACCCCCTGGGATCAAGCGGCATCGTCGCAACCGGAGAACGCGAACACCACGAACACATCTTCTACGGGATTCCGGACATCCTCGGCATTCACCGGTCTCGTTACGCCGGGAAACGCGTACTGGTGGTCGGGGCTGGCCACTCCGCTGCGAACAGCCTTCTTGCCCTCGCACAACTTGCCGAAGCTCACCCCGGCACGCGCCTGGTCTGGGCGGTGCGCGGCCAGGATGCGACCCGCGCCTTCGGGGGTGGCGTCGCAGACGCCCTTCCCGCCCGCGGCCAGCTTGGCTCCGCACTCAAGGCCCTTCGCGCCAAAGGCGGCCTCGAACTCGTCTCCGACTTCCACATACGTTCGATCACCTCCACTCGCTTGGGCCTCAGTGTCGTGGGGTCCGGCGCCGACAGCAGCGAGACGCGCATCGACGTCATCGACGAAATCATCGCGGCCACCGGCCAGCGACCCGACCTCAGCCTGACCCGCGAACTACGCCTCGATCTCGACCCGCAACTCGAATCGACCACGGCGCTTGGCCCCCTGATCGATCCGAACGTTCACAGTTGCGGCACCGTGCGACCGCATGGGCACCGGGAGCTCGCCCATCCCGAGCCCGGCTTCTACACCGCGGGGGTGAAGAGTTACGGCCGCGCCCCGACCTTCCTCCTGGCCACGGGCTTCGAGCAGGTGCGATCGATCGCCGCCGCCCTCTCGGGTGACCTCAAGGCCGCCGACGAAGTTCACCTTGATCTTCCGGAGACGGGGGTCTGCAGCAGCCGAAAGGCGCCAGAAGGCGAGGCCGCCTGCTGCGCGTAGCAGACACTCGCTCTGTCCTCGTTCTGAGCGTCTCTCAGGTTGTCTCGTGGGGAACCCTCTACTACGCGTTCCCCGCGATGGCGGCCGGCATTGAAGCGGAGGAACTGTGGTCGAGCGCCTCCGTAAGCGCCGCGTTCTCCCTCTCTCTTCTGGTCTCCGCGCTGTGTGGTCCGATGACGAGTCGACTCATTGAAGGGCGAGGCGGCAAAGCCGTCATGGCCGCGGGATCCGCCCTTGCTGCGGCATCGCTGGCCCTGATCGGGTTCGCTAAACATCTCGAGATCTTCCTTGTGGGCTGGTTGTTCGCGGGGGTAGCAGCGGCGTTCACGCTGTACGAGGCGGCGTTCTCCTTGCTGGCACAACAGGGTGTCCCCGACTTCAGGAGGTCGGTCGGGGTAGTCACGGTCGCGGGCGGCCTGGCAAGTACCGTGTTCTGGCCGGCCTCGGTCTTCCTCTCCGAGCGCTTCGGGTGGCGAGGCATGATGCTCTGCTTCGCCGCGCTTCAAGCCCTGATCTGCTTGCCCCTTCACTGGCATGGCCTGCGGAGGTCCGTGATCGTTCGCCTGCCCGCCCCTGCTGAACCGACCTCGCCAACCCAGCCGCCGAGGTTCCTCTTTCTCGCTGCGGGCTTCGGTCTCAGCTCCCTGGTGACCTCGATCGCCGCGGTCCATCTCATACCAAGACTGGTCGACAGCGGAGAGTCGACCGTCTGGGCCGCCGGCCTCGCCGCCCTCGCCGGGCCCTTCCAGGCGGCGGCGCGGCTCAGCGAGCTTGCGCCGTCAGTTCCCTCGCCTCACCTCTCCGGATTTGTCGCCTTCTCCCTCCTCGCCTTGTCGATGTTTGCCCTCGCCGCTCCGCGAGGCGGAGTGGCCATGATCGCCGCCGTCGCCGCCTACGGAATGGCCAACGGTGCTCTGACCATTGTCCGAAGCGCAACCCTCATGGAAGCGGCCGGTCCCCACTCGTACATCCGATCCTCGGGACTCGTGCTCTCGCCGAGCCTTGGCGCGCGCGCCGTCGGTCCGGTCCTCGCCGCGTGGATGCTCTCGTCGGGCGTCACGTACGAAGCGCTGTTTCTGATCCTGACCCTACTCGCCCTGCTGGCGCTCGCGCTCTTCACCCGCACCCGTCGCAGATCAGGTTGAGTCCTTTTCGAAGTCACACGTCTACTCCTGCACAAGACGTCCCACCGAAACAAGGAGAATGAAATGGAACCCAACACCCAGACGAACCGAAGCAAACCCCAAACGCCCCCGAGCGGCGCCGACGCCGCATGTTGTTCGCCCCAGGAGAAGACCACCTGCTGCGAACCCTCGGCCAAGTCCGCTTGTTGTGGCGAGCCGAAGGAGCAAGGCCCGAGTGGCTGCGGTTGCAGATAGCAACCACGCGAATCGCGATCGATAGACTGCGGTCATGATCAGAGCCTCATGACCGCAGTCACCGAGCGACAGACGCTTCTCCTCCTTCTTCTCATCAACGCCACCATGTTCGTGGTGGAGATGGTGACGGGTTGGATCGGCGACTCCATGGGCCTCATCGCGGATGCCCTCGACATGCTGGCCGACGCCTTCGTCTACGGCGTGGCCCTGTGGGCCGTGGGCACAAGCGCCCGTCGCAAGGTGCGCGCTGCTACCGCGAGCGGCGTCATTCAGCTCGGCCTGGCCTTGTGGGCGGCCATCGAGGTCCTGCGCCGCTTCTTCGAGGGCAGCGATCCCGTGTCCTCGCTGATGATCGGCATTTCGACCATTGCTCTGGCCGCAAACGCCGCCTGCGTGTGGTTGCTGCGCAAACATCGACACGGCGAAATCCACATGCGCGCGAGCTGGATCTTCTCGACCACCGATGTGCAGGTGAACGTGGGCGTAATCCTCGCCGGCCTCCTGGTCATGGCCACGGGCTCGGCCCTGCCCGATCTCGTCATCGGTTCAATGGTGTGCGCCCTGGTGGTGCGAGGAGGGGTGCGAATCCTGCGTGAGGCCGGGAAAGAAGCGGCCGGACGAGGGTAAACAATCGAGTCACACACGCGAGGGGTTGCGCCTATACCTATCGAACACGGTCGATAGTCGACCGTATCCTCGCTTAAGGAAGACCCCGAATGAAGAACATGTTCAAAGGCGCTCTCGCCCTCATCGCCCTGCCGACACTGGCCCTGGCCTCCGAGCCTTTGGTGGCGGCCTGTTGCGCGGCCTGCGCCGCGTGCGCCGGCTGCGGCTGCTGCTAGACCCGACGCGTGGAGGCCTCGCAACGTGAGCGCCTGCAGGAAAGCCTCTCATCGCTTTCCCGGGGCGATCGCGAGGCCTTCACCACGGTCTTCGACATCCTCTGGCCCATCTACCGTCGGTTCGCGCGCCGGCAACTCCCAGAAGGCGATGCCGACGATGCGGCACAGGAAGCCCTCCTCAAACTCTTCGTTCGCGCAAATGAGTTCGACACTTCGCGCGACGCCGCGGCCTTCGCCATCGGTGTCGCCTTTCACGAGATCCGCACCTGGCGGCGCAAGAAATATCGGCGACGGGAGGACGCAGAGAACGTGGTTGAGTCGAGCCGTCCCCCGGAACAAGACGCCGCTCTCGCGGTCAGGGAGGCGGACGAGTTGATCGAGTGGGGGCTCGCCCGGCTTTCCGCCGCGGACCGCGAGGCGCTGACCCTCTATGCGCACGACGAACGAGCCAAGGGCGCCACCGGAGCCGCCTTTCGCAAGCGCGTTCAGCGCGCCCTCGAGCGCTGCCGCGCCATCATGAGACTGAGATGACCATGAGCACGCCTCAAGATCACGCCATCCGTGAACGCGCTCGCCGAGCCTACGAGCGTGCGCGGATCATCAACGCCCTCGCGCTGGCTGCGGTAGTGGTCATTCCGACCGTGTCCATCTCCGCCCACTGCTGCCCAACCCCCAACGCAAGCCTCCTCTGCGGTCTTATCCTTGGCTCGGCGATAGCACTCGCCCGGTTCGCCGGGCGCGGAATCGAGGCCGCCCTTCGTCCCGGGCTCGTCGCCGGGGTCATCGCCTTCGCCTTTCCGCTCGTTTGCCATGGCCTGATGGCCTGTTCGGATGGCCTGTGCGCTTCGCCGCGCCTCAAGTGGATTCCACTCGTGGCCGTGGTCGCCGGCCTCTTCGGAGGCCTGGCTTTGCGCGCTTTGTCCCGTGGGGGTTCGTTCCTGGTGGCGAGTTTCACGGCTCTTCTGCTTGGCTCCCTTGGCTCGCTGGTGATCGGCATTTCAGGACCCCTGTGGACCGCCCTCGGTCTTCTCGCCGGCGTCCTCATCCCGCTCCGGCCCGCCAGCCGGGAGGCCTGACCAGAACGTTCGCGGTCACGCTCGCACGGCTGTGCGCCTATACGTCTTGAGACGGCCCTCGCCGCCCCCGAAAGGACCAGCAAAACCTTGATTACGCCTATCCTCATGTCTCTCTCAATGATGAGCAACCCGGAAACCACTCTCCAAAAGGCCGACCCGCCCATCGCGTGTCACCCCAAGGCTCTCGACCCGACCCAGCGGAAACGCCAGAAGGAACTTCTCGGGATCGTGCGCGGCAAGATCCAGAAAACGGTCGAGCTGCCCAATGGCTATGCCCTTCAGATGCCCACCGATCACGCGACCTTCCTCGAAGTCGCGGAGTGGGTGAGCTTGGAGCGCCGGTGTTGCGGCTTCGCAGGGTTCGCCCTGGAGATGCGGCTTGACGACACGGTCTGGGTGACGATGACCGGCAAAGCCGGGGCCAAGGAAGTCTTGGCCGCGGAGATGGGCGTCGGTCCCACGCGTTAGGGCGCCGGTCCAGGTCAGGCTTCCAAAGAAAGGCGAAAGGTGAATCAGATCAGTGCTCTCTACGTTCTGCGTCGCCCCCTCGTGGCGCTCGCCCTTCTCGCAGTGACGGGTCTTTCGCATGGGCAGACTTCCAAGAAGGCCGATTCAGAAAATGGGAAGAACATGAAGATTGTTACCGTCCTTCGAGATGACGACTGCGGGAGCGAAGCCATCCCTCGCCTGAAAGAGGTAGCGAGTCGCCTCGGCGTGGAAATCACGATCGACCAGATCATTATCGAGAACGAAGAACAGGCGAAGGCGCTGAACTGGCCTGGGAGCCCGACCGTGCGCATCAAGGGCCTCGATATCGACCCCAAGGTTCGGGAGGAGACCTCCTACGCGATGACCTGACGCACCTATCCCGCCGCCGCGGGACGCTCCCGGGTTCCGGGGGAAGACATGATTCGAGCCGCCTTCATCGAAGCGGGTTGGATCAAGCCGTAAAGCTGATCAAGGCCGACTTTCAGCCGCGCGGGACGGTAGTATCCGCTCAATGCCCAAACCCTCAACCGGCGGGCCGAGCTTCGTGTGAGCCAGGTTCTCATCGGTCAGTACCTCAACAATCTCGCTGATCTCAAGAAGCTGGGTGATCACCGCGAGTCGGTGGTGCGCGAGGCCTTCAAAGACCTTCTGAAGGGCTGGGGCAAGGCGCACGATCTGATCTTCGTGCCCGAGTACGCGATCACGACGCCGGCCAAAGACCGGCGCTACGTGGATGGCGCTCTGCTTCACGAATTGCGCATGCCCTTCGGCTACTGGGAAGCCAAGGACGAGAAGGACGACTTGGATGCCGAGATTGCGCTGAAGTTCAGCCGCGGCTACCCGTCGGACAACATCATCTTCGAGGATTCGACCGAGGCCATCCTCTACCAGAACCGCAACGAGGTCATTCGTTGCGCCGTGGACGACGTCGCGAAGCTCGAAAAGCTCCTGAATTTGTTCTTCGGATACGAACGCACCGAGATCCAGGAGTTCAACAAAGCGGTCCATCAGTTCAAGACCGACCTGCCCGCTGTGCTCGACGCCCTGCGCGCCATGATCGAGAAGGCGCACAAGGACCGGCCCGCGTTCAAGGAAGCCGCTCGTGTCTTCCTCGAGCACGCTCACGAAGCGATCAATCCGAATCTCACCGAGGCCGACGTCCGGGAGATGCTGATTCAGCACATCCTGACCGACGACGTCTTCTCCAAGGTCTTCGGCGAGGACGACTTTCACCACAAGAACAACGTGGCCAAAGCTCTCTTCGCCCTGGAAGAGACGTTCTTCACCGGCGACCTCAAGAAGAAGACGCTGCGCGGGCTGGACACGTACTACGCCGCCATCAACTCCGCGGCCGCCCGCATCTCCAGCCACTCGGAAAAGCAAGCCTTCTTGAAGGTCATCTACGAGAACTTCTACAAGGTCTACAACCCCAAGGCCGCCGATCGGCTTGGCGTGGTCTACACGCCCAACGAGATCGTGCGTTTCATGATCGAGAGCGCCGACTGGCTGTGCGAGAAGCACTTCGGCCGCAACCTGATTGATCCGCAGGTTGAGATTTTGGACCCCGCGACCGGCACGGGCACATTCATCTGTGAGCTGCTCGAGCACTTCCGCGGTCAGCCGAAGAAGCTGAAACACAAGTACCTGGAGGAACTCCACGCCAACGAAGTCGCGATTCTTCCGTACTACGTGGCCAACCTGAACATTGAGGCGACGTACCAGGCGATCACCGGCGACTACCTCGAGTTTCCGAGCCTCTGTTTCGTGGACACGCTGGACAACGTCGAGGGCCTGCGGAAGTACAAGGGCCACCAGCATGGCCTCTTCGGCAGCGTTTCGGAGGAGAACGTCGAGCGCATCCGCCGACAGAACCTGCGCAAGATCAGCGTGGTCATCGGCAATCCGCCCTACAACGCCAACCAGCTCAACGAGAACGAGAACAACAAGAACCGCGAGTACCCGGACATCGACAAGCGGATCAAGGAGACGTACATCGAGGCGAGCACGGCCCAGAAGACCAAGCTCTACGACATGTACGCGCGGTTCTTCCGTTGGGCCAGCGATCGCCTGGCGGAGAACGGCGTGCTCGCGTTCGTGACCAACCGAAGCTACCTCGAGAGACAAACCTTCGATGGGTTTCGGAACGTGGTAGCCAAGGAGTTCAATGAGATTTGGGTGGT
Organism: Vicinamibacteria bacterium; assembly: GCA_017990495.1. Lineage (GTDB taxonomy): Bacteria > Acidobacteriota > Vicinamibacteria > Fen-336 > JAGNNV01 > JAGNNV01. Next base: position 14,981 of record JAGNNV010000024.1, read on the forward strand.
TGACCTTGGCGGCGACGTCCGCGCGAACCCAAAGCTCTCGGGAACGAAGCACAATGTCTTCGGCATTCAGACTGGGGTCTCGATTGCCCTTCTGGTCAAGCGCCAGAAGGCCCAGGGGTGCCGCATTTTCTACTCGCGTAGACCGGAGCAGGAGACCGCCGACGACAAGCTCGCCTTTCTTGGCGGCGCGGCGCTTCACGCCCTGAAGGTCGAGGAGATCGAGCCCGACAAGACACACAACTGGCTCAATCTGACCCAGAACGACTACGAATCGCTCACGGCGTTGGCGACCCGGGCTACCAAATCAGCTAAGAAGCCCTCGCAAGAACGAGCCCTCTTCAAACTCTTTTCCCTTGGCATCTCGACAAACCGGGACGAGTGGGTCTGCGGTTTTGACGCGGACAGCTTGGCGGCCAAGATGGCGTGGTTCCAGGCCAGGTTCTCGGCAACCTCGACGAAAGCAACGGATTTCGGAGAACAGATCAAGTGGTCCCGAAACCTGAAGCGCAGGCTTGGTCAAGGTCGCAGCGAGGCGTTCGATGCTACCAACGTCCGCGCCTTTGCCTACCGTCCGTATGTCCGGCGCGTCCTGTACGACTCCAAGCTATTCGTCGATGAGCGTGGCGAGGCGGACGCAATGTTCCCTTCTGGTCTCGAGAATCGATCGATTTGCTTCACCGGCCAGGGTTCGCGCGCCGACTTCATGGCACTTTCGGTAGATACCGTCGCGGACCTTCATTTCGGCGCATCCGTCGATGGTTACCAGCAGGTGTCTCGCTATGCGTATGGCGATGATGGCCAGCGCGTCGACAACATCACTGACTGGGGCCTTGAGCAGTTCAAGAAGCACTACGCGCCGGGTCGCGAGAAGGCGAAGAAGCCGATCACGAAGGACGCCATCTTTCACTACGTCTACGGAGTTCTCCACGACCCGGTCTATCGCGAGAAGTACGCCCTCAACCTGAAGCGCGAGTTCCCGCGCATCCCGTTCTACCCGGACTTCCGGGCCTGGGCCGCGTGGGGTGAGGAATTGATGGACCTCCACATCGCCTACGAGAAGGTGGCGCCCGCGAACCTGAAGCGCACGGACAAGGTCGACGAGAAGCTGAAGGACACCGGCGCGTCGCCCAAGGTCATCCTCAAGGCCGACAAGGAAGCCGGCCGCATCGTCCTCGACAGCGAGACATCGCTCTCGGGAATCCCCGCCGAGGCCTGGGACTACAAACTCGGCAACCGTTGCGCGCTGGAGTGGATCCTTGACCAGTACAAGGAGAAGAAGCCCAAGGATCCGACAATCCGCGAGAAGTTCAACACCTACCGCTTCGCCGACTACAAGGAAAAGGTGATCGACCTTCTCCTGCGCGTCACCACGGTCAGCGTGCGAACCGTGGAGATCACGAAGGCCATGGAGAAGGCCGCGCGGTCATGAAATCCCACCGCCACTCAGCTTCTTGATAATCGACCTGGCAAGGCGTTCGTTGATCTCGGTGTGCCGCGGCACGGGCTGAGACTGTTTGGTGTTGGGGTTTGTGTACCAATCATGGCGCCCACCGTGGCGAACCAGGCTGCATCCCATGTCTTCAAGCGTCTTGATCAGATCGCGTCGCTTCACTTACGCGACCAGGATCTCTTCCACCCTGCGGATGTAGGGCACCTCGCGAGACTCGATGTCCGTGAGCAGATCCTTCAGGTTCTCCGTCAGTTCCTTCTTCGTCCTGGCCTGAGTTTCGTAGTCTGGATACTGGTTGAGGAAACCAAGATAGAACTTCCCATCCCGCCAGTACGTGAAGCTGATCTTTCTCATGGTGCCTGCCTTGAAGACCTGAATATACGCGGCTAAGTCATTGATGCCTCGCCCGGGCCAGAGTAGCTACTCCACCTGCACCCCGATCGCTTGCCAGAACGCAGGCTCCGCCATGATCCTGGTGCCCTGCGCCCTCGCCTTCTGAGCCTTTGCGGATACGCTGCCCGGATCGGCGGCGACCAGGATGTCGAGTTTCTTCACCACGGTATTTCGAACGATCAGCCCGGCGTTGCGCGCGAGATCTTCTGCCTGGTCCCGGGTGAGTGGGTTTCCATCAAACCGCCCCGCCAGCTCCCCGGTGAAACACACCGATTTCCCGGCGAGGTTCGACGCCGGCCGGGCCGACGGGCTCGGTTGGGGTGGCGCGGGTTGAGTCAGAAGGGCTTCAAGGGTTGCGGTAGATAGACCGAGGAGTTCACACACCGACTCCAGATCCGTTCGCTCATTCTTACTGATCACGCCGTCGGCCAGGGCCAATCGGACCAGGTCCGACAGGTAGAGCCGGTGCGCTTCCACCACCGCCGCCCGCGCCAGTCCCCATCGCCCCGCCGTCGCGATCAGTTCCTCGGCCTCCGTCTTGGTCACCCGACGGTCTTCAAGGGCGCGATCCAGCAGTTCCAGGTAGGCCGCGGTTCCCGCGTCGGGCGCGCCTGCGCCAGGCAGGTTCTCGGCGAGGCGCGAAAGGAAGGTCCGTTCCGCCCGGCGCTCGCCCGCGGCAAGGTTTCGCGTCCAGGCGTGGCCGACGGGTTTGAGGTCCAGCCAGTCTCGCGGAAGCGCCGTGCCGGGCGTGCAGCCAAGAGCCTCCAGCGTCGTGAGGCCACGCCGGGCCGCGGTCTCGCAATAGGCGATAAACAGGGCCGCCGTCGCACGCGCGTCTTCCAGCGCGCTGTGAGCGGAAGCGAGTTGAATACCGTGCCGGTCGCAGCAATCCTCCAGCCTGCGGCTGGTCTGCCCCGTATCGAAAGCGTAGGCAAGCCCAAGCGTGCACACCCCTGGATGGACCGGCCACTTGCTGGTGACGCGCTCGAACTCGGCGTCGAGGAACTGTCGATCGAAGCGGAGGTTGTGGGCCACGAGGACGGCGCCGTCGATCAGCCTGGCCACGTCTCCGGCGATCTCTTCAAAGACGGGAGCAGACTGCACATCCGAGCCCGCGATCCCATGCACATGAGTCGGGCCTACGTCGCGTCCAGGATTGACGAGAGTCGTGTACTCCTCAACCGGCCGGCCGTGCGCGAGTCGGATCACGGCGATTTCCACCACGCGGTCACGCAACCGTGGCGAGAAGCCGGTGGTCTCCACGTCCACCACAGCGAATGGAGTTGTGCCCAGCAAGCCCGAGTCGGTCATCAAAACCTCCAACTCGAGGCAGCTTATAGGACGGTCGACAATGTGAGCTCGAACGATGTGCCGTCCCGTGACCGAGGAAGCGAAAGTTCTCCCGTTCTTATCTTCCTCGTCACAAAGGTGTCACGAACGCCCCGGATACTGATCTCAACTCCTCCTAAACACCGTCCGAGAAAACCAGATCGGGCGGATCGCTCAGAGAGCTAAACGCTCCACCTCGAAAGTCAGTAGCAGCAACGGGCTGCGGCCGGTCCAGCAACGGGCCGACCGCAGCCTTTGCTTCTTCATGTGCTTGTGCTCCCGGATCGGCTCAACGCTGCGGCCACGTACCGGGCTCGTACCTGAGCGACTTGAAGGCCCTTACCGCTTGGTCGCGTTCTCGAGCCGGCGCTGAACCTCATCCCACTGAACGTTCGCGAAGAAAGCGTCGACGTAGCGGGAGGCCGCTGCCCCGAAATCCAGATGGTACGCGTGCTCGTACAGGTCGAGCACCAGTAGGGGTGTTCCCATCACCGCGCTCTGGGAGTGGTCGGACGCCCAGTAGTTATGAAGCTCACGGGTGTGTTGATTGAAGGCCAGCACCGTCCAGCCTGAGCCGCCGTAAAGCGACGCCGCGGTCCGCCTGAAATCGTCTTCCCACGCCTCTGCCGAGCCGAAAGCGTTCTTGAGCGCTTCGGCCAGCACGCCGCCGGGGCGGCCCGAGCCGCCAAGGTTCGCGAAGTACAGCTCGTGAAGGATCATCGAACCGCGGCGGATCAACTCCTCGCGCTTGAGATTTCCGTAGACAAAAGCGGGAGTGTCCTTCCGCGCGTGCTCCGGCCAGTCGATCGCGCACCACGTTCAAGGTCCTCACTGCTCCCGCGTAGTTGTTCTCCCAGTGCGACTTCAGGAGGCGTTCCGAAAGGCCAGCGAGTTTTGCGGGATCAAAGGGCAGGGGCCTGATCTCGAAGGCCGCGCGCTTCCCGGGAGCAGCGGGGGACTGATTCGCCGCGGTGATCGCCGGAGCGAGAACGGCGGCGGTGGTCAGAGCCTGGCGGCGGGTGAAGCCTTCCGGTGAGTTCATTCGATCTCCTCCGGTCAGTCTAGCGTGCGCCAAAGACGGGGCCAGGACAGCCCAAAGCGGGGCGATTGTGTCCGTCGATGGGGCCGACGTAGCATGGCTGGATGCGCCGTCTTCGCGCCCTCCCCGCAACCCTGGCCCTGCTCGGGCTGATGTTCCCATGGGCGCGCCTGGTCGTGACGTCGCTTCACCTGGCGGAGGACCATCACGCCCTCCCCGTCAGCGCGCCCGTCGCAACCGAGCACGCCGCGACGACGCTGGAGGAAGCGTTCCATGGCCATCATCATGAGGACGACGCCACCCGGCACGATCATCCGCTTGTAGGTTGCGACTTCTCGGCCCAGCGGTCCCGCGTCCTGGAAGCGGTGACAGCGCCGCCAGCCTCGTCCTCGGTATTCGTGGCCATGGTTCCGGCGCCAATGCCGGTTCACGCGACTTCAAGGAACTCCGGCGTGCGCGACCACGGTCCTCCGGGATTGTGGGCCCAGGGCGCCATCCTCAGAATCTGATCTCGTCTCGCTCACCCGAGCGCCGATGCACGGCGAACGGGCGTCGTTTTCCTTTCGTTCTGGAGCGAGACCATGTTTCTTTTTCTTCCCCCTCTTCGTTGGCGCGAGACAACTCTCGCTCTGGCTCTGCTTGCGAGCGCCCTTCCAGGGGTCGCCGCGAGTGAGGCGAAAAATCCGACCGGTCCCATCACTCTTCGCGACGCCCTGGGTCTTTCTCTCACCCAGAGCCCCGAGCTTTCCTCCTTCGCCTGGGAAACGCGTGCGCGCGACGCCCGGCTTCTGCAGGCCGGACGATTCACCAACCCATCTCTCGGCATCCTGACCGAGGACCTGGGGCTTGAGGCGCCCGCGGCAAACGCCATGGGGGCCATCCAACGTCAGACCACGATCCAGCTCTCTCAACTGATCGAACTGGGCGGCAAGCGCGGCGCGCGCCGGGACATCGCAACCGCGCAGCGCGATCTCGCCGTCAAGGACTATGAAGCCGCCCGCCTGGACCTGCTGACCCGGGTGGCGGAGTCCTTTGTTGATGTGGTCTCCTCGCAAGGGGCGGAGGCGCTCGCCCGCGAGAGCCTCGAAGTCGCCCAGCGCCTCCATGACGCCATAGCGGCCCGTGTCGCCGCCGGCGCGGTGTCACCCCTCGAGGAGACGAAATCGGGTGTGGGCCTCGCCCTTGCCCGCATCGAAGCCGCGAAGGCCGGCCGCGCTCTCGCAGCGAACCGCGCTCAACTCGCCGCACTCTGGGGAAGCCACGAGGCACGTTTCGAGCGGGCCGATGGCGATCTGACGCTTCTCCAGGTCCCGCCGTCGATCGCCGATCTGCGGGCACTCCTCGCGAAGAATCCCGACCTCGCGCGTTGGGCGAGCGAGGTGGCCGAGCGTGAAGCGCTCTCCGCGGCCGAGCACGCGAAGCGATGGCCCGACCTCACCCTCACCGCCGGATATCGTCGCTTCGCCGAGACCTCCGACCGGGCCTGGCTGGTGGGCGCTTCCATTCCCCTCCCGCTCTTCGATCGGAATCGGGATGGCGTCGAAGAAGCGCGCAGCCGGCTGAACAAGGCGCGTGACGGCCAGCGAGCGGTGGAGGCGCGTCTCAACACCGCACTCGTGGCCGCCCACACCTCGCTGACCGCGGCCTTCGAAGAAGTCACGGCCATCGAGGGCACGGTGCTGCCCGGCGCGCAAACCGCATTCGACGGGACAGAGGAGGGCTACCGGGCGGGAAAGTTCAGCCTGCTCGACCTTCTCGACACCCAAAAGTCGCTGGTCAACGCGAAGGCCCAACGTCTTCGCGCGCTGGCTGATCTTCACAAGGCATCTGCGCGTCTGGAGCGGCTCATCGGCCGGCCCCTCGCCGAAGCGCCCCTCTCCTCCCTCCAGATTCCGTAGGAACTCAATCATCATGCTCCGAACACGAATCGTCACCTCTGCCCTTCTCGCTTTCGCCGCGGGCTCCCTCGCCTGCGGCCCGAAGACGTCGACCGGGGAGGCCGAGGTCAAAGGCCCCCTCGACTATCCGCGCGGCCCCCACGGAGCGAGACTTCTCGAGGGCTCCGATCTCCAGTTGGAGATGACGATTTACGAGAGCGGCGTGCCTCCGCACTTTCGCGTCTACCCGCTGGACGCGAGCGGCAAGCCGGTTCCGCCCGCTGAGGTCAAGCTCCAGGTCGAGTTGCACCGCCTGGGTGGCCGGGTCGACAAGTTCAATTTCACCCCGGAATCCGATTACCTGCGCGGCGACGGTGTGGTCGAGGAACCGCACTCGTTCGACGTGAAGGTGAAAGGCGAGCGAGCCGGCAAAGTGAAGGAATGGTCCTACTCGCAGATTGAAGGCAAGGTCCAGCTGAGCGATGAGGTTCTCAAGAGCACGGGCATCGAGATCCATGAGGTCGGCCCGCGGCCGATGACCACTTCCATCGAACTGCCCGGAGAAATCGTGGCCGACGAAACGCGCATGGCCCACGTCGTGGCCCGGCTTTCCGGCCGGGTGTCGCGGGTAGTGAAGACGCTGGGCGACCGAGTCGCTCAGGGAGAGCTGCTCGCCGTGATCGAGAGTCGTGAGCTGGCCGAAGCGCGCAGTACTTACCTTGCCGCGACTCACCACGCGGAGTTCCTCAAGGTCACCCTGGACCGCGAGGAGGGTCTTTGGAAGAAGAAGATCACCGCCGAGCGCGAGTATCTCGCCGCCCGGCGCGATTTCGAGGAGGCGCAACTCGCGGAGCAGGTGGCGGCGCAGAAGCTAATCGCTCTTGGCGAAACGCGAACAGGGTTGGCCGCACTTCAGGGCGCTTCGCCCGAGAAACTGCCGAGCCTGGAACTGCGTTCGCCCTTGAGCGGTGTTGTGACCGAACGCGATCTCACGGTGGGGGAGGCCGTGGAGGCTGACCACAACGCTTTCGTCGTCGCCGACCTCAGCCGGGTGTTCGTTCAGGCCGAGGTTCCGTCACAACAGATAGGCGGCGTCCGACTCGGGCAGGAGGCGCGCGTCGAGTTGAAGGACACGGCGCTTCGGGCCACCGGTCGTGTGTCCTACATCGGGTCCATGGTGGGGAGGTCCACGCGAACCACGCCGCTGCGCATCGCCCTCGCCAATCGTGACGGCTCGTTGCGGCCCGGTCTGTTTGTCGCGGTTCATCTGGTGGAGGAGTCGAGCCCCGCCAAACTCGCGGTGCCGGAAGAGGCCATCCAGAGCTTCCGCGACTGGCAGGTGGTTTTTGTTCGTTACGGGGACTGGTTCGAAGCCCGTCCGCTTGAACTCGGCCGCACCGACGGCGGCTTTGTGGAAGTGCTTTCGGGCCTGAAGCCCGGCGAACGTTACGCCGCGACCAACAGCTACGCGATCAAGGCGGAAATCGGCAAGCTCGGTGCGACCCATGACCATTGATCGCCAGCCGGTTGAAGTAACGCAGAACGAGGGCCTCCGATGATCGAAAGCATCCTGAAATTTTCGATCGCGCACCGCTATCTGATTCTCGCGGCCAGCCTGGGCATCGCCGCCCTGGGGCTCGTGAACTACCAGCGTCTGCCCATCGACGCCGTTCCGGATATCACCAACGTTCAGGTCCAGATCAACGCGGAAGCGCCCGGCTACTCGCCCCTCGAGTCGGAGCAGCGCATCACGTTTCCGATCGAGACCGCCATGGCCGGCCTTCCGAAGCTCAAGGAGACCCGGTCGATATCGCGCTACGGCCTGTCCCAGGTCACCGTAGTCTTCGAAGACGGCACGGACATCTACTTCGCGCGCCAGCTCGTGGGCGAACGCATCCAGGAGGCGCGGGGCAATCTGCCGCCCGGCATTGTGCCGTCGATGGGGCCCATCGCCACCGGCCTGGGCGAGATCTTCCTGTGGACGGTGGACGTCGAGCCCGGCGCCCGCTCCGCCTCGGGCGAGGCCTTCACCAGCACCGATCTGCGCACGATTCAGGACTGGATCGTGAGGCCCCAGGTTCGCACCGTTCCGGGCGTCGCCGATGTGAACAGCATCGGCGGCTACGTGAAGCAGTTCCACGTCACCCCGACCCCCGACCGCCTGATGGCCTACAACTTCACCTTCCGCGATGTCATGCGCGCCCTGGCCGATAACAACGCGAACGTCGGCGCCGGCTACATCGAACGCCGGGGGGAGCAGGTCCTGATTCGCGCTCCCGGTCAGGTGGCGAATCTCGAGGACATCCAAAGGATCGTGGTCGGAACCCATCAGGGCACGCCGATCTACATGCGCGACGTGGCCGAGGTGTTGCTCGGACCCGAGCTCCGCACGGGCGCTGCTACCCAGGATGGCCGCGAAGTGGTCCTGGGCACGGCGTTCATGCTCACCGGCGAGAACAGCCGCATCGTCTCGCATCGGGTGGCGGAGAAGATGACCGAGGTCAACAGGACCCTCCCCCCAGGTGTGGTGGCGAAGACGGTGTACGACCGGTCGAAGCTCGTCGATGCCACCATCGAGACCGTCCGCCACAATCTCACGCTCGGGGCACTGCTCGTCATCGTGGTGCTCTTTGTCTTCCTGCGAAACATCCGCGCCGCCGTCATCACCGCTCTGGTCATCCCTCTGTCGATGCTCTTCGCCATCACCTTCATGGTCGAGCGCGGGGTGAGCGGCAACCTTCTGAGTCTGGGCGCTCTCGACTTCGGCATCATCGTGGACGGCGCCGTCATCATCGTGGAGAACTGTCTGCGGCGACTCGCCGAACGGCAGAAGGAGCTGGGACGCCTTCTCACCCGGGCGGAGAGGTTTGAGGTCGTCTTCGAAGGCTCCCGCGAAGTCCGCCGCGCCACCATGTTCGGCGAACTGATCATCATGATCGTCTATCTGCCCATCCTCACCCTCGAAGGCATCGAGGGAAAGATGTTCTACCCGATGGCCTTCACCGTCCTGGCCGCGCTGCTCGGAGCCATGATCATGTCCATCACCTTCGTCCCCGCCGCGGTCGCCCTGTTCGTGACCGGCAAGGTGAACGAAGAGGAGAGCCCGGTGGTGAGCCAGGCCACGCGCGCGTATGTGCCGGCTCTACGCTTCGCCCTGCGCCGACGTTTCGCCACCGCGATCGCCGCCGTGGCGTTGCTGGTGATGAGTCTCGGGCTCGGTTCGCGTTTCGGGGCCGAGTTCCTCCCGAGCCTCGACGAAGGCGATCTGCTGGTGCACGCCATGCGCATCCCCGGCACGAGTCTGTCCACCGCCGTCTCCATGCAGCACGACCTCGAGGAGAAGCTCAAGACGTACCCGGAAGTCGACTACATCTTCTCCAAGATCGGGACAGCCGAGATCGCCACCGACCCCATGCCCCCGAGTGTCGCGGACACCTACGTCATGCTGAAGCCAAAGGACCGCTGGCCTGATCCCGGCCGTCCCAAGGCCGATCTCGTGAAGCAACTTGAAACCGAGCTGCTGACGCTGCCCGGCAACAACTACGAGTTCATCCAGCCCATCCAGATGCGTTTCAACGAACTGATCGCGGGGGTTCGCAGCGATGTGGCGGTGAAGGTCTTTGGGGACGACCGCGACGTCCTTGATGAGGTGGGCGCCGACATCGAACAAGCGCTCGCCTCGGTGCCCGGAGCCTCCGACGTGAAGCTCGAGCAGACCACCGGTCTTCCCGTCCTGACCATCCAGATCGACCGCGCGGCGATTGCGCGGCTCGGCCTGAATGTGGCCGAGGTTCAGGAGGTCATCGAAGTGGCGATCGGTGGCCATGACGCGGGCCAGGTCTACGAAGGAGACCGGCGCTTCGATCTGATCGTGCGTTTGCCCGAGAACCTGCGAGGCGACATCGAGGGATTGAAACGCCTGCCCGTGCCCCTGCCCGCTGGCCGCGGTTACATCCCCCTGGGATCGGTCGCGGCCTTCGAGATCGCGCAGGGCCCCAACCAGGTGAGCCGAGAAAACGGCAAGCGACGCGTCGTGGTCACCGCCAATGTGCGCGACCGGGACATCGCCTCGTTCGTGGATGAGGCGGAGCGGGCCATTCAGGAGAACGTGACTGTTCCGCCTGGATACTGGACGGCCTGGGGCGGCCAGTTCGAAAACCTGCTCTCCGCGCGGCGGCGGCTCGAGATCGTGGTGCCGGTGGCCCTGCTCCTCATCTTCGTTCTGCTCTTCGCCACGTTCGGGAATGTCCGCGACGCGCTCCTTGTCTTCAGCGGCGTTCCGCTGGCGCTTACCGGAGGCATCCTCTCGTTGTGGATCCGCGGCATTCCCTTCTCGATCTCCGCCGCGGTCGGTTTCATCGCTCTGTCCGGCGTCGCGGTGCTGAACGGCCTGGTCATGCTGACCTTCATCAATCGACTGCGCGCCCAGGGCGCTTCGATTGACGATGCCGTTTTTGATGGAGCGGTGGCGCGGCTCCGGCCGGTCCTGATGACCGCTCTGGTGGCCTCGCTCGGGTTTCTGCCCATGGCCCTCGCCACCGGAACCGGGGCCGAGGTTCAGCGTCCTCTCGCGACTGTAGTCGCGGGAGGCATCCTCTCCTCCACGTTGTTGACTCTGCTGGTCCTGCCCGCGCTCTATCGACTTTTCGCCCGTGAACGAAAGGAGGGGAGCGATGAGCTCCACTGATCGCAACCGCCGCATCGCCTTGCTCGGGGTCATGCTGGTCATGCTCGCCCTGGCAGCGCCGCTCATTCCCAGCGTCTCGGCGCACGGAGTTTCGGAGCAGGACAAGGGGCTGATCAGCGACGGGCTTCAGCTGGGGAGATTCACGTACCTCGGGGCCAAGCACATGGTGACCGGGTACGATCACCTGCTTTTCCTCTTCGGAGTGATCTTCTTTCTCTATCGGCTGCGCGACGTGGCCCTGTATGTGACTCTCTTCGCGGTGGGCCACAGCGTCACCCTGCTCTACGGTGTGCTCAGCGGGACAAATGCCAACGCCCACATCGTGGACGCCATCATCGGCGGCTCCGTGGTCTACAAGGGCTTCGACAACATGGGCGGGTTCCGGAGGCTCCTGGGCTTTCAGCCCGACACCAAGGCCGCGGTCCTTATATTCGGGCTCTTTCACGGCCTCGGCCTCGCCACCAAACTCCAGGAGTTCGCCCTGTCGCGCGAAGGCCTCGTCGCGAACATTGTGGCCTTCAACGTGGGCGTCGAGCTTGGCCAGATCATGGGTCTGGGACTGATCCTCGTGGCCATGGGCTTCTGGCGTCGTTCCAGGTTTTTTGAGCGGCATGCCTTCGCCGCCAACGTGGTTCTGATGACCTTTGGTTTCATTCTTGTCGGCTACCAGCTTTGCGGCTACTTCATTCAGGGAGACCTGCGATCATGAACCACGCACCGGAAGCCAAAGAGCTTCCAACTATTTCCGAACTCGCGCGAGGGGTTGCCCTCGCCCTCGTGATCGCCGCCCTGGTGGTGGTCATTGCGGTGCTCCCCGCCGAGTACGGCGTAGATCCAACGGGTTTAGGTCGAAGGCTCGGCCTGCTCCGTCCGCCGTCGGCCCCGAGTACCTCGGCGGTGGCGCCCGCGGCGGTTGCCGCCGTCGCATCGCCCGTGTTCCAGGCCAAAGACCCCTTCCGCACCGACGAGACTGAGTTGACGCTCGCCCCGGGAAAAGGGGCGGAGATCAAGGCGACGATGAGCAAAGGGCAGCACTTCGTCTTCGGCTGGACGGCCGATGCCCCGGTGGATTTCGACATGCACGGCGAGGCCACAAATGCGGCTCGGGATGAGTTCACCAGCTACTGGAAGGACTCCGATGCGGCGAGCGGACATGGGGCCTTTGAAGCGCCCTTTGACGGCACGCACGGCTGGTACTGGCAAAACCTCACCCCGGAGCCGGTCACCGTTCGACTGAAGACGAGCGGCCATTACCTCTCGATCGGTCGCCCTAAACCCTGACGCTCAGACCACGACAAACTACCCACCAACGAAAGGACGTTTCATGAAGAACCTCGCAAAAGCCCTCGCATTCACCGCCCTCCTCGCCTTCGCGCTGCCTGTCTTCGCCCATGAAGGTCACGACGCCATCATCGGCGAAATCGTTTCCATATCCGCCGATGGTTTTCAGTTGAAGACCGAGAAGGAGACCATCACGATCAAGTTCTCGGACAAGACCACCTTCGAAAAAGACAAGAAGCCGGTGGACAAGACCCATCTCAAGAAGGGTGACCGCGTGGCCGTCACCGGATCGAAGCAGATGTCGGGCGACACCATGGCTACCCATGTCCGTCTGGGTTTACCGACAGCCAAGGCGAAGCCCGCGACGAAGTCCTGAACCTGGGCGCCGGAAGCGGCCTCGAACGATCAGATCTTCGCGCTGCGCAACCGCAGCGCGTTGCCGATCACCGACACCGAGCTGAGACTCATCGCCGCCGCCGCGAACATCGGCGAGAGCAGCAGACCGAAGAACGGATACAGCACGCCCGCGGCCACCGGCACGCCGAGGGAGTTGTAGATGAAGGCGAAGAACAGGTTCTGCCGGATGTTCTTCATGGCCGCGCGCGAGAGATTCCGCGCCCGCGCGATGCCGGTGAGGTCGCCCTTCACCAGGGTGATGCCGGCGCTCTGGATGG